>CBDTUD010000011.1:0-67028 GCA_965363545.1 uncultured Flavobacteriaceae bacterium | reverse complement strand
TTCAAGCGTTCTGCCATACATCCTAAAACACCAATTTTCATGTTTGGATTTATACGTCTTACACGATTATATTTTTGTAATCTTTTTCGGATTGTTTGTTCTGCTTTTTCACGAATAGAACAGGTATTTACCAAAACCAGATCTGCTTCTTCTAAATTTGGAGTAGTATCAAAACCTTCGTTTGCTAAAATGGACGCAACAATCTCACTGTCGCTTAAATTCATTTGACAACCATAACTTTCTATAAAAAGCTTCTTTGTATTTCCTACTTTACTTTCTGTAATTAAGGCTTCTCCTTGTTTTTTTTCGTCGATAATATTTTCGCTCGCCATATTTCTAATTTGGTTTGCAAAGATACAATCTTAAATGACTTCTCCTGACATTTTGACATAAAAAAAGTGTTAAAAAGAAGGTGTTTTCTTGCTTATAATTCGAATATTTATCTAATTAATTAATAATGATTTTTTTAAAAAACCGATTAAAAATTTGGATTTAAAAAATTCTATATACTTTTGCAGTCTGAAAAATGTTATGGCTATATGCAATTGAATAACTTTTGCAACACACCATAAATATATTAATAGAAAAAGAATGGCGAAGAATTTAGTTATCGTAGAGTCCCCTGCAAAGGCAAAAACAATTGAGAAATTTTTGGGAAAAGATTTTGTTGTAGAATCTAGTTTTGGTCACATTGCTGATTTACCTTCTAAAGAACTTGGAGTAAATGTTGATGGAGACTTTATGCCAAATTACAGTGTTTCTGATGATAAGAAGGCAGTGGTGAAAAAACTAAAATCTTTAGCAAAAAAAGCTGACATGGTTTGGTTGGCAAGTGATGAAGATCGTGAAGGAGAGGCAATTGCATGGCATTTAGCTGAACAATTAAATTTAAAAGATGAAAAGACAAAGCGTATTGTTTTTCATGAGATTACTAAAAAAGCAATTTTAAATGCCGTTGAGCATCCAAGAAGTATTGATTATAATTTAGTAAATGCACAACAAGCTCGACGAGTTTTAGATCGATTAGTTGGTTATGAATTGTCACCAGTATTGTGGCGTAAAGTTAAAGGAGGTCTTTCTGCCGGTAGAGTGCAATCTGTAGCGGTACGATTGATTGTGGAGCGAGAAAGAGAAATTGAAAGTTTTCAGCCGGTTGCATCTTATAAAGTAACGGCGGAATTCACAACAAATGAAGATAAAAAGTTTAAAGCGCAATTGCCAAAGAATTTTGAAACGCACAAACAGGCTGAGAAATTTTTAAACACTTGTATTGCGGCAGAATTTAAGGTTGATGATTTAGCTACAAAACCTGCGAAAAAAACTCCAGCAGCACCATTTACCACTTCAACTTTACAGCAAGAAGCATCGAGAAAATTATATTTTCCGGTGGCGAAAACTATGCAAGTAGCGCAGCGTTTGTACGAGGCTGGTTTGATAACTTATATGAGAACAGATAGCGTTAATTTATCTGAAGACGCAAAAAAAGAGGCAAAAGAAGAAATTACGTCATTATTCGGTCGGGATTTTAGTCATCCAAGAAATTTTACAAATAAATCAAAAGGTGCACAAGAGGCGCACGAAGCTATTCGTCCGACAGATATGAGCATGCGTACCGTTTCAGTGAATTATGATCAAGACCGATTATATGATTTAATCTGGAAAAGAACTTTGGCATCTCAAATGAGTGACGCGAAATTAGAGCGTACCAATGTAAGAATCAAAAATAATAAGAATAAAAATGTGTTCACTGCAAATGGAGAAGTAATCAAATTTGAGGGCTTTTTAAAAGTATATTTGGAAGGAACGGATTTTGAAGAGGAAGAACAAGAAGGAATGTTACCGGCCTTAAAAGTTGGTGAAATTTTAGAGAATAACTATATAACTGCAACCGAGCGCTATACAAAAGCACCTTATCGTTTTACAGAAGCTTCTTTGGTTAAGCAGTTAGAAGAATTGGGCATTGGTAGACCATCTACCTATGCGCCAACAATTTCTACCATTCAAAAAAGAGATTATGTTGCAAAAGGAGTGGTTGAAGGTGCAGAAAGAGAGTATACCCAAATCGCACTTGAAAATAATAAGGTAGAAACTAAAACCCTAACGGAGAAAGTAGGAGCAGATAAAGGAAAGTTAATTCCGACAGATATTGGTAGAATTGTAAATGATTTCTTGGTAGAGAATTTTTCTAATATTTTAGACTTTAGTTTTACTGCAAAAGTTGAAAAAGAATTTGATGACATCGCCGAAGGGAATGGAGATTGGATCCAAATGATTAAAGAGTTTTATGGTGATTTTCATCATACAGTAGAAGATGTCGCAGCAAATGCTGATCGTGCGAAAGGAGAAAGATTACTAGGAATAGATCCTGAAAGTGGTAAAAATGTTTATGCTCGCTTAGGTCGATTTGGTGCTATGGTTCAAATTGGTGAAGCAACCGATGAAGAAAAACCAAAATTCGCAAGTCTGCAAAACGATCAAAATATTGAGAGCATAACCTATGAGGAAGCGATGGATTTATTCCAATTGCCAAAAACTTTGGGTGAATATGAAGGGGAAGAAGTTGTTGTTTCAAATGGAAGGTTTGGTCCGTACATTCGTTTTGACGCAATGTTTGTTTCCTTAGATAGAGATGAAAACCCAATGGATGTAACATTGAAAAGAGCCATCCAATTAATTGAAGAAAAGAAAGAAGCAGATGCTCCTATCGCTAGTTATGAAAATTTACCGGTACAAAAAGGAGTTGGAAGATTTGGTCCCTTTTTAAAATGGAATAGCATGTTCATTAATGTGAACAAGAAATACGATTTTGATAACTTGTCTTTTGATGACATTGTCGAATTAATTGAGGCTAAAAAGCAAAAAGAAATTGATAAGGTTGTTCACAACTGGAAAGAAGAAGGAATTCGAGTTGAAAAAGCGCGATGGGGCAGACATCATATTTTGCAAGGAAAAATAAAAGTGGAAATTCCGAAAACGGTTGATGCACCAAGTTTGACCTTAGAAGAAGTTAAGGCGATTATTGAAAAAAATGCACCTAAAAAGAAAGTGGCTAAAAAGAAAGTAACTAAGAAGCCTACAGCAAAAAGAAAAAGCGTAAAAAAATAAACTTTTTGTGCTAACTTTGCGTCTAATTAAGAAACTATTTAAATTTTGCTTAGGATGGATTAAGTTCTCAAACTATGCAATATCTTAACCCAAAACCTTTGGCAAATTATGGAGAAGGGAAGTAGAATAGGGGCTTAAATTCAGAAATAAACAAAGTATAAATTTAATAAACTTCCAATTAGAATCACTCGTTTGTATGAGTTTAGAACTTCTTTTACCAGTTGAAGACATTGCTGCAGCATACCCTGCTTTATTATCCGATTTATCGCTTGGTAAGACCATGAAAATTCATACCAAAAAAAATGGTCTTCCTGAATTAGATAATGTTCAGATTGCTATTCTTGGAGTTCTTGAAGGGAGAAACGCCGTTGATAATATTGGTACAGGCAAGGGTTTAGAGCATATTCGAAAGTTTTTATACCAAATGTTTCCAGGAAATTGGAATACCACAATCGCCGATCTCGGAAATGTGCCTCAAGGAAAAGAAGTTACCGATACTTATTTTTTACTGCAAGAAGTACTTGCAATACTCCTTAAAAAAAATATTATACCTATTATTATAGGTGGAAGCCAAGATTTGACTTATGCCAATTATAGAGCCTACGATAAATTAGAGCAAACCGTAAATTTGGCGGTCGTTGATAATAAATTTGATTTAGGAGAACTGGAAGATACCATAACATCACATAATTATTTACATAAGATAGTGATGGAAAATCCCAATAATTTATTTAATTATAGCAATATTGGTTTTCAAACATTTTTTAACTCTCAAGAGGAAATTGATTTGATTGAAAAATTACATTTTGATGCCTATCGTTTGGGAGAAGTCACTAAAGACCTTACTATTGTTGAACCTATTTTACGTGATGCGGATATGGTGAGTGTCGATTTAGGAGCAGTTCGTATTAGTGATGCTCCTGGTAATAGTAACGGTGTGCCAAATGGTTTTTATGGAGATCAGATATGCTCTATTGCGCGCTATGCAGGCATTAGTAAAAAAGTATCTTCATTTGGAATTTATGAATTCAATGCTAAATTTGACGAGCGCGGACAAACAGCTCATTTAATAGCGCAAATAATTTGGTATTTTATGGAGGGCTTTAACTATCGTATCTCAGAATATCCTTTTGAATCAAAAAAGAAATATAAAAAATATATTGTATTGATTGAAAATGAATCCATTAACTTTTATAAAAGCAATAAAAGTGAACGTTGGTGGATGGAGATTACTTACCGCAATAATAAATCAAATAAAACCACGTTAATACCTTGTACGTACCAAGATTATTTAACAGCAAATAATCAGGTATATCCCGAAAGGTGGTTAAAAACTTTCAGAAAATTAAGTTAATACACACTAAAGAAGTTTTTTTATCGTTCTTAGGGAACAAAGTATGAATTCTTTGCTATTTCTTGTGGTATAAATTCGCAAAAAAAAGCAGCAAATAAATCTTAATAAAATTAATTTAACAACAATTACCTAGTCTTGTTAGAAAAAGTAAAAATTATGAAAAAGTTAAACCTAATTCTGCTTCTCGTTACGATTGCATTATTATCTAGTTGTAAATCAGGTAATGATAGAGGGCAATTGACAGGAGTAAATTCCAACAAAAAATTCTTTCCTGAAAAGCCTTTCGGAATGGTTTTAATTCCTGGTGGTGCATTTACCATGGGAAAAGGTGATGAAGATGTCGCTGGTTCTTTTAGTGCTCCTTCAAGAACAGTAACTGTTAGACCATATTATATGGATGAGACAGAAATTACCAATAGTGAATATCGCGAATTTGTTTTTAGAGTAAGAGATTCTATACTAAGAACAAAATTAGCTATTCTTGCTGAAGAGGCTAATATTGGTGGAGGCGCTCCGATTGAGCAAAAGAAAGGGGATATGAGTGGTATCTCAAAATATAAGTTTAAAGAACAAGACAGTACCGATAATGCATATTACAAATATATGATGGATAACTACGGAAGTTTAGGGGATATCAATTCTCCAACAGAAGGACGTTTTTTAAATTGGGATGTGGATTTAGTTTGGAATACCAGTGAGTTTCCAGATGAATATTATGCAGAAGCAATGGATAGTTTGTATTTACCTATTGATGAGTCCATGGACAGAAAGAGAAGAATTGATACTAAAAAATTAGTTTATACTTATGTTTCTTTTGATAGAGAAGGGGCTGCACGTACCGATGGTGGCACGAAAGAGTTTTTGAAAAAAACAGAAGTACAAATATATCCGGACACAGCAGTGTGGGTAAAAGATTTTAACTATTCTTATAATGATCCGATGCATCAAGATTATTTCTGGCATCAAGCGTATAATGACTATCCGGTAGTAGGTGTTACTTGGGAGCAAGCAAAAGCATTTTGTAATTTCCGTACCGATAAAAGAAATAACTATTTGGCAACTCAAAAAAAGAGTTCTGGTAGAGAACCACGTTTTAGACTTCCAACAGAAGCCGAGTGGGAGTATGCTGCTCGAGGAGGTTTGGAATATGCAAAATACCCTTGGGGTGGGCCTTATACCACAACTGATAGAGGTTGTTTCTTAGCAAACTTTAAACCAGAAAGAGGGAATTATGCGGCAGATGGAGCTTTGTATACTTTAGAAGCAAAATCGTATAACCCAAATGATTATGGTTTATACAATATGGCTGGTAATGTTGCAGAATGGACAAATACAGCATACAACCCATCTTCTTACTACTTAGGTTCAACAATCAATCCAAATGTGGAAGATAATTCGAACAAGAGAAAAGTAATTCGTGGTGGATCTTGGAAAGATGTAGCATACTTCTTAGAAGTAGGTACACGTGATTACGAATACGGTGATTCAGCCAGAAGTTATATTGGCTTTAGAACAGTACAAGATTTCATGGGAACAAAAATGAAAGGAAATAAATAATAATATAGTAGCTTAATTTATCAATAATAATAATCTAAAAAACTAAAAGAATTATGGCACAATCAAAAAAAACAAAGAAGATTTTTAACATGGCGTACGGTCTCGGAGCCGCAGTAGTAATTTTAGGAGCACTTTTCAAAATTGTGCACTGGCCGGGTGGTACCGAAATGTTAATATTAGGAATGATGGTAGAAGCAGCGGTTTTTGCACTTTCAGCTTTTGAACCTGTTGAAGACGATTTGGATTGGGCCAAAGTTTACCCAGAACTAACAGGTGGAGAAGGTAACGAACCAGGTTCCAAAGATGCCGAAGGTTTATTGTCTCAAAAATTAGATGATATGTTGCAACAAGCAAACTTAGACTCTGATAAAATGGCAAGATTAGCAACAAGTATTCAAAGTTTTGCAGGTGCTGCTGAGAATATCGCACCGGCTGCAGATTCAATAACTGCAACTACGCGTTACAGCGAGCAATTAACGGTTGCCGCAAGTCAAATGGAATCTTTAAACAGTTTATATAAAGTTCAAATGAATAGCGCTCAACGTCAGTCAGAATTGAATGACGAAACCATTGAAAATGCCGAACGTTTGAAAGAACAAATGCAATCTTTAGCAACGAACTTATCTTCTTTAAATGGCGTATATGGTGGAATGTTATCTGCAATGTCAAATACAAGATCTTAATTAGTTAAGGCTTTAACAATTAATAATTAATTAACCCTAAAAAAAACTATTAAGAATGGCAGGAGGTAATTTATCACCAAGGCAGAAAATGATTAACTTGATGTATTTAATTTTTATCGCAATGTTAGCGTTAAATATGTCTAAGGAAGTCTTACAAGCCTTTGGTTTAATGGATGAGAAATTAACAGCATCCAACGAAGCAGCTGATTTAAGAAATACGAATTCGTATGCTAATTTAGCAAATAAGGCTTCAGAGCAAAAAGAAAAGTACGGTGATGAAGCAATCAAAGCCGATAAAATAAAAGAACTATCACAAGACTTTTTCGTCTATATCGATAGCTTAAAAAGTGAAATGAAAGCCACCGTGGAAGATCCAAAAGATTATACAACGATGGATAAAGAAAAATTCTTGGATGATCATTTCTTTAAAGGGGATGACGGTGATTATAAAGCAGACGGTCAAGAGTTTTTAGATAAAATTAACAACTATAGAACTCAGGTTAGCACGATTCTTGGTAAAGATTTTAATGAAATTGGCCAAAGTGTTGATGAACGTTTTTCTACAGAAAAGGTTTTAGATCGTGAAGAAAAAGAACGTTTTTGGTTAGATTATAACTATAAAGGATTTCCTTTAGTTGCTTCTTTGACAAAATTAACGCAAATTCAAGCTGATATTAAAACAACAGAAACGGAAGTTTTATCGGCAATGTTACAAGGTCAGTTAGAAAGTGATGTTTCCATGACAAATTATCAAGCAATTTTAATTGCAGATAACCCTGCAACTTTACAAGGTGCCAATTTTAAAGGTAAAATTGTTTTAGGTCGTTATGATGCATCCTTAAAGCCAGATAAAGTAGTTGTAAATGGTAAAGTGATCACAAATATTCAAGGTGGTGGAGCAGTTTTAGACTTTCCTTCAGGAAATGTTGGTGAAAATGAAATCGTAGGAGAATTTATCTTTAAAGAAAAAGGAGAATCTGTTTCTATTCCAATTAAATCTAGCTATGCTGTAGTTGCAAAACCAAATAGCGCAGTTATTTCTGCAGATAAGATGAATGTTGTTTATCGTGGTGTTGACAACCCAATTACAGTTTCTGTTCCAGGTGTGCCAGATAATGCTGTTCAAGCGAGCGCTCCAGGGTTGAAAAAAGTAAGTGGTATCGGAAAATATAGTATGAGTCCGGGTCAAGGTAGAGAAGTAAAAATTACTGTAAATGCTAAATTACCTGACGGAACTCCAATATCTTCTAGTCAAACATTTAGAATTAAAGATATTCCAGCTCCAAATGCTGCGGTAAGAGGAGAATATGGTATGGTTAAAATGCCAAAATCAACTTTGCAAAAAGCAACGATAAGTTCAGTATTACCTGATTTCGTATTTGATCTTACGATTCAAACAAGTGGATTTAGCGTTAAAGTACCAGGTCAACCAACAGTAAAAGTTAGAGGTGATAAATTTGATGCAGCAGCGATTAGAGTGCTGAACAAAGCAAGATCTGGAGATGTGGTTATCATATTTGATATCCAACAAAAATTGCAAGGCAACTCAGGATATTACTTGAAAAATGCAAGTCCTGTGAATATTGAAATAACAAATTAAAAAATTGAAGTTATGAAAATTAAAAGTTTAATTGTAGCAGTCGTAGCAATACTTTCTACAGGTTTTGTAAGTGCTCAAGCTAACTTGCTAAATGCGAAAATTCCCGAACAAATAGGAATGAAAACGCCAGAGCAATTAGCAGCCGACAATGACAGACCTCTGCCTTATGGCTATATTGATGATAGAGATATTTTATGGTCAAAAGTTGTTTGGGAGTATGTAGATTTGAATGAGAAAATTAATATGCCTTTCTATTATCCTATAGATACTAGTAATATTAGTTCGAACAGAAGATCGTTATACGATACCTTTATTAGAGGAATTAGAACTGGTGAAATTATTGATATTTATGATGATTCGTATTTCGAAGATAAACTTACCATGAAAGATATTCAATCTCGTTTATCGCGAGTTGATACTTCTGATGCTGGATTTGAAAGACTAAATGCTGGAGAAGTTTTAACCGATGAATACATTGATAAAAGAGATATAACTTCTGGCGATATAGCTGGTTTCAGAGTCAAAGGAGTTTGGTATTTTGACAAACGTCAAGGCGAATTAAAATATAGATTACTTGGTGTAGCTCCTGTGGCTCCCGATGTGAACTTTATTGATAATGCTTCTGGTCAAGATGAATTAGTTGAATTATTTTGGGTTTGGTATCCAGGTGCAAGATATACAACACATGATATGAAAGTGTTTAACCAAAAAAATTCAGCATATCCGTTGTCTTATGACCACTTGTTGAATGCAAGACGTTTTAACGCTATTATTTATCGTGAAGAAAATATTTATGGTAACCGTGATGTTGCCGAGTATATAAAAGGGAATTCTTTGTTCCAAGTTCTAGAATCTGATAAGCTGAAAGAAGATATCAGAGACAAAGAACTCGATATGTGGAATTATTAGTTTTTGAGAGTTTAAGTTAGAAGAGCTCCTATTGAAAAATAGGAGTTTTTTTGTGCTTAAAAATGAATATAGCATATCTTTGAACCTATGAATACAGATTATATTATTGTTGGTTTGGGTTTAGCAGGTATCGCTTTCGCGGAAGAGCTTCGAGAACGAAACAAATCATTTGTTGTCTTTGAAGATAGTTCTCAAAACTCCTCTTTGGTGGCCGGCGGAATGTATAATCCAGTAATTTTAAAAAGATTCACTCCAGTTTGGAATGCCGATGAACAGCTTGCAATTGCACTTCCGTTTTACGAAAAAATAGAAAAAAGATTTGGCAAAAAATACGATTATAAAGTGCCAATTTATAGGGTATTCAAAAGTATCGAAGAACAAAATAATTGGTTCGCTGCTTGTGATGAAATATTATTACAAGACTATATGGTTCCGAGAATAATAAAAAACGAAAATAACCATATCCAAGCTCCATTTCATTTGGGTAAATTAGTGCAAACCGGTCGTATTGATGTGAATAGTTTGGCAAAAGATTACCGACAAGATTTGGTGCAAAAAGACCTATTGAGAAACGAAAAATTCAACTATGATTTGATTGAATTTGAAGGGAATTTTGTTTCTTATAAAGATATTCAAGCCAATAAAATTGTTTTTTGTGAAGGCTTTGGCTTAAAAGCAAATCCTTATTTTAATTACTTGCCATTGCAAGAAGCAAAAGGAGAATTACTAACCATTCATGCCCCCGATTTAAAATTGGACGGACTGATTAAAGCAGCTGTATTTGTTCTGCCTATTGGCGATGAGTTATATAAAGTTGGTGCAACATTCAACTGGGTCGATAAGACAAAAGAGCCAACGCTGAAAGGAAAAGAAGAATTAATTAAAAAATTAGAAACAGTAATCAATTGTTCCTATACCGTCGTAGATCATGTAGCGGGAATTCGACCAACAACGAAAGATAGAAGACCATTTATAGGAGTTCACCCAAAAAGAAAACAACTTGCAATACTTAATGGTTTAGGAACTCGAGGAGTTATGATTGCTCCAATATCCGCACAAAAATTAGCAAATCATTTAGAGAACGGAATTGTAATCGAAAAAGACGTTTCTATCGAAAGATTTTTAATACCGAATTAGTTTTTTGTAAAAGTTTAGCTATTCTGACTATCAACTGTCTTCTCTTTTTCATTATTTAAATACTTTTTCTCAAAATGTACAAACATATTGATGTACAATATTCGTGAAATGCGCATTAAAATCGGTGTCATTAGAATTAATGTAATCACAATAGCAATAAAACTGGTAACCAAACTTAAACCTAGCAAATAACAAATAATAAAAACTGCAATGGCAATAGCAACCGTAAGCCCATAAGAAACATACATAGCACCATAAAAAAAGGAAGGTTCAATCATATATTTCAAACCACAATTAGAACATCTTTCATGTAACTTTAAATTGTTTTTCCAAGAAAAAAGTCCGGAATGAACGAAGAATTTTCCTTGTTGGCATCTCGGACATTTGTTATGAAAAATGCTGTAAAATTTAGTTCCAATTTTAAACATTGTCAATTTAATTTTTAGGTTACTTTTGCAAAGATAAATTTTTAAATTCTAAAATCAGATAGCAAATGCTTAATGCACACAATATAACCGTTTCATTTGGGGGCGAAGATTTATTTTCGGGAATAACTTTCAAATTAAATGCAGGAGATAGAATAGGATTGGTAGGAAAAAACGGAGCAGGTAAATCAACCCTGCTAAAAGTTATTGCCGGTGAACAAGAATACAACGATGGTTCTTTAGCTTTTGATAAAGATATTAGTTTAGGATTTTTAAAGCAAGACATTGATTTTAAGGAGGGTAATACAGTTTTAGACGAGGCTTATGGTGCTTTTGAAGAAATCAGAAGTATCGAAAAAAAATTAGAAAATGTCAATACGGAGCTAGCTGAAAGAACGGATTACGAGAGTGAATATTACCACAATTTAATGCATGATTTGGATGAGTTATCGCATCGTTATGAGTTAATTGGTGGCTATAATTACCAGGGAGATACCGAAAAAATACTATTAGGTTTAGGTTTTTCGCAAGAAGATTTTAACAAACAAACTGATACTTTTTCTGGTGGTTGGCGAATGCGAATTGAGCTTGCCAAGCTGCTTTTGCAAAATCATGATATCTTATTACTCGATGAGCCGACGAATCATTTAGACATTGAATCGATTATTTGGTTTGAGAACTTTTTAAAAGGATTTAATGGTGGAATCATGATGGTTTCGCATGATAAAATGTTTTTAGATAATGTTACGAATAGAACGATTGAAATTTCTTTAGGAAGGATTTACGATTTCAAAAAGCACTATTCTGCTTACTTGTTACTACGAAATGAGATCAAAGAAAAGCAGTTGCAAGCCCAGAAAAATCAGGAAAAAGAAATCAAACAAACAGAACAGCTGATCGAAAAATTTAGAGCCAAAGCAAATAAAGCTTCCATGGCGCAATCCTTAATCAAAAAATTGAACCGAGTTGATCGTATTGAAGTTGACGAAGAAGACAATGCAGTGATGAATGTTCGATTTCCAGTTTCTATTGTTCCCGGTAAAATTGTGATAGAGGCTGAAAATATTTCTAAAACTTACGGAGACAACAATGTTTTGGATAACATTGATTTATTGATTGAAAGAAATGCTAAGATTGCATTTGTTGGTCAAAACGGACAAGGAAAATCTACTTTAGCAAAAATTATTGTGGATGAGATTTCTTATGAAGGAAAACTAAAATTGGGGCATAATGTACAGCTGGGTTATTTTGCACAAAATCAATCGGAGTATTTAGATGGCGAAATTACAGTACTTCAAACCATGGAAGAAGCTGCAAATGATTCCAATCGAATTAAAGTACGCGATATGTTGGGATCGTTTTTATTTCGCGGTGATGAGGTAGAAAAAAAGGTTAAAGTTCTTTCGGGTGGTGAACGAAATCGATTGGCTTTATGTAAGATGCTGTTGAGCCCTTTTAATGTGTTGATTTTAGATGAGCCAACAAATCATTTAGACATTGCTTCAAAAAATGTACTAAAAAGAGCTTTGCAGCAGTTTGAAGGAACTATGATTGTTGTTTCTCATGACCGGGATTTTTTAGTTGGATTAACCCAAAAAGTATATTCGTTCAAAGAAGAAAAAATCAAAGAATATTTGGGTGATATCAATTACTTTTTAGAGCAACACGATTTAGAAGATATGCGAGAAGTAGAAAAACGCACGAAAAAAGAAGTTGAAAAAAAGTCTGTTGCAGATCAAGAAAGTAGCAAAAAATCGTTGCAAAATTCCAAACAAAAAAAGCAATTTCAAAATAAATTGAGCAAAGTAGAAACCGAAATTTCGAAGCTTGAAAATGAAATAAAACAAGCCGATGTCAAAATTTCTGAGGATTTTGAAAAATTGAGAACTGATGATAATTTCTTCAAAAACTATCAATCTAAAAAAGATAAATTAGATCTTTTGATGGAAGAATGGGAAGAAATTACCGAAAAATTGGAAGGCTAATAATTTTGTTGCTTTTAAAACCTTCATAACAAAAAACCTCGATAGAATTATAATTATCTACCGAGGTTTTTTTATATGTTATAATTTTATTTTTTCTACTCCTCTAAAGAAGGTGGGTAAACAGTCATTATTTGTGCAACAAACTCATTGATTCTAGCTTCTTTTTTAACGACATTTTTTGAAGACGATAAAACTCCTGAACCAACACCTTGCCATACCAATTCTTTTTTATTTGCATCAATCAAGTCAATAAACAAGGTTCCTTCGGTTGATTTGTAAACATTGTTATAACCAAAACCCATTCCTGGGCCATATCTACCACCGTAATAGCCATAGCCATAATACCACGGATACCATCCGTAATAGTTATTATTATAAACGTCAATTTTTTCGCGGGATTTTGTAAAAATACTCACCAATAAATCAGGCTCTTCTGATTTTGTAAATCCTTTAGCTTCCATTTGTGCTTCGACAGCACGTAAAATTCTTCTTTTATCCAAATCAGAAATTTCCACCTTGTCAATTCCTTTTTTATAAAAAGCATAGGTTTTGAATTGCGAAAAATCTGTTGCTTTATTGTAATCGGAAGAAACATTTACCGATGCGCAAGAAGTAATTAAAAAAAGTACTGCAACCGGAAGTAATTTTAAGATTTTCATAAGTTTAAAATTTAAAATAAATTTTCGAGTAAATCGAAATCAACACTATTTGGTAAGGTAACTGTTAAATTCATCTCTTTTTTCATCGCTCTTTTTGCCGCAAAAACTGCACCTTCATTTCGAGCCCAACTTCTTCTAGAAATACCATTATTAACATCCCAAAAAAGCATGGATTGTAACCGTTTACTCGCTTCTTCACTACCATCAAGAACCATACCAAAACCGCCATTTATTACTTCACCCCATCCAACGCCACCGCCATTATGAATAGAAACCCAAGTTGCTCCTCTAAAACTATCGCCAATCACATTTTGAATCGCCATATCTGCCGTGAATTGAGAGCCATCATAAATATTAGAAGTTTCTCGAAATGGGGAATCGGTGCCAGAAACATCATGATGATCTCTTCCTAAAACAATTGGAGCTGAAATTAACCCATTTTTTATCGCTTGATTGAATGCTTCTGCAATTTTAGTTCGACCTTCGGCATCAGCGTATAATATTCTTGCTTGCGAGCCAACTACCAATTTATTTTCTTGAGCCCCTTTTATCCATTGCATATTGTCCTCCATTTGTTGTTGAATTTCAGCAGGAGATTCTAGCTTTAATTTTGATAAAATCTCTAAAGCAATGGCATCGGTCTTTTCTAAATCTGTTGCTTTCGCGGAAGTGCATACCCAACGAAAAGGTCCAAAACCAAAGTCAAAACACATGGGCCCCATAATATCTTCTACATAAGATGCATAGGCAAATTCTCGTACGCCAATCGCACCTCTCGATTTTGGCGGATTTTTTCTTTTTTGAAAAGTAGGGGAATCCAGATAAATATCCGCACCAGCGCGAGACGCTTCCAATAAGAAAGCATTTCCATAATCAAAAAAATAAGTGCCTTTTTCAGTATGTTTATTAATATATTTAGTTTGCAATCGCAAAGATTCTTGTACTTTTTCCTTAAACTTATCTGGATTTTCTGCCATCATTTTATTGCTCTCCTCAAAACTTAATCCAACCGGATAATAACCACCGGCCCAAGGATTATGAAGTGATGTTTGATCGCTACCCAAATCAATAAATACAGAAGCTTCATCAAATTTTTGCCATACATCAACGATATTACCTGTATAAGCAATCGAAACCACTTCTTTTTTTTCTTTTGCTTTCTGAACTCTTTTTACCAAATTGTCTAAATTGGTGATAACTTCATCTATCCAATTTTGACTGTGACGAGTTGCAACAACTTTCGGATTGATTTCAGCGCAAACTGTAATGCAGCCGGCAATATTTCCAGCTTTTGGTTGCGCTCCGCTCATTCCACCTAATCCAGAAGTCACAAACAATTTTCCTGCAAGATTTTCTCCATGCTTTGCAATTTTTCTACCTGCATTTAAAACAGTGATTGTTGTGCCGTGAACAATGCCTTGTGGACCGATATACATATAACTACCAGCAGTCATTTGTCCGTATTGTGTTACGCCAAGCGCATTGTATTTTTCCCAATCATCAGGTTTTGAGTAATTTGGAATCATCATTCCGTTGGTGACCACAACTCTTGGGGCATTTTTATTTGATGGAAATATTCCCATTGGATGTCCCGAGTAGATCGCTAAGGTTTGCTCATCTGTCATTTGAGCCAAATAAGACATGGTCAAAAGATATTGTGCCCAATTTTGAAAAACCGAACCATTACCGCCATAGGTAATCAGCTCATGTGGGTGTTGCGCTACAGCTTTATTCAAATTGTTTTGAATCATATGCATGATGGCTTTGGTTTGCTCATTTTTTCCTGGATATTCTTGAATCGGACGAGCGTACATTTCATAATCCGGTCGAAATCGATGCATGTAAATTCGTCCGTACTCTTTCAATTCTTGTGCAAATTCTTTGGCTAAAATTTTGTGATGTTTTTTGTCAAAATAGCGCAAGGCATTTCGAATTGCTAATTTTTTTTCATCCAAAGAAAGAATGTCTTTTCGCTTGGGCGCGTGATTAATTTCTACTTCGTATTCTTTTGGTTGTGGTAATTTTTCAGGAATTCCTTGTAAAATTTGTTGTTGAAATGTGTTCATGAAATTATTTTTAATAATTTTCTTTTGCAGGATTGTATCCGTAAGGGCAATGACGGCAATTATTTTTACAGCAATAGCCCCGTTTTAAATGGTATTTCTCGGTAAAAACCTTAAAACCTTGATCGCTCAAATAAAAATCTTCAGGCAATAATTCTTCTTGTTTGAAACTCATAATGCAAAAATAAATTTTTGAATTGATTTTCGTACTTTTCGGACATGTTAATCTTTTCAAAAATATTTCTAGCACCGAAATTTAATGCCATAACTATTTGGCCATTTATCATTTTGAAAGATAGGTTTTTAAAAAATAATAAAACCTTGCTGCATCATGAAAAAATTCATTTGCGGCAACAAATTGAAATGTTGGTACTTCCTTTTTTTGTTTGGTATTTGTTAGAATTTTTAATTCGATTAGTCATAAGCAGAAATTGGATGCGCGCATATTTTAACATTAGTTTTGAAAAAGAAGCGTATAAAAATGAGAAAAATCTTACTTATCTTCGCGACAGAAAATTTTGGAGTTTTTTAAACTATTTATAACAAGCAATTCTGAAGAAAAAAATTAAAAATAGCGCCATTCGATTAAATGAAATTGAAGATTCGGGTGTTTCACTTTTCCTCAAAAGAGAAGATAGTATCCATCCTTTTATTTCGGGAAATAAATATAGAAAATTAAAGTATAATATTTTAAAGGCGAAAGAAGAATCGCATAATACATTACTTACTTTTGGTGGTGCATTTTCAAATCATATCGCAGCAGTTGCCTTTGCGGGTAAAGAATACGGATTTAAAACTATTGGCGTAATTAGAGGAGATGAATTGGAAGAAAATTTTTCCGAAACCATTCGAAATAATCCTACTTTAAGAATTGCACATAAGCACGGCATGATTTTTAAATTTGTTACCAGAACTGATTATCGTTTAAAAAACATAGAACAGTTTAAAGAAAAAATCACAAAAGAATTTGGTGATTTTTATCTGATTCCGGAAGGAGGAACCAATAGTTTGGCAGTTAAAGGTTGTGAAGAAATATTACAATCGGAAGATGCAATGTTTGATGTAGTTTGTGTTTCTATAGGAACCGGAGGTACCATTGCTGGGATTATAAATTCTTTAAAATCAAACCAGAGGGTAATTGGTTTTCCTGCTTTAAAAGGTGATTTTTTAAAAAAGGAAATTGAGAAATACACAATACCAAATGTTAAATGGAGTTTAAATATAGACTATCATTTTGGGGGCTTTGCTAAAATCAATGAAGAATTGATTAATTTTAACAACAATTTTAAAGAGGAAACAGGTATTTCTCTGGATCCGATTTATACCGGTAAAATGATGTTTGGAATAATAGATCTTATCAAGAAAGGTTATTTTGAAAAAGGCACGAAAATTCTGGCAATTCACACCGGTGGCTTGCAAGGAATTTCAGGAATGAATACAAGATTAAATCAAAAACAATTACCATTACTTCAATAATGCGAAAAATAAATATAATCATAGTAATTTTATCAGGTCTCTTTTTAACAAGTTGTAGCTCATCTAAAAGAAGCACACAAATATCTACTAAAAGTAAAAGGGCAAATCAAGAAATAGAGCGGAAAGAGAATATAATTTACGCCCAAAGTGATGCTATTTATAGGGATTTTAAAGAAAAAAATTCCAATTTGAATGGTTATACTTTGGCATATATTTCTGATTACAAGAATATTGCCATTGAAAAAATGATGGAATATAAAATTCCGGCGAGTATCACATTGGCACAAGGGATTTTAGAATCAGGAAACGGTAGAAGCGAACTTACTAGAAAAGCAAATAATCATTTTGGTATTAAATGTCATAGTGATTGGAAAGGTAAAAAAGTGTATCACGACGATGATAAACGTGGGGAATGTTTTCGAAAATATGATAATCCGGTAGGGTCTTTTAACGACCATTCACTTTTCTTGACAACAAGAAGTCGTTACGATTTTTTATTTGATTTGAAAAAGGATAATTACAAGGCATGGGCCAAAGGGTTAAAAAAAGCTGGCTATGCTACAGATAGGAAATATCCTACAAAATTGATCAATCTTATTGAAGATTATAAATTGTATGCATATGACGATTTGGTAATTGACAACAAAGGTTATAAAAGAAGCGAGCGATTTGAATTAGAAGCTGAAAGCAGTGATATAGACAGCGACATCGCAGAGAAAGGCAAATTTATAATTGTAACAAAAGGGGATACGTTATACTCTATTGCAAGAAATAATAGTACGACCGTAACTTTTTTGAAAGAAATTAACGACTTGACTTCAAATGAAATTAATATTGGTCAGAAATTATATGTTACGAAAGAATAAAAAAAGCATCTGCTTACGGCAAATGCTTTTAAATAAATGTAAACTTACTAAACTAATTATTAATCAATTATCTATTTCCTTGGAAATTTTGATTCTTGTTTCCTCCTTTTCTTCCGCTTTTCATGCCAAGTCCTTTTCTATTTTTTTGTTGCATGGTTTTCCAATCTTCATATTGTTTTTCATTCAATATTTTTTTCATTTCTGTTTGGTGCTTCAATTGCGCATCTAACTTGGCATTTTTCATTTCAAACTTTTGATCGGAGGTCATAGAAGTTCCATTTTTTTGAGTACCTCGGTATTTGGTTCGCATGGCATCGCGATCAACAGCTATTTTTTTGTTCAATGCCAAAACCTGAGTTTGTTGCTTTTCTGTTAAATCAAGGGCTAATGTCATATGTTTTGTTTGAGTAATAGCTTGTTGCTCAGGTGTCATTTGAGTTTTGTTTCCTTTTTTAGGCGAGGTGTTTTGTGCAAAGGCAACCATCGTAAATCCTATTAAAATAATGCTAAATAATTTTTTCATGATATATATATTTTATATTTCTTGTTATGTTTCTAAGACGATATATTTATAAAATAGTTTAATCGTTAAGAAAAATTTAACGTAAAAGTGATATCACTTTTGCTATCGAAAAATCAATATCGGTTAAAAGTCTCTTTTTTTACAGTATTTTTGCAGCATGGAAAAAACGTATCAACTTTCGGATTGGTTGCCAACTACTAACAAAGAAGTTAAAATTAGAGGTTGGGAAGAACTGGATGTAATCATCTTTAGCGGAGATGCGTATGTTGATCATGCGGCTTTTGGTCCGGCAGTTTTAGGTCGAATTTTAGAGAGTTTTGGTTTGCGGGTTGCGATTATTCCGCAGCCAAGCGTTCATGATAATTTACAAGATTTTACTAAAATGGGAGCTCCGAAAATGTTTTTTGCAGTTACTGCAGGTGCAATGGATTCCATGGTGAGTAATTATACTGCCAGTAAACGCCGAAGAGACAAAGATGCCTATACTCCAAATGGGGATAAAGGTTTTCGACCGGATTATGCAGCCACCGTTTATTCTCAAATTTTAAAGGAAAAATTTCCGGATGTTCCTGTTGTAGTTGGTGGAATTGAAGCCTCTTTGCGAAGAGTAACACATTACGATTATTGGAGCGATACTTTAAAACCCAATATTTTAACCGATTCAAAAGCTGATTTGTTAGTGTACGGTATGGGCGAACAACCTTTGCGGGAAATAGTTGAATTATTACAAAAAGGAGTGCCTTTTTCGTCTTTAAAAACCATTAAACAAACTGCTTTTTTAATCGATACTAATGAAGAAATCCCTAAAAATAAAAACTGGGAAGACATAGAAATCAATTCTCATGAAGCCTGTTTACAGGATAAGAAAACGTTTGCATCTAATTTTAAGGTCATTGAGCAAGAATCAAATAAAATTTTCGGAAGAAGGATTTTGCAAAAAGTAAAAGGGAAAACATTGGTTATTAATCCGGTTTTTCAAACAATGACAGAGCAAGAAATAGATGCGTCTTATGACTTACCGTATACTAGATTACCGCATCCGAAATACAATAACCGCGGACCGATTCCGGCATACGAAATGATAAAATTCTCTATTAATATTCATAGAGGTTGTTTTGGTGGGTGTAGTTTTTGTACCATATCTGCCCATCAAGGTAAGTTTATTGCAAGCAGAAGTAAAGAATCTATTTTAAAAGAAGTAGACAAGGTTACACAAATGCCTGATTTTAAAGGAAACTTGTCCGATATCGGTGGACCTTCTGCGAATATGTATCAAATGAAGGGTAAAATTCAAAGTATTTGTGACAAGTGTGTTGCACCGTCGTGTATTTCACCGGTTATTTGTCATAATTTAGACACTTCGCATAAACCACTAACAGAAATTTATCAGGCAGTGGATGCTCATCCGAAAGTCAAAAAATCTTATATAGGTAGTGGAATTCGATATGATATGTTGGTGCCTGAGTTTAATAAAAATGCTGATCCAAAAGAGTTAGATGAATATACCGAAGAGGTGATTACCAATCATGTTTCGGGAAGATTAAAGGTTGCTCCGGAACATACTTCTGATGCAGTTTTAAAGTTAATGCGAAAACCATCTTTTTCTTATTTTCATAAGTTTAAAGAGAATTTTGACAAAATTAATATTCGTAAAAAATTAAACTTACAATTAATACCTTATTTTATCTCAAATCATCCGGCTTGTGAGGTGGAAGATATGGCAAATTTGGCAGTTGAGACTAAAGATATGGGTTTTCAATTGGAGCAGGTTCAGGGTTTTACACCAACACCTATGACGGTTGCTACTGTTATCTATTATAGTGGATACCATCCATATACCATGAAAGAGGTTTTTACACCTAAAACTAAAAAGGAAAAAGAAGAACAGCATCGTTTTTTCTTTTGGTACAAAAAAGAAAATCAAGCTTGGATCAGAAACACCTTGCAAAAAGTAGGTAGAAATGATTTGGTAGAAAAACTATTATTTACAAAGAATAAAAAAGAGTTTGGAAATTCTGCTAAAACTAAAAAAAATAAGAAAAAAAATGACAGTTTTGTTAGCGTTATGGATAAATCATCAAGAAAAAGAAAGCGGGTTTAATATCTTATTATTATGCTAGTAACAGTAAGATTTTATATTTATTTTTGTGCAAAATTTTCAATTTTATGATGAAAAAGTTTCTGATTTTATTTTTATTCGTTTTTGGGTTTACTTATGGTCAAAAAAATGTTTCTGTTGACTTAAGCAATCCGAATGCAACCTTATATACACATATTTATTTCTTGCAACCTGATAGTTATGACGAGGCGAAAGCTGCGACTACTATATTTGATTTACCGCAAGAGGATGCAATTGATAAAGTAAAGAAGATAAAAAAGGTTCTAGACGGTAAAGGATTGATTCTAGACTTTGGGAAAATACCTAGTGATCCAAATTATTCGGATACTATTTTGAAACTTCAGCTTAATGTAGAAAGAGCTAAAAACAGATATGTTCCATTTCCAACCAGAATGCCTCAAATTTATGTTGAAAAAATAAATGATAATTGGTATTATTCTTATGAAACAATAAGCAAAATAGATCAACTTTATAACAATACATTTGCTTGGGAAATTTCATGGGTGCAATCGAAATTTCCAAAATTGGAGCATCGAAAACTTTTGGGTGTTGAGATATGGAAATTGTTGGGCTTTTTAATTTTAATTGGAGCTTGTGTTCTGTTGTATTTTATTTTAATACCAATAGTTTTCTTTTTATTAAAGAAGATACAAAAAATCATTGTTCACGAAATTAATAGAAATTCGTATGATCTATTGCATCAATTGGCACGTCCTATCGTTTTTATTTTAATTATACGTTTTATAAAAAGAATATTACCAAGTTTACAACTGGTTGATTTTAATGCTTTTCTTTTTTTAGGTTTAAACATTGCAGAAACTGTATTTTGGGTTTTTTCATTTTTAGTTGTGATTAAATTGTTATTCTTATTATATCAAAATTATGTACAAACGACTCCTTCAAAATTGGATGAACAATTAGCTCCTATTTTAAATAAGATATTTAGGGTACTTGTAATGTTGGTTGGATTTTTGCATGTTCTAACATTATTTGGGGTTCATCCAACCACTGTTTTAGCAGGTGCTTCTATTGGTGGTTTAGCATTGGCATTCGCTGCACAAGATTCGGTTAAAAATTTAATCGGAACTGTAGTTATATTTTTGGATAAACCATTTCATATTGGAGACTGGGTTGAAATTGGAAGTGTTGTTGGTACTGTTGAAAATGTTGGTTTGCGTTCGACAAGAGTTCGAGCAGCAGACACTTCATTATATCAAATTCCGAACAGTAAAGTTTCCGAAGCAGAAATAAATAATAAAGGTTTGCGTATTTATAGAAGATACCGAACGGAATTGGGCATTCGATATGACACACCACCGGAACTGATTCAGGCTTTTGTGACCGGTGTTCGGGAATTGATAATTGCACATCCAGAAACATTGAGCGAATCTTATAATGTTGAGTTTACTGGTTTTGGAGATTCTTCTCTTCTCATCATGATAAATCTTTATTTTAAAGAATTGGACTGGGGTATTGAGCAATCCTCCAAACATCGATTTCACATGGCAATTGTAAAATTGGCAGCTGCTTTGGGAGTTCAATTTGCATTCCCAAGTTCAACGGTCATGATTGAACAGTTTCCAGATAAGAATAGTATTTCTATGAAATATGACACCAATGGTGCAAATATTTCTAGTAAAATAGAAGAAATTTTAACAAATTTTAAAAGTGACGATACTAAAAAAGACCCAAACGTTTCTAAAGAATCTAGCTAAGAATTACTTATATTTTTCAATATAAGCGTCAATTTCTTTTTTCATATTGATACCTTTCCAATGTTCTAACAATTCAAAATATTCGACAGATAATTTGGACTCTTGTCTTTTTAAAGTACCGTTAGCAAAGGATCGTTGCAAAATATCTTCAACAATAAAATCTAAAGGGTCGCTTTCAGGATGGTATTCACTTTTCAATGATAGTTTGAATAAACTTGCGGTAGAATTATACCAAAAAGCGTTCCAGCCGCTTCGATACTCTTTGATTAAATCATACATGGTTTCTCCAGTTTGCCGGTCGACTAATTTTATTAAAATGCGACCTTCTGTGCGGGTTAAAGTTTTTAAAGAATCTGTAAACTCTCCTTCCATGAATTTTTGAATCTCTTTAATATGTTTTTTTCTTTTTCTATTCGAAGTTATTTTTTCTAAATCCTTATTGATTTCGGTTAATCTTTCAGAAGCTAATTTAGCAAATGGATAGGCTTTATGAACTTTTTTATAATACCAATAATAGTATTTTTTTTCTGAGTTCGATTTAAAATTTCTGTTTTTAAAAAGCACAATTTCATCCAAAGCCATCGTCATGCTGTCATTTCTAATAATGAGCATGTCGTTAATAATGGTGTCCGTTTTCATCTCTTGCGAAAATCCAGATAATGAAACCAAAACAAATAGAATAAATAAAGTATTTCTCATGAAAAATTATAGGTATCAAAAACGATTCCAAAATTAAGAATATGTCAGTTGATTCTCCCATTATTTCTGTGATTATTCTTACTTTTATATAAATTTTAAGAACTATGGCTAAACAAGAATTACTGACTAAAAATTCAATGAAATTTTTAGAAAAATATTTAAATAATGCTTCACCAACAGGATACGAATCAGAAGGACAAAAAATCTGGATGGAGTATTTAAAACCTTATGTAGACACCTTTATCACAGATAGTTATGGTACTGCCGTTGGGATTATTAATCCGGATGCAGAATTTAAAGTTGTCATCGAAGGGCATGCAGATGAAATTTCTTGGTATGTTAATTATATTACAGATGAGGGCTTGATTTATGTAATTAGAAATGGAGGAAGTGACCATATTATTGCTCCTTCAAAAAGAGTAAATATTCATACAAAAAAGGGAATTGTAAAAGGAATTTTTGGATGGCCTGCAATTCATACTCGATTGAAAGACAAAGAGGAAGCTCCGAAATTGGATAATATTTTTATCGATGTTGGATGTAAAAACAAGAAAGAAGTGGGTGAATTAGGTGTTCATGTGGGTTGCGTTATTACCTATCCGGATGAGTTCATGATTCTTAATAAAAACAATTTTGTTTGTCGTGCTTTAGATAATCGAATGGGTGGTTTTATGATCGCTGAAGTTGCAAGATTATTAAAAGAAAATAAGAAAAAATTACCTTTTGGCTTATATATAACCAATTCAGTTCAGGAAGAAATAGGCTTACGAGGTGCTGAAATGATTACACATACCATTCAACCAAATCTTGCTATTATTACCGATGTTTGTCATGATACAACTACACCGATGATTGATAAAAAGAAAGAGGGAGAAACAAAATCGGGTGACGGCCCTGTTATTACATATGCTCCTGCGGTTCAAAATAATTTACGGGAACTTGTTTTGGAAACAGCGGAAAAGAATAAGATTCCGTTTCAACGTTTGGCATCTTCCCGTGCAACTGGAACAGATACCGATGCTTTTGCTTATTCGAATGGAGGAGTTCCGTCAGCATTAATTTCTTTAGCCTTACGTTATATGCATACAACGGTTGAAATGGTGCACAAAGACGATGTAGAGAACGTGATTAAGCTAATTTATGAATCATTATTGGTAATTGATCCTAAAAAAGGTTTTAGCTATTTTAAATAAAAGAATAGTTTAAAAGTGTTGAAAAAAGGAGTTTCTAAAAAAAGTTGTTCCTTATAAAATGGCGCAAACCTGCTTATTATTAAATAATTTTTTCTAAAGGTGATACTTAAAGATTTGATTTAATCTGAATATACGAATATAATTATGCTGACAGATATTAACCCTAAACTGCCAATGCGTGATAAAAACAATACGCGAGAGTTTTACCTAAAAAGTTTAGGGTTTAAGGAATTAGGCAGTGTCGACTTCGATGGATATCTAATGGTACAGAGAGACAATATTCAAATTCACTTCTTTGAATATAAAAACCTTGAGCCAAAAGAAAACTATGGTCAAGTCTATATTAGAACTGACAATATCGACGAACTTTATCAATCTTTGTTGACTATTGGAACACGTATTCATCCAAACGGAAAATTAGAAGCAAAACCTTGGGGCCAAAAAGAATTTTCAATTCTCGACCCAGACAATAATTTATTGACATTTGGACAAAATATATAATGTATAAAAGGCCTATTTAAATTTTGTGCTTGACAGCCGGAGTTAATAAGTACATGAATTTATTCCATTAAAAAGATTTCTATAAAAAAGATCTAGCGGTTTTAAATGCTTTAAATGAAGCGGTAAAATTGGTTCAGACAAAATAAAGAATTTTATTCTTCGTCGAATTTACCCATATAAAGGCTTTTGATAATACCATCGGATAAACCAATTTTAGGCACATAAATTTTGGCAGCATCACTCCATTTCATGGCAGAGAGATAGATCTTCGTTGCCGGAATAATTACATCAGCACGATCAGGGTTTAAATCAAGTTCTGTAATTCTTTGATTGTAAGTCATTTGACTTAAAAAATTGTAGTAGGAATTTAAATAAACAAAAGACAGTGATTTTCCTGGGAGCTTGCCAGACATTTTATAAATCTTATTGATATTTCCACCAGATCCTATTAAGGAAAGTTTTTTGAAATCTTTACTTCTTTTCTTTACCCATTTTTTCGCATCTTCCCAAACTTGATCATCTACTTTTTTATCTAGTAAACGAACAGTTCCTAACGGAAAAGAACGTGATTCTATAATTTCTCCTTTCGAGAAAAAAGTAAATTCCGTACTACCACCACCTACATCTACATATAAATAGGATTTATCATTTTTTATTAATTGGCGTAAATCTGTGGAAGAAATAATTTCAGCTTCTTTTTCTCCGTCGATAACATCAATTTTGACTCCGGAATGCTCATAAATATAAGCAACGATTTCAGCACTATTTTCGGCTTCTCGCATGGCAGAAGTGGCACAAGCTTTGAATCGTTCGACTCCATAAACCTTCATGAGTAATTGATAGGCTTTCATGGCATCTGTCATTCGAATTTTATTATTTTCAGAAATAATTCCTTGCATAAAAACATCTTCACCCAAACGAATTGGAACACGAATCAAAGATGATTTTTTAAATAAGGCCTCTTTCTTTTTAAAAACTATCACGTTAGCGATGAGCAATCTAACACCGTTTGAACCTATATCTATCGCAGCGTACTTATGTAATTTCAAAATTTATTTCTTTTTATTATCCTTTGGAAATTCCGTAAATAAGGTTTTACCTGTTTTTATATCCTTCCAATGATCTGTATTAAATTGGATGCCAATAACTCCACAAGTTGGAACGTGTTTTACGAATTTGTCACCAAATTTATTCACGAAATCATTTATACCGTGATCATGACTAAAAATTATCGCAGAATCAAAACTATCGTCAAGCGCTTTTACAGTTTTAATTAAGTAACCATCACTAAAATTGTATAAAGATTTGCTTATTCTAAGGTTTGCCAATGCATAATTAAAACTATAGCTAAAAATCATCGCTGTATGCAAAGCTCTGTTGGCGCTACTTGAAATAAATACAGAAGGTTTCTGAATTCGTTTTGCTAAAACTGACGAAACTAAGTAAGCGTCATCAATTCCTCTTTTTTTTAAAGGTCGATCAATATCTTTGATTCCTTCGTATTCCCATGATGATTTCGCATGGCGCACGATATAAAGGGTTTTCATTTATTGTAGCGTAAATTGTTTGATTTATATACTGTTCAAATATATGTTTTTTTTCTAAAGGTGCTATTAAATTAAGATCACAATTTAATAAATTTAGGGTTCTAATCGTTCCATTTTCCAATTGTAATCTTCTTGCAGGCTATATCTGATTCGATCATGCATTCTATTTGGTCTTCCTTGCCAAAATTCTATAGAAATTGGTTTCACTATAAAACCGCCCCAATTTGGTGGTCGAGGAATCTCTGAATTTTTAAATTTTTCTTCGAAGTTCTTTAGTTTTTGATCTAAGCTAGCACGAGAGTTAATCACTTGACTTTGATCAGATGCCCAAGCGCCCAATTTGCTGCCGTCAGGTCTTGATTCAAAATATCCGTCCGATAAATTGTCTGCAATTTTTTCGGCAACACCTTTTATGATAATTTGACGCTCAATAGAGTGCCAGAAAAAAGAGAGGCAAACATTTGGATTCTCGTTAATTGCTTTGCCTTTTTCGCTGTCGTAATTGGTATAAAAAATAAAGCCTTCCCAAGTAAAACGTTTGAGCAATACTATTCTGCTTTTAGGAAAATTATCTAAACCAATCGTTGAAATTGTCATGGCGTTAGTCTCTTCAGTGGTATCGTAAGCATCTACTTCATAAAACCATTTCTGAAATAATTCCATAGGATTTTCTGGAACATTTTGCTCTAGAAGCTCATCCTTTTTGTAGGTTTTTCTATAATCGCCTAAATCTTTTTCCATAGATCAAAAATAGCTGTAATATATAATTAAACAAAAGTTTTTAAAATTTAAATCATTTTTGTTTCCGGATAAAAAACAAGCCGATAAACGTAAATAATCCGTTAAAAATTAATATTTCATAACCAAAAACAAATCCGTGAAACCATTGCTGTGAATTTTGATTAAGGATATAGGTAAAAATTACCGAGAGTAATGCAATCCACCAAACATGCTGGTCTTTGATTTGATATTTCGTGAAAATTCCAAAAGCAAAAAGGCCTAATAGTGGTCCATAAGTATAAGATGCAACTTGTAGCAAATTGCCAATTACATTGTCTTTTAGCACGTAGCGGAATAAAATTATAACAATAATCAAAACAACAGAAATACCAATGTGTACCTTTTTACGTATTATTTTTTGTTTGTTTTCTTCTTTTTTTTCAATATCTAAAAAGTCGATACTGAATGAAGTTGTGAGCGAAGTTAAAGCACTATCGGCACTCGAATAGGCAGCAGCAATTAATCCAAGAATAAATAGAATCGCGATGGGTGTGCCTAAATTTCCGTTCAAAGCAATTTCAGGATATAATAAATCGGTTTTTATTTTTCCTGCAACTTCCGGAATATGGATTTGATATTTTTCGGCATACATGAATAATAAAGCGCCTAAAAACAGAAAAATCATATTTACAAAAAGTAATACTACACCTAAAGAAATAACGTTCCATTTTGCTTCTTTTACATTTTTGCAGGTAAGATTTTTTTGCATGTTATCTTGGTCTAAACCTGTCATGGCAATGGTAATAAACATACCTCCCAAAACAGATTTAAGAAAATGTTTTTTATCGTTAATATCATCTGTAAAAAGAATCTGGCTATATTTTTTAAAATTTTCTGTTGCTATTGTTTCTGTAAAGGAATAATTTAACTGTTTCATTATGATAAAAATAGAGGCAATTACAGAGAATAGCATAAAGAATGTTTGCAAGGTGTCTGTCCAGACTATTGTTTTAATTCCGCTTCTAAAAGTGTATAACCAAATGAATAATACGGAAAGAATTACCGTGACTTCGAAAGGAATTTTCCATGCATTGAAAATGAAATATTGCAAAACACTGGCGACCAAAAATAAACGAAAGGAGGCGATTAAAATTCGGGAAACCAAAAAGAAAAATGCGCCCGTTTTGTGGCTTGTTTTACCAAAACGCTGCCGTAAATATTCATAAATGGAAGTAATATTTAAGCGATAATATAAGGGTAATAAAACAGTAGCAATGATAATATAACCCAAAAAATAACCCAAAACAATTTGCATATAACTAAATTGAGTGCTTTGCACCCATCCGGGAACGGAAATAAAAGTAACACCAGAAAGTGAGGCTCCTATCATGCCAAATGCAACGACATACCAAGGCGATTTTTTGTTAGCTTTAAAAAAAGTGCTATTGCTATCATCTTTTCCGGTAAGAAAAGAAATGAAAATCAAAATGGCAAAATAAATAATTATGACAAAAAGTAAAGCAAAAGGCTGCATAGGGTAAATTAAGTTGCCAAATACTGGCTGGTATTTTATGTAAATAAACAAAAAAATGTATAGATTTATACTTTTAAACCTATAAATCTTCAACCAAAAATCAAATCAAATTTATGAGGACGAAAGTGCGCATTATTTCTGTTGATATTTTTCGTGGACTAACTATTGCAGCAATGATTTTAGTTAATAATCCCGGAACTTGGAGCCAAGTTTATGCTCTTTTTTTGCATGCTGAATGGCATGGGTTAACACCAACGGATTTGATTTTTCCGTTTTTTCTGTTTATTGTCGGTATGTCTATAACTTTTGCCTATTCGAAAAAGAAAGCAATGGGAGTGGGATCTGATGTTTATAAAAAAATTATTTCAAGAACTTTAAAACTTATTTTTTTAGGCTTATTTCTGGCTGCTTTTCAATTGAGTTTTCCATTTATAAAAGATCTTTCCGGATTGCGAATTCCTGGAGTTTTACAAAGAATAGGTGTAGTTTTTTTTATTGCTTCTCTGCTTTTTTTACATTGTAATTGGAAAGTTTTGTTGGGTATTTTTGTTGCTATTCTAGCTTCATATTGGTTTCTGATGACACAAGTGCCAATAAATGGAGAAATGCCTTTATTAACTGCGGAATCTAATTTGGGTTCTGTTGTTGATTTGAAATTGTTAACGGTGGATCATATGTGGAAAACTTTGTACGACCCTGAAGGAATATTGAGCACTTTGCCTTCTATTGCAACTTCTATTTTTGGTATGTTTTTAGGAATTATTTTATTAAAAAAAGGAATTTCTAAGCATCAAAAATTAGTTTATTTTTTGATTATTGGTTTGCTTAGTTTAGGATTGGGTTATTTATGGAATTTGAGTTTTCCTTTAAATAAAGCATTATGGACGAGCAGTTTTGTTTTAGTTACCGGAGGTTGGGCTTGTATGATGTATGCAGTAATCTTTTATGTTGCTGATGTTTTAGGAAAACAAACATGGGGAAAACCAGCCATTATTTTTGGATCTAATGCTATAACCGTTTACTTTTTATCGAGTTTTACATCTAAATGTTTTGGTTTGATCAAGCTTTCTAATGGTCAATCTCTACACGGTTGTTTGTACGAAGCACTATCATCGGTAATTACAATACCTAAATTGAGTTCGTTGATTTATGCTATTTTGGTGATTCTTTTTTATTATGTCATTGCACATATTTTATACAAAAAGAAGATTTTTATAAAAGTGTAAAAAACGTACATTTGCGGCATGGATTTTTCTTCAAAATTATTGGAAAATGCGGTGAATGAAATGTCACAGTTTCCTGGAATTGGTAAGCGTACAGCATTGCGTTTGGTTTTGCATTTGTTAAAACAGCCAAAAGAACAAACAGGACATTTGGCAAATGCCTTGCAAAGTTTCAGAAATGATATAAAATTATGTGCTAACTGCCATAATATTTCAGATGTTGTAATTTGTGAAATATGTTCTAATCCAAAGCGAAGTGGTGAAATAATTTGTGTTGTTGAAGATATTCGCGACGTGATGGCCATTGAAAACACCTCGCAATTTAAAGGGCATTACCATGTTTTAGGAGGAAAAATTTCTCCTATGGAGGGAGTTGGGCCGCATAATTTAACCATCGAAAGTTTGGTTGAAAAAGTGAGAAACGGCTCGGTAAAAGAGATAATTTTCGCACTGAGTTCAACTATGGAAGGTGATACGACAAACTTCTATATTTATCGTCAACTACAAGGTTTAGAAGTGCAACTTTCTACCATCGCCAGAGGAATTTCTGTTGGTGACGAATTAGAATACACTGATGAAGTGACTCTTGGTCGAAGCATCGTCAATCGCGTGCCGTTTGAGAATAGTTTAAAAAATTAATTCAAATTTTAAGTAAAAATCAACTTTGCAAGATTTTTTCTATTTCATTCAACTCTGTCGCACTCAATTCTAAGTTAGCTTGAATTCCAACGGCATCTTCGATTTGAGAAACTTTACTTGCTCCGACTATTACCGAAGTAATTCTCTTATCTCGTAAGACCCATGCCAAAGCTAATTGCGACATTTTTTGACCGCGGTCTTGTGCGATAATATTCAATTTTTTTACTTTACTCAAGACTTTAGGTGTCAATTGGCTTGCTTGTAAAAATCCGTGTGAAAGAGCAGCACGAGAGCCTTCCGGAATCCCGTTTAAATATTTATCGGTTAAAACACCTTGAAATAAAGGGCTGAATGCTACTGCGCCAACGCCATTTTCTTCTAAAACATCCAACAAACCTTCTTCCACATCTCTTGTGAACATATTATATTTTGGCTGGTGCACCAAACATGGTGTGCCTAAGGACTTTAAAACAGAAAAAGCCTCTTGCGATTCCTCAGCATTATAGTTTGAAATTCCTGCATAAAGTGCTTTGCCAGAGCGAACGATATGGTCTAAAGCGCCCATAGTTTCTTCAATAGGAGTGCTCGGATCTGGGCGATGACTGTAAAAAATATCGACGTAATCTACTCCCATTCTTTTCAAACTTTGATCACAACTTGAAATTAGATATTTTTTTGACCCCCAATCACCATAAGGTCCGTCCCACATCGTGTATCCGGCTTTTGATGTTATGATCATCTCATCACGATAATTGTGTAATTCTGTTTTTAAAATTTTGCCAAAAGTTTCTTCTGCAGATCCGGGAGGTGGCCCATAATTATTCGCCAAATCAAAATGAGTAATACCCAAATCAAAGGCTCTACACACCATTTTTTTACTATTTTCAAAGGTGTCGACACCGCCAAAGTTATGCCACAAACCAAGTGAAATCAAAGGTAAAAGAATGCCACTATTGCCACATCGGTTGTATTTCATGGTTTCGTATCGTTTAGAATTTGCAGAATATGTCATTACTATTTTGATTTGAAATTATAGGTTTAAAATTAGTAAATCTTGATAACAATAAAGAGAATTCAATCTCTAAATAAAAATTAATTTGGTATTTTTCTTTTGCAAAATTTAGCCTTAATTTTATCAAAATATTTTTCGTGAAGCTTTCCATAATCATTTTAAATTATAATGTTCGCTATTTTTTGGAGCAGTGCTTGCAAAGCGTTGCCGCAGCGACTAAAAGTATTTCACATGAAATAATCGTGGTTGATAATAATTCTTCCGATGGGAGTTGTGCTATGATTTCCGATAAATTCCCGAAAGTGCAGCTAATTGTCAATAAAGAAAATATCGGATTCGCCAGAGCGAACAATCAAGGTATACAAAAGGCTAATGGAGAATTTGTTTTGATTTTAAATCCAGATACGCTTTTAGCAGAAGACACTTTAGATCTGGTTATCGCTTTTGCGGAAGAGCAAAAAAATCTTGGCGCTTTAGGAGTTCTCATGATCGATGGAACTGGTAAGTTTTTGCCCGAAAGTAAACGGAATGTTCCAACGGTAAAAGTTGCCAACCAAAAGTTAAGAGGAATCACTAAAAATTATTATGCAGTTCAGTTGGGAGAAAAAGATATTTCTAAAGTACCTATTTTGACTGGAGCATTTATGCTCATGAAGCGACAAGTTTATAGCGATATTGGTGGTTTCGATGAGGATTATTTTATGTACGGTGAAGATGTAGATTTGAGTTATAAATTGTTGAAAAAGGGGTATGATAACTTTTATTATGGAGGATCAACAATTGTTCATTACAAAGGGGAAAGCACCAATAAAGATATTTCCTACCTCACGAATTTTTATGGTGCAATGCAACTTTTTTATGAAAAACACTTTCAAATAAATTGGTTTTTTAAGTGCATTTCAAAAATAGTTTTTAAATCAATTATTATATACAAGTCATTGAATAGTAAAGAAGTAGGGCAGAAGAGATTAAAAACAGGAACAATTATTTATATCGGTGAAAATAGACAAACCTTAGATAGGCTGAGAAAATCTACGCAAACAAACATTTTCGAAATGTATAAGACAATACCAGATAAAACTGATTTTTTTCAAATCATTTTTGATGCTGATTTTTTATCTGTTAAACAAATTATTCAAGAGTTTCAAAAGAAAGAATTGGAATCCATTTCTAAACGGATTATTCCAAAAAAATGTAATTTTTATATCGGTAGCGATTCTTCTTTAGGAAGAGGAGAAGTGGTGGAGTTTTAGTTTTTTTCTATCCGAATTCTCACATCTACGGCTACAATTTCATTTGTTGTTGCGATTAACGGATTGATATCTAATTCTGCTATTTCCGGAGCGATTTCTAACAATGCTGCAACTTTTAAAATGTTTTCTACAAAAGAATTTATAGAAATTCCTTCTTGACCACGAATGCCTTTTAAAATTGGAAAAGCCTTTAAATTTTCAATCATTCTTAAAGCCTCCTTTTTCGATATTGAGATCATTCCTACTTGAATATCTTTCAATATTTCAACAAAAATCCCACCTAATCCGCATAAAATAATGGGAGGGTAGTTGTCTTCTTTTTTTGCACCGATGAACAATTCTATCCCTTTTTGCATAGGTTGCATACGAACTGCAGTAGCTTCTTTTAGTTGCATTAATTTGTCAAAATTCTCAATGACTTCTAATTCTGATTTTACATTTAAAATCACGCCCCCAATATCTGACTTATGTAATGGGCCAACTACTTTTTGGACCACCGGATACGTAATTTTTTTAGCAACTTTTAAGAGCTCTTTTTTAGTGCTTACCTCAAATTGCGGAACAACATTTATTTGCGCAGCTCGTAAAATTTCAAAGGCTAATTCTTCGGGTAAATAACCGTTTGTACTAGTATTTATAATATTCCGAATGGCATTTTTGTCGACAGGAAATGAATTGTTTTTTAATTCTTCCGTTTTAGGTTGGTTGTATACTTTTGCCAGAGCTTCACCGAATAGAACTTCATCTTGAAAGGCGATATTGCCTTGTGTGATAAAACCGGCAATCTCTTCTTTTACATTTACAATTGAGGGTAAAATAGCATAAATAGGTTTTTTACACATTCTAATTTTTTTATCGATTACATCATAAACATCAAAGACAGAACGTAATCCCGGACTCCCAAAAATCACGATCATGGCATCTATATTCTCGAATTTATTTTCGCAGTAATCGATAATAATTTCTAGCTGTTTTGCCGTTCCTGTTGCTAAAAAATCAATGGGGTTGGATACCGAAGACCCATCAAATAATTCCGATAATAAATGTTTAGTGTATTCTCCTTCTAATTTAGGAACACTTAACTTATTTTTTGATAAAACATCGGTTAGCATTACTGCTGGTCCACCGGCATGTGTAATAATCGCAAAGTTTTTTCCTTTGGCTTCTTTTTGCATTAAAACCCCTGCAACCGTTATTAATTCATTTCTCCCATAACAACGTATGATACCCGCTTTTTGAAATAAGGCATCGACGAATACATCCGAATTAGCTAAAGCTCCGGTATGTGAAGAAGCTGCTCGATTTCCAGCTTCTGTGTAGCCTGCTTTTACCGCTACTATTTTGCATCCTTTTTGGATAAGTGAAGTAGTATGTTTTAAGAATTTAATCGGATTTTTTATACTTTCGATATAGAGCATTTTGACTTTAGCACTTTCTTTTGGATGAAATGTAGCATCTAAATGCTCTAAAATTTCTTCCACTCCGATTTGCGTACTGTTTCCAACGGTATAAACACTCGAAAATGTGAGTCCGATACTTGCAGAAGCTTCCAAAATAAAAACTGCGGTTGCACCGGAACCTGATATAAAATCTACACCATTTTTATCTAATTTCGGAATGGGTGTTGTGAATACACCAGCAAAATTTGTGTTTATTAAACCAATATTATTAGGGCCTAAAAGACTGCCTCCGGAATTCGAAATTAAGTTGGCAATCTGTTTTTCAAGTTCTGCGCCTTGCGTATCTTTTTCACTAAATCCGGCAGAAAAAATAATAAAACCTTTGGTGTTTTTTTGTTCTGTCAGAACTGTTACTATCTCTACAATATATTTTGCAGCTACTGCAATAATTGCCAAATCTACTTTTGGAATTTCAGTAACATTTGAATAGGATTTTACACCCTGAACTTCTTCTTTTTTAGGGTTAACAACAAATATTTCACCCTTAAAATGATGATCGATTAAGTTTTTTAAAACCCTACCACCTGGACTTTCCAAATTATCCGATCCGCCAATTACTGCGATGCTTTTAGGTTGTAACAAATTTTTGTGTAACATGATGGAGCTCAATTTCTTCCCGTAAAGGAAAACAAAAAAAATGGGCTTAATGCTGATATATGTCAAGGTTTTAACGAACAAAATTTCGTTATTTTGAATTAACTTAAACAATCACTACAATGTATGAGTTTTCAAGGGCGGTAAATTCGAAGCATGCAGAAGATATAAAAAGATTGATGCAACAATCTTCGGGAAAAATTTTGATTTCTTTTGCAGGAGGAATGCCTAATAATGATTTGTTTCCTGTACGTCAAATTGAAGAAATTTTTGAAGATTTACCATTAAGTTTAAAGCAATTATGTTTTCAATATGGTCCAACTTCTGGTTATCCTCCATTGGTTAAAACTTTGGAGAATTATTTGAAAAAAAAGGAACTTCCGGTAGAAAAAAACAAAATTTTAATTACCACAGGTTCTTTACAAGCCATCAGTATTATTACGCAAGAATTTGTAAATGAGGGAGATGTAATTTTTACGGAAAACCCTTCTTTCGTTGGCGCCTTATCCGTTTTCGAAACTAATGGCGCTGAGATTCATGGAATTCCGATTGATAAAGATGGAATAATTATTAAAGATTTAAAAGAAAAATTGGCAAGCTTAAAAAAGAAACCTAAGTTTTTATATATAACGCCTAATTTTCATAATCCTGCAGGAATAATTTACAGTTTGCAACGCAAAAAAGAACTATTGGAAGTTTTAGCAGGAACCGGAATTATTTTAATTGAAGATGATGCGTACAGCGATTTGTATTTTAAGGAAGAAGATAAATATCTCACCAAACCGATGAAATCTTTTGATGTGAAAGATGTTGAGATTATTTATACAGGCTCCTTTTCTAAAATATTAGGTCCGGGATTTCGATTGGGCTATATGCTTGCTTCTCCAGAAATATTTGAAAAAGCGGAAACTGTGAAGCAATCTTTAGATGCTTGCACGTCTAATTTTATGCAAATATTGGCGAATGAGTTTGTCGAGCAAAACAAGTTAGAATCCTATTTAAAATTTTTAAGAAATGAATATTTTGACAGAAAAAAAATATTGCAGAAAAGTCTTGAAAAATACATGCCAACAGAAGTGACATGGAATGAGCCTAAAGGAGGTTTTTATGTATGGTTAAAGTTGCCTGAAAAGATTAATTCTACAGATGTTTTTAACGAAGGTGTAAAAGAAGGAGTCGTTTTCGTTACCGGACGAACTTTTGATCCGGCAAATGTGAAAGATGATAGAATTAGACTTTCTTTTTCAAATATGCCAAAAAACACCATCCAAAAAGGAACAAAAATACTGGCAAAAGCCATCAAAAAAGTGATGTTGCGACAAGAGGTTTCTGCTTAGTGTATCTGCTCTTATTATTTGCAAATATTGATTTTTTTGTTTATAAATGAGTAAGTTTTAATCTGATAAATTATGAATTTATAACATTATTTTTTGTTGTTCTGCCAATTCTTTTCCTAATTGGTAAGCTTCTACATTTAAACTGACAAGTTTTTCGCTTTTCGTTTGAAACAATGTTTTTATAGCTGCTAAGATACTTTCGTCGGATAAGAAAATTAAGGAAGAAGCGGCTCCTAATAAAATCATATTTGCTACTTTGGAATTGCCCAATTTTTTTGCCTCGTCTGTAGCATTTATAATAATATGATTTGGATGTCGTTTGATTTCATCGATAATTTCAGATTCTTCCGGGTAATCAAGAATATTCCGAAACGGATGCGTATCTGTAATAATCCAGCCATCTTTTTTCAAAAATGGAATATAGCGTAAGGCTTCCAAAGGCTCTACCGAAAGCACCATATCGGCTTTTCCTTCAGGAATTAAATCAGAGTAAACTTCTAAATTGGAGATTCTTACATGTGATTGTACTGCGCCGCCGCGTTGACTCATACCATGAACTTCCGATTGTTTAACATATAAATTCTGTTGCAAGGCTGCAGTATCTAAAATTGCGGCAATCGTTAGTATTCCTTGTCCGCCAACGCCTGATAAAATAAGGTTTGTTTTCATAATATAATTTTAATGTAAAGAGGCAATTTTTTCTTTTATTTCCTCTTTTTTATCCCTAGAAAGTCTCACACAAGGCCTCTCGGAAATGATTACAGAAATACCTTTATATTGTATTTCATCTCTTAAAATATTCACATTAAATGCATGATTTTTCTTTAAGGGAATTATCGTTTTTAGATGTTCAATGGGTACACCAATACCTAAGCAAATTTCTTTTAATCTGCCAACTGCTGTGGAGTCTTGTCCGCCAGTCATCGCTACCGATGAGTTGTCAGAGATGATAACCGTAATTGGAGAATTTTCAGAAACGGCATCTAACAAACCAGTCATTCCCGAATGGGTAAATGTGGAATCTCCAATAACTGCAATTGCATTTTCGACTCCTGCATCTGCTGCGCCTTTTGCCATGGTAATCGAGGCTCCCATATCAATTAATGAACTAATCGTTTTTAGCGGAGGTAAGCTACCAAGAGCATAACAACCAATATCACCAAATACTTTTTTTTCGCCGATTTCTGGTACTAGATCATTTATGGCATTGAATAAATCAGTGTGACCGCAACCTTCACATAATTGCGGAGGTCGATTTGTCATAAGAGCTGGTATTTTGTCATTTTTTTCTAAGGTAATTCCTAGTGCTTTTGCTACGATATTCGGATTTAATTCTCCTGTTACTGGTAGATGACCCGATAATTTTCCTTTAATTTTGATATTTTCTTCGAAATAATCTCGCAAGATTTCTTCTACCATTGGGTAACCTTCTTCAATAATAATTATCTCATCACAATGTTGATATAATTGTCTGATTTTTTCTTTAGGAAGTGGGTACTGTGAAATTTTTAATATGGAAGGCATTAATAAATCTTCTTCCAAATTTTCCATAACGTAATTATAACCTATTCCACAGGCGATAATCCCTAAAAAATTATTCTTTTCTAGATGGATTTGGTTAAAGGGAGAATCTTCTGAAGCTTGAATTAAGTCTGTTTTTTTTAGGATTAATTTTTCGAATTGTTTTTTTGCATTAGATGGAATCAGCGTAAAAGGAGTTGTGTCATCGGGCAAACAAATTTTATTTTGCTTTCTTGATTCTCCAAACATAACTCCCGCTCTTGAATGAGATAACCGTGTAACCATTCGAAGCAATACTGGTAATTTAGTTTCTTCGGAAAGGTCAAAAGCATACGACATCATATCGTAGGCCTCTTGTTGATTTGAGGGCTCTACAATCGGAACCATTGCAAACTTGCCATAAAATCTTGAATCTTGTTCATTTTGAGAAGAATGCATCGAAGGATCATCCGCTACAGCGACAACTAAACCTCCATTCACACCCGAAACCGACATGTTCATAAATACATCAGAAGCGACATTTAAACCGACATGTTTCATTACAACAAGCGCTCTTTTTCCGGCGAAAGACATGCCTAAGGCAGCTTCCATTGCAGTTTTTTCATTAACTGACCAACTAGAATGAATGCCTAATTTTTTTGCAGTTTCTGATTGTTGTATATATTCGGTAATTTCGGTAGAAGGCGTTCCGGGATATGCGTAAACACCCGAAATACCTGCGTCAATAGCACCTTGAGCAATCGCTCCGTTACCAAGAACTAAATTCTTCATAATCTTTAATTTGATGGCAGTTACCAAAATTAAAGAATACTTCGGTTTTACCTTATGACAAAAGTCATGCAGTTATTATGAAAATGTTGGGATAGATTTTTAAAAAAAAGGCGCAAATGATTAGGTTTTATATGGTGTCATTTCGATCCCAGCTTTTTTTAGCGCGAATCTTTTTATATAATTTAATACCCAACATGAGTAAAACAGAGACGCCAACGATACCAACTACGCCAAAAATCCAACCTAAAGTACTTTTTAAAACAACAAGAAAAACGCAGGCGAAGAGGATGATAGTTGCAACTTCGTTCCAAATTCGCAAAGCAAAAGAAGAATATTTTAAATTTCCTTTTGTAATTTGATTGTACATGATTTGACAACTCCAGTGATACCCGTAAAGCAAAACAACGAAACCTAATTTTAAAAGCATCCATGTTTCCTTTAGCCAAAAAGGTTGCAGAACGAGCAGCCAAATTGCAAAAATCGTTGCTAAAATTGCAGATGGCCAGGTAATGATATACCAAAGTCGCTTAATCATTAATTCGTATTGTGGGAGCAAAATTGCTTTTTCAGTTTCTGATTTTTCTTCGGCTTCTTTATAGTAGATGAATAGTCGAATAATATAGAATAGGCCTGCGAACCAAGTGGTTACAAAAATTATATGCAATGATTTTATATAGAGATATTCCATGTTAAGGCTATCTGTTATTCGATTTCTTTTCCCAATCGGAAATCCAATTACACACCGTATTTACCCATTCTTGATTATCGTTTAAACATGGTATATGTTTGTAATTTTTTCCTCCTGCCTCTAAAAATTGGTGTTTGCCTTCCATGGCAATTTCTTCTAAAGTTTCCAAGCAATCGGTAACAAAAGAAGGTGTGATAACAATTAAATTTTCAACACCGTTTTGTGCTAATTTTTCAAATTCAAAATCGGTATAAGGTTTTAGCCAAGGGTCGCGTAATAATCTAGATTGAAAAGAATTGCCCCAAGTACCTTCTTTTAAATGTAAAGACTTTGCAATTTCTTTCGTGGTTTCAAAACATTGGTGTCGATAACAAGTTTCATGTGCTTTGCTTGGCAAATCACAACAACTGCCATCTAATTTACAATGGTTTTTTGTGGTGTCACTTTTATAAATATGGCGCTCAGGAATACCGTGATAAGAGAACAATATATAATCGTATTTTTCATTACCCAATTCCTTTTTTATATTGTTTGTCATTGCTGAAATATAGTCTGGTTTATTGTAAAAAACCGGAAACGTTTCAATCGACATTTTTGAAAATAACTGTTTTTGAATTTCTATTGCTTTTACTTCTACTGTTTCAAAAGACGACATGGCATAGTGAGGATATAGAGGAATTAACAAAACATCTTCAACACCTTTATCTGCCAATTCTTTTAAACCTTTTTCAATCGACATCGAACCGTATCGCATTGCAAGTGTTATAGGAAGATCAACTTTTTCTTGTACTTTTTTGAAAAAACGTTCAGAAAGAACAATGAGAGGAGAGCCTTCTTTCCACCATATTTTTCGGTATGCGGCGGCTGTTTTTTTCGGACGAGTATTTAAAATAATGCCTTTAACCAATAAATAACGTTTCCAATACGCCATATCAATTACTCTCTCATCCATCAAAAATTCATCTAAATATTTTTTAATGTCTTTGATTTTAGTGGAATCCGGAGATCCTAAATTAACAAGAAGAACGCCTTTTTTATGCACGATTTAATTTTTTAAATTTTGAAAGGCAAAGATAAAGTTTTAAGAGCGTAACTTTTTATGAAAGCAGCAAAAATGATTAAATTATAATTTTTTTCATCGATACTTTTTTTTGGACAAACGATATTATACGTATATAGAAATCTTAATTTTGTCATAGTTAATTTTTTTGAAAAGTTTTAAGATTAAACCTAGAAGGTGTGTCACTTTTCTATTGAATTTAGAAAGAATGAAATCAAGATTTTCAAAATGATAAATATCATATTTTGTTTTTCTCATCTTTCTTACTTTTGTTACATAAGTTACATTGTTAACTTCGGTTCTAAAACTTTATCTTAGGTCACATTATGAAGCATACAAATACTAAAGAAAATAATTTTTACGTAATCGGATTGAGTTATAAAAAAGCCGATGTTGCTACAAGAAGTAAATTTAGTTTAAGTAAAGCTGATAGGGATAAATTACTATTGGAAGCAAAAGAATTAGAATTGGAGGGGGTTTTAATTCTTTCAACCTGCAATAGAACGGAAATAATTGGGTTTTCACAACATCCATATCAGCTTATCTCTTTATTATGCAAATATTCCGGAGGAACCGTAGAAGAGTTTGCCAAAGTTTCTTACGTTTATAAAAATTCAGATGCTGCTGAACACTTTATCAGAATTGCGACAGGATTAGATAGTCAGATTTTAGGAGATTATGAAATTGTTGGGCAATTAAAAAATTCCTTTGCGCAAGCAAAAGAAGCCAATACGGTAAATGCTTTTATAGAAAGATTATACAATACAGCATTACAAGCCAGTAAAGAAGTTAAAAACACTACTAGTTTAAGTTCAGGAATTACAACGGTTTCTTATGCCGCTATTCAATATGTTCGCGATAATTGGAAAGGGAATCCAAAACAAAACGTATTAATTTACGGTTTAGGAAAAATTGGTGACAGCACAGCTAGAAGTGGTGTTAAATACTTGAAAAAAAGCACGATTTCCGTTATGAACAGAACGGAATCAAAAGCACATGAACTAGCGAAAGAAGTAAAAGTTCATGTTAAAAATCAAGAAAATTTACAATCCGAAATTCAAAATGCTGATGTCATTATCATTGCCACTGGGGCAGAAAAACCTACGGTTTTGGCAAATCAGTTTTCTTCAGATAAAAAACAATTAATTATTGATTTATCGATTCCGAATAACGTTGATAATGCGGTTAAATTAATGCCAAATAAAACAGTTATTGATGTTGACATGCTGTCGGACAAGACAAAACTAACCTTTGAAAATAGAAAACAGCAAATACCAATTGTTGAAGCAATCATTGAAAAATATAAAAATGAATTTTACGAATGGCTAAATTTTAGAAAAGCAATTCCTGCAATAAATTCATTAAAACACGCTTTAGAAGGGATTCAAAACGACGCAATCACTTCACACTTAAAAAAATACGAAAATTTAAATATCGATCATGCTGAAGAAATTTCTACGTTTATTATAAACAAGATTGTTTCTAAATTTGCCATGCATTTAAAAGAAGATCAAGACCATACGGAAGATAGTATTCAAGTAATGGAGCAGGTATTTAAATCGACTGTATTACAAAATTAAATATGACAAAAATTATTAGGATAGGTACTCGATCTAGTGAGTTAGCCCTATGGCAAGCTACGACCGTAGCGAAACAAATAGAGTTTTTAGGGTATCAAACCGAAATAGTTAAAATTGACTCTCTTGGAGATGTTGTTCTCGACAAACCTTTATATGAATTAGGAATTACTGGTGTTTTTACCAAAAATCTCGATATCGCTTTATTACAAGATAAAATTGATATTGCTGTGCATTCTATGAAAGATGTACCTACCAAATTACCCTTAGGAATTGTTCAAGCTGCGGTTTTAAAAAGAGGAGATTTTAACGATGTTTTAGTTTTAAAGTCGAATGATCATTTTTTTTCAAATAATGAAGCCACCATTGCAACGGGAAGTTTACGAAGAAAAGCACAGTGGTTATACCGTTTTCCGAGTCATTCCATTACTGGGATAAGAGGAAATGTGCAAACTCGTATGAGAAAATTAGAGGAGAATGAATGGGATGGGGCAATTTTTGCCATGGCTGGGTTGAAAAGAGTAAACTTATTACCTGACAATCATATTCGTTTAGATTGGATGATTCCTGCTCCGGCACAGGGTACAGTGATGATTGCGGCTTTAGAAAAAAATCAAGACATTCTCGATATTTGCAAAGAATTAAACCACGAAGAAACAGCAACTTGTGTAGCGGTTGAACGTGAATTTTTGAATAAATTAGAGGGTGGATGTACCGCTCCGATAGGTGCTTTAGCAACAATACGTGAGGGAGAACTAAAATTTAAGGGTGTTTTATTTAGTCCGGATGGTAAGAATAAAATTGAATTTGCCAAATCTCTACCCGTTGAGAAATGCGGTGATTTAGCCGAGTATGCTGCCAACTATATCTTAGATAGAGGTGGTAAAAAGATAATGCGAGAAGAGTTAATTTCCGAAAAAGAAAGTAAAATATTTTCTACAAAAACACTTTCCCTTACGCAAAAAACGATGATATCGCATGAATTAGGTGTTTCAATGAGTGATTTTATTACTATTCGATACAATCGTTTGCGACCGGTATTGGTTAAAGAGCCTATAAAAAATGTCGTAATTACAAGTCAAAATGCGGTAGAAGCATTATTGAATAGTTTTACACGTGTCGAATTAAGATTCACCAATATTTATTGTGTTGGTAGAAGAACAAAGAGGTTAATCGAAAAGAAAATAGGTAAAGTTACACAAGTAGAAAATTCGGCAGAAAGTTTGGCGGACTATTTAATAAAGAATCTAAAAGAAAAAGAAGTAACTTTTTTCACAAGTAACAAAAGAAGAGACGAATTACCGACGATTTTAGAAAAAAACGATATTTTAGTCAACGAAGTAGAATGCTATAAAACTATTTTGACTCCTAGGGTAATAGATAAGGGGGTTCTGGCTGTTCTTTTTTATAGCCCTTCCGGAATTGAAAGTTTTTTGCAAGACAATAAACCTTTAGGAAAAATTGCATTTTGCATCGGCGGAACAACCGCGGAAGAAGCGAAGAAACATTTTGATAAAGTGATAGTTGCAAAAATAGCAACTGTTGAAAGTGTTTTAAATGCAGTAAATACTTATTTTCACGAACATAAAGCTTAAATCATGAATAGAACAAGACGCCTTCGTAAAACGGAAAATATGAGAAGGTTGGTTCGAGAAAACCGACTTCATGTAGATGATTTAATTTACCCAATTTTTATTGAGGAAGGAGAGAATATTGAAACAGAAATAGTTTCCATGCCTGGAATAAAGAGATTTTCTTTAGATAGAATTTCAAAAGAATTGGATGAAGTTGTTGCTTTGAATATTCCTTCAGTATTACTTTTCGGAATTCCAACCAAAAAAGATGTAATTGGTTCTGAAACATGGAATGACAACGGTATTATTCAAAAGGCAATTCGACTTATCAAAAAAAAATATCCAGAATTAGTTGTTATTACTGATGTCTGTTTTTGTGAATATACTAGTCATGGTCACTGCGGTATTATTCATGATAATGACGTAGATAATGATGCAACTTTGGTCAATATTGCTAAGCAAGTTATCTCTCATGCGAAAGCTGGAGCAGATATGGTTGCTCCTTCGGGAATGATGGATGGAACTATCGAAACTGTTCGTCAGGCACTGGATTCTCATGGATATGTCAATTTACCAATTATGGCATATTCCGTAAAATTTTCGTCTGCGTTTTATGGGCCGTTCCGTGATGCGGCAGATTCTGCGCCATCCTTTGGTGACAGAAGAACCTATCAAATGGATTCAGCTAATCGCGATGAAGCAATGCGAGAAGCTACTTTTGATGATATGGAAGGTGCAGATATATTAATGGTTAAACCGGCTTTGGCATATTTAGATATTATTCGTGATTTGAAAACTAATTTCGACCGACCGATTGCTTGTTATAACGTTAGCGGAGAATATGCTATGATAAAAGCTGCTGCAGCAAAAGGTTGGATAGATGGTGAAAAAGTAATGTTAGAGAGCCTCTTATCCATGAAAAGAGCAGGAGCAGATATCATAATTACCTATTTTGCAAAAGAGGTAGCAAAGATTTTGAACAGAAAATAGAGACTTCCGAGACATCGGAAAAAATATAGATTTTATATATGAATTTAAACAAATCCATAGCATTATTTACACAAGGTCAAAAACATTTAGTAGGGGCTGTGAATTCTCCTGTTAGAGCTTTTAAATCGGTAGGTGGTGTTCCGTTATTTATCGAAAAAGGGAAAGGAAGCAAGATTTTTGATGTGGATAAAAACGAATATATCGACTTGGTTTTGTCTTATGGCCCGATGATTTTAGGGCATCGTAATAAGAAAGTTGAAAAAGCTATCAAAAAAGCACTTAGAAAAGGATATAGTTTTGGAGCTTCTACTAAAGGAGAAATTAAACTGGCAAAAATTGTCTGTGAAGCTTTTCCGAGAATGGATAAAATTCGTTTTGTAAATTCAGGTACCGAGGCAGTTTTCAGTGCATTGCGCTTGGCAAGAGCCTTTACGGGAAACGATAAAATCATAAAATTTGCTGGATGTTATCACGGTCATGCCGATTCCTTATTGGTCGCAGCAGGCTCTGGGTTGGTAACTTTGAGTTTGCCTGGGAGTAAAGGTGTGCCACATGATGCAGTTAAGAATACGCTTGTCGCGGAATATAATAATATTGAAAGTGTAAAAGATCTCATTGCAAAAAATAAGGATATTGCCGCTATAATTATTGAACCGATTGGTGGTAATATGGGAGTTGTTATCCCAGATAAAGAATTCATAAAAGAATTGAATAAAATCGCAAAGGAAAATGACATCTTAATTATTGCAGATGAAGTGATGACCGGATTTCGATCAAAATTCGGAGGTGCACAAGAATTAATTGGCTTAAAAGCAGATATTACTTGCTTAGGAAAAGTGATTGGTGGAGGTTTTCCGGTTGGAGCTTATGGTGCAAAAGATGAAATAATGCAAATGGTTTCACCCTTAGGTCCTGTGTATCAAGCCGGAACATTATCAGGTAATCCGATTGCTATGGCTGCTGGAATTTCAACTCTTACAGAATTGAAAAAACAAAATCCATATGAAAAATTTGAGCGTATTGGTGATCAAATAGAAAACCAATTGTTAAAAGCAGCTAAAGAGAATGGTGTTGATTTACAAGTGAATAGATTTGGTTCTATGCTAAATCCGTTTTTTACAAGTGAGAAAGTCGTTGATTTTAAGTCTGCACAAACAAGTGATACCGTACAATTTAAAACCTTCTTTTGGAAAATGATTCACGACGGAGTATTTTTACCTCCATCGCAATTTGAGTCTTGGTTTTTATCTACGGAATTGTCAAATAGCGATCTTGACAAAATGTCTCATGCGATAAAAAATGCCATGAAAGCGGTTGCTAAAAATACTAAAAATTGAAAATGGGGAATATAAAGAACGATTTATTTTTAAGAGCTTTAAAGGGTGAAATAGTTGCTCGTCCGCCAGTTTGGATGATGCGACAAGCAGGAAGATATTTGCCAGAATTTTTAGCCATAAAAAAAGATTACGATTTTTTTACACGCTGTCAAACTCCGGAATTAGCTTCAGAAATTACCGTGCAACCCATTCGAAGGTACGGAATGGATGCAGCGATTTTATTTTCTGATATTCTGGTAATTCCTCAAGCTATGAATATTGACGTGCAGATGAAAGCTGATTTTGGTCCTTATTTACCAAATCCGGTTCGTAGTCAAAAAGATGTAGATAATGTAATTGTTCCAGATATTCAAGAAACTTTGGGCTATGTCATGGAAGCGATTAAAATGACAAAAGAAAAACTGAATGACGAAATTCCGTTGATTGGATTTGCCGGATCTCCTTGGACAATTTTGTGCTATTGTGTACAAGGTCAAGGGTCTAAAACATTTGATAAAGCCAAAGAATTTTGTTTTACACAACCAATTGCAGCGCATACATTATTGCAAAAAATTACAGACACTACTATTCTTTATCTCAAAGAAAAAGTGAAAGCTGGTGTTGATGCTGTGCAAATTTTTGACTCTTGGGGAGGAATGCTTTCTCCAACAGATTACCAAGAATTTTCATGGAACTATATCAACCAAATTATAGAAGCTCTTAAAAAGGATGCTCCCGTGATTGCTTTTGGTAAAGGATGTTGGTTTGCTTTAGAAGAAATGGCAAATTCTAACGCTTCTGCTTTAGGTGTTGATTGGACAATTAAACCACAAATTGCGAGAAAACTAACTCAAAATAAAATTACCTTACAAGGAAACTTTGACCCTGCAAGATTACTTTCTCCACCAGATGTAATTAAAAAAATGGTTACTCAAATGATTAATGATTTTGGAAAAGATAAATATGTCGTAAATTTAGGGCACGGTATTTTGCCAAATATTCCGTTAGATCATGCCAAGGCTTTTGTAGATGCCGTAAAGGAATACGCCTAATTTATGGTTGAAAAGGTGGCTGAGCCTCGAAGTTTTCATTAAAATTGTCATTCCCTTGAAAATGGGAATCTAAACACAGAAGAAATTATCTATTTCTGGCATAAAACGAACAACAAACTAAAAAATGACAAACTTAATCCAAAAATATAATATTCCTGGTCCGAGGTACACAAGTTACCCAACCGTCCCTTTTTGGGATAAAGAAGGAATTAAGCTACAAGATTGGAAAAATTCAGTAGTCAAATCGTTTCAAGAAAGTAATGGTAAAGAGGGTATTAGCTTGTATATTCATTTGCCTTTTTGTGAAAGTCTATGCACTTTTTGTGCTTGTCATAAAAAAATTACCAAACAACATGGCGTCGAAGAACCATATTTAGATACTGTTTTAAAAGAATGGGATTTATATTGTGATTTATTGGGTGACCGTCCGAAAATTAGAGAAATTCATTTAGGTGGTGGTACACCAACTTTTTTTTCTTCGGAAAATTTAAAAAAATTAACGGAGGGTATTTTTAAAAGAGCGGACAAATTTTCTGAATTTGAGTTTAGTTACGAAGGACATCCGAATCATACTACAAAAGAACAGCTACAAACCCTTTTTGATTTGGGTTATAAAAGAAATAGTTTCGGAATTCAAGATTACGACACAAAAGTGCAAATAGCAATTAACAGGGTGCAATCTTTTGAAAATGTACAACGAGTGACTGAAGATTCTAGAGCAATTGGATACGAATCGGTTAGCCATGATTTAATTTTTGGATTGCCATTTCAAAATGAAGAAAGTATTCGCGAAACCATTAAGAAAACAGTTGCTTTAAAACCAGATAGAATTGCCTATTACAGTTATGCGCATGTGCCTTGGATAAAAGGAGTAGGGCAGCGAGGTTTTGAGGATAAAGACCTGCCAAAAGATGAAGAAAAACGAAAGCTATACGAATTAGGAAAACAATTGTTTTTTGACGCGGGTTATGTTGAAATAGGAATGGATCACTTTGCTTTGCCTACAGATACTTTGTATAAGGCAATGAAAAGTAAAAAGTTGCATCGTAATTTTATGGGGTATACTGCTGGTAAAACCGAATTGATGATCGGTTTGGGAATGTCTTCTATTAGTGATTCTTGGTATGCATTTGCACAAAATGAAAAAACAATTGAAGCTTATACAGAAAAAGTAAATCAAGGTATTCTACCAATTTTTAGAGGTCATTTATTAACAAAGCAAGACCTAGTTATTCGAAAGCATATTTTAAATATCATGTGCAATCTCGAAACGGAATTTAAGGAAGGTTTATCTGCACAAACTAAAACAGAAATTATTGACCGTCTTTCCGAAATATTTGCCGATGATTTGATTATAATTTCTGAGGATAAGATAGTTGTGAAAGAAAGTGGTCGAATGTTTGTTCGTAATATATGTATGGCTTTTGACTTGCGATTGATTGAAAACAAACCGGAAACTAGAATTTTTTCGATGACCATTTAAATAAAAAAGGTAAGATTTTATCCTTTCAAGCAATGGACTTTTCCATGAAAATGAAATTCTTAGGAGATTCAAATATCAAAACGTATCTATAATTATGAGAAAAATTATTTTTATTACCGGTGCAACTTCCGGTATTGGTGAAGCGACTGCAAAATTATTTGCTGAGAATAATTATAATGTGATTATTACAGGTAGGCGAAAAGAAAGATTGTTAGATTTGGCAAAGACTCTAACTGAAGCTTGTAAAATTGATGTTTATCCTCTATGTTTTGATGTTCGAAATAAAGTTGATGTAAAAGCAGCTATAGCTTCTCTGCCTGAAAAGTGGACAAAAATAGATGTTTTACTTAACAATGCTGGACTAGCTGTTGGTTTAGATAAAATTCAAAACGGTCAAGAAGAAGATTGGGAAACAATGATTGACACCAATGTAAAAGGCTTGTTGTATGTTACACATGAAATTATTCCTTTTTTCATTAAATATAAAAAAGGGCATATTATAAATATCGGATCTACTGCTGCAAAAACGGTTTATGAAAAAGGCAATGTGTATTGCGCAACCAAGTTTGCTGTGGATGCTTTGAGTAAGTCCATGCGAATTGATTTGCTCGAATATGGTATAAAAGTAACGCAAATTTCTCCTGGAGCGGCAGAAACCGAATTCTCTTTAGTGCGTTTTAAAGGCGATAAAAATCAAGCAACTGCGGCTTATAATGGCTATCAACCTTTAACGGCAAAAGATATTGCGCCAAATATTTTTTACGTTGCAAATCTACCAAAACATGTTTGTATTAATGAGTTGGAAATCACCTCTCTAGCTCAGGCTAATAGTACTTATTTTTATAAGAATATATAATCTAAATAGGTGACTTTTTTGGGATACTGCAATAGGAAATTTCCGAAAGGAGACTTCCTTTTTTTTATAAAAGTTAGAGCTTTGTTCGTTCGATATAAAAGATGTATTTTGACCGCTAAAAAATTGCATGAACGAAGTTGACCAGTTAGTCTTAAATTTTGACCCAAATAGTTTATTGGTATTGAATATTATTTTGGGAATAATCATGTTTGGGGTTTCTTTAGATTTAAAATTAACTGATTTTACAGCTGTACTCAAAAAACCGAAAGGCCCAATAATTGGCTTAATCGCACAATTTTTATTGTTGCCGGCATTTACATATCTTTTAACATTACTATTGAATCCGGCACCTTCAATCGCATTAGGTATGATTTTGGTTAGTTCTTGTCCGGGAGGTAATGTTTCTAATTTTTTCACCCATTATGCCAAAGGGAATACTGCTTTATCGGTTAGTATGACTTCAGTTTCTACTGTTCTAGCGATTTTTATGACACCTTTGAATATTTCCATTTGGGGAAATGCCAATCAAAAAACGAGAGCTTTATTGTCGGCAATTGACTTAAATCCGATGGATATGTTTTTTACCATTTTTGTTATTTTAGGATTACCTCTTTTTTTAGGAATGTGGTTATCGACGAAGAAACCAAAACTAGCTGCGAAATTAAAAAAGCCTTTTAAATTTGCTTCGATACTTTTCTTTTTTGTTTTTGTTTTATCTGCGTTTTCAGCAAATTTTGATAATTTTTTGAAGTATATAAAATATGTTATGCTAGTTGTTGCCATCCATAATTTAGTTGCAATTTCTTTAGGATATTTCTCTGCAAAGGTTGCAAGATTACGTGAATGGGATAGAAGAGCGATTGCGTTTGAAGTAGGAATTCAAAATTCAGGTTTAGGCTTGTTACTTATTTTTGATTTTTTTAATGGCTTGGGTGGAATGGCGTTAGTTGCGGCATGGTGGGGTATTTGGCATATTATCGCTGGTTTACTTTTAGGTACATTTTGGTCTAGAAAAAAATATGCTACGAAAGGATTGGAAATGGTTAAGAACGGATGATAACTTAAACAAAAAAACCAAGCCTTTCCGCTTGGTTTTTTGAAGTATAAAAAAATTGATTTATTATTTTTTTAAGGTTCTAATATAATGAACTACTAACCACATGTCTTCTTGTTCAGGAATTTTCTTTTCGTAGTTAGGCATGTCATCTCTTCCGAAATAGCTTTTGTAAAATAAAGCTCCATCAGATTGTGATTGAAATTCTGCTGATGAAAAATCTCCTAAATCACCATCAACTTCATCTGCTTTTGTTCCATCACCTAAACCTTCTTTACCGTGACAAGATTTACAATGCTTAGAATATAAGTTTTTTCCGATAGCAATATTTTCATCATTTGCTTTCGTTGGGTTTTTCATGCTTTCGTATTTTGCAGGTACTTTCCATTCCTCTTGAACGAATTTCGTGAATGATAAAAGTCCGAAACTTACAAAGGAAATAATCATTAAAAATTTAAGTGTTTTCATTTTTAGTTATAGTTTTTGTTAGGTATTTAATTTTTTATTAGTAATACAATATTAATAATTTTATTTATATTATGAGCTATTATTCGAGGTGAATTTCAATATGTTTACTTTCTTTTTTAATTTTAAATAGATATATAATAGTGTACATATAATTTGCCCAAACACCTACCAATAAAATGGTTAGAACGATATACATCCATATTGGAGCGGCTTCTGACCATAATTTATTTTCTTCTTGCTCAATGTGTTTATCAAAAACTCCCCAGTTAATATCTTGTTTTTGAATTAAATTGCCAAAATCGTCATTATCATCAATCATTGCGTAAACGGTTAAGTTTCCTTGTGTATCACCAGGTATATCCGTTGGCATTTTAAACTCATATTCGCCTTCACTAATAGTACCTTCATTAATTTTTAATTTAGATAACATTCCTCCAACAAAAAATTTTATTTCGGCTTCTTCAATGGGATATTCGTTGCCTAGGCTATCCAAAGTGAAAGCATTAACTGATACTGTTTTAACACTGTCAATTTCTGCTAAATTCAGTTTTAAATATAAATTTTTAAAATTAATTTCTTCTTCTTCAGAATCTAATCCTTCCGATCCGTCAAAACGTGCTGCAATTGTAATTGCGCCATCTTCATCAGATAAATACGTTTGATTTTCAGGAAGTGTTATTTGCGCTATTCCTTCATTCGAGGTTTTCGCTTTTCCTAATAAAATTTCTTCTGCATCTAAAATATTGAAAAAATTAATTTCTACATCAAAAACCGGAACTTTATCTTTTCTATCCTTTTTGTTTTGTCCAATAAAACTTACTTCTAATAATCTTGAATTATCTGCTTGTTTTACAGTTTTAAATTTGAATGACATTTTGTAATTACTTGCATCTAAATCTTGAGATATACCATTTACACTAAATAATATGGCAATTATCAAAGAAGCAATGGATGTTATTCTATGTGTGTTGTTTTTCATCATTTCTAATTCAATTGTTATTATTCAGTTACCATTTTTTTTGCAGGTCTTTTTATTATTTTTGGTTCTCTTTCGTGATCAATTATTCCTGACATTGGAATTACGGGAATAAATTTAACAATAAGTGTGAACATCAAGCAAAAAGCTGCTATTCCGGCAAAGGTTAAAGACCATTCTATCCAAGTCGCACTGTAATGAATAAACTCAGCACGTGTATCTTGAATTGGCAGATATGGTGTTTCCAAGGTAGGGATGACGATTAAATATCGGTTGAGCCAAAGACCTAAAACAGCTACTACTGCGGCAAATGTGATTGCCTTAATTGTTCTGAATTTTTTGAAAAATAAAATTGCTATCGGAATTAAAACTCCAATATAATTAGCAAAAATAAATCTCCAAAAATAACCACTAAAAAGGGTGTTTAACAAATCAATATCATGAATTTTATGGCTAAACCATTTAGAAAAATATTCGCTGAACGTAAAGTATCCAAACAGCAAAGACATTACTAAAAGTATAATACCTGCACCAACAAAATGAACTTTACGGATGTACTGTTCTAGATGCAAGTATTTTCGAATGACAAACATGGTAATAATAATGACTCCAACACCTGAATATAATCCGGCAACAATAAAATAAGGTGCAAAAATTGTACTATTCCAACCCGGTTGCAATGTTAAACTGAAAATCCAGGCAAGAACTGTGTAAGCAACAATTGCCATTGCAATAATCATTGCAGACATTGTTCGTGTTATTTTGTGTAATTTTTCACGTTGTACGGTTGTGTCTTGATAACCAATTGCTAAAAATTTATATAATTTTCTCCTCCAATTTGGTGTATTTTCATCACTGTTATCTCGTAAAATTGCCAAGTCAGGTATGAATGTTAAATATAAGTAGATAAAGCAACCAACTAAGTCGGTCATAATAGCAATAATATCCCAAGTAATTGGAGATTGAATTCTAGGGTATAAAAATAGATAGTGTAATCTATCTAATCTTCCGATACAAAGTAGAATAAATATAGGGCCTACAATCAATGATAAAACGGTTATGATTTCAACAATTCTAGAAACAGAATTTTTCCAAGGGGTTTTAAAGAAATGTAAAATTCCTGAGATAAATGCCCCAGAATAACTAATACCAACGAAAAATATAAAATTAATAATATATACGCCCCAAACGACATTGTCGCGCATTCCGGTAACTTCATGTCCTTTAATTGCTTGAAGGATAAAGGCATATAATCCAACTAAAATAATTGCGACTAAAGACCAAATCCAAATTTTGGATGCTGTGCTTGATTTTCCAAGCATCGGAGAAAATTCTTTAACTAATTCTCTTTTTCTTTTATTTATTTCCATGATGAAGAACTATTGCAGTTAAATTTCATTCTTTTTGATATAGTCTTTTACAAAAGGTACGTTTTCGTATCTTTTCAAAATATCTGGTTCAATATCTAACCCTCTTTCTAACGGAAATTGTCGATTTACAGCAGGTAGATAATACACATTTGGCTTGGTGCCTAAATGTTCTAAATGTCGATAGCCACCGCGATCTTTAATCAGTTGAGAAAAACGAACTGTTTCTTCTCCGTTGGTAACGATGTCTTCATTTTTATCGCCAAAATAAATAACTCCCATCGGGCAAGCTTTTGCACAATGAGGTAGTTTGCCTGCGCGTAATAAATCCGGACAGAAATCACATTTCATTACGGTGCCTTCAGCAGCAGGAACACTTGTTTCAGGTGAATATGGTTGATCGGTATTGTCAAATTTATCTTTATGTCCCCAATTAAATATTCGGGCAGAATATGGACAACTTGTGACACAGAATTTGCATCCAATACATCTATCATTATCTACTAACACAATATTGTCATCTCGTTTAAAAGTTGCTCCGGTAGGGCAAACAGTTACGCAAGGAGGCTCATCACAATGAAAACAAGGTTTTGGTAACCAATACGGTGAGGCTTCTTCATTATCTTGTATCAATTGCACTTTCAAAAACTCTTCATTATGGTCTAAGTTGTGGGCTTTTTGACAGCTTTCTACACATTTTCTAGCATTTTTACATTTTGCCAAATCAATGACCATCACAAATTTTCTGTTTGGAATTCCTTTTCGGGATTCTTCAGGTGTGACTAAAGCTTCTGGATAATTATTAATATTTTTGGCATCGACCTCTACAATTTTACCATCTGGAGTTAATAATCTCATTTTTTCTCCAGAAGTTTCTGTTTCTTCTTCTATTGCCAAATTTGACACCAAGGAAGCTCCTGCAACAGCCGTTGCACTAGATAGTAATCCTAATTTTAAGAATTTACGTCTGTTTGTAGCTCCTTTTTCGTTTTTATCATTTTCCATAATCATGCTAGTTAAATAAATTTAACACATTAAAATTTTTAAAAAAGGCTAACAAAATCAGAGACTATTTTTTAATAGATTTTGAACTTTATTAGCCAGTTTTAAGATTGGTTAAAAATTATAGACTCGTGTAATATTAAACCCTAATAAAATATCACCACCAAAGAAATCATTTTGATTCCACATGTAGTTTTGTTGTGGAACAATTCCTGAATAGTTGCTTATGAATAATTGAAAAGCATGCGCTGATGTTGCAAATTCAACACCTAAACTTATTCCGGCTTCTGGGTTATATGGTTTATCGAAACTACTTAAAGGTTGGCTATAATCAAACAATAGTGCCGTATTCGGGGTTACTTTGTAGCGACCACCAACTGCAATTGCGAATAAGTCATTATTCATTCCTTCCTCAACTAAATTGTAATGAGAAAGACTAGGCGCGACTTGCATAGAGAATTTTGGGCTGAACCTTTTGGACACTATGATTTGATGAAAATAAGAAAATCTGTCCTGATTATAATTAATTAAAGGTTGTGTAGTTTTTTGATCACTAGAATTATAGGCGAAATTACCATAATAGGTTACATTCACAGGTATTTTACCAGATCGAGTTTGTCTTAGTATGGCATATTTCAAATTAAAATCTTGCAGTCTTTGATTTTTAGTAAAACCATAACCCAATGTTAATCTGTCAAGAATAGCATAACTTATCCCAAGACGAATATTTGCACCTGGTCCGTAAATACCCGCTAAATCGGCAGGTTTATCAAAATCAATTAAGCCAAATCTGTGCTCCATTTGAGCTTCCAATGCATTTTTACCAAAAACGACATCAGTAGGGTTGTCAATAATAAAAGAACTTTCGAACGCTCTACGTTCTGGTTTATCAATTACTTCTTTTGTTTCCTCTTCTTTTTTTGAATCATCTTCTTGCGCAATTGCTAAAAAAGGAACTGATAAAAAAATAAAGAGTATTAAGATATATTTTTTCATGGTTATTTTCTTAAAGGTTAATTATTCTCAGCTCCTTGATCAATCCAAAGTTGAATTAGTTGAATTTCGGTTTCAGTTAGTTTGTATTCAATTGGCATTTTTGAGGCGCCACCGGTCCATGCAACAGATTCGTATAAAATACTACCTGCCGAGTTTCCTGGGATTAGCCATCCATTGTTAAGAAGGTCATCATAAGAATTTTCTGGTCTTAAATCTGGCGCAGTAAATCCTTTATGGCAATCAACACAATTATTATCCCAAATAGGTTGAATTTCAGTTTTATAAAGAACATCAACTTCCGGGTCAATAGGAGGTGCTTCTACTGTATAAACCGTATCGTAATAACAAGATTGCAGCATGAAAAGAGCGCAAACAGTTAGAACTATTTTGATAAGTTTTTTCATTTTATATATTTTTTTTGATTAAAACCTTTTGAATTTTCATTTGAATTAAGACAAAGTATTAATTCTAAGAAACTAAAGATTTATTAAAGATTTAATATTTTTAATGTTAGGGGGTGCTTTTCAACACCCCCTAACATTTAAATATCAAATATTAATTTTGTAGAGCCTCTATTGAATTTTTAAGAAGAGCCTTAGCATAATTTGGATTGTGTACACCATGACTTTTATCCTCTTCTAAAGTCTTATAGTTCCAAGTTGCTTGAGCAACTTTTACAGGATAAGTTCCGCTTACAGTACTTCCATCTTCAGTAATAGCACCTTCTTCAACTAATAAGGTGTGTAATGTTAGCATATCGGCAGCAAATCCAGTTACTTCTGTAGGAACATTAGAGTGACATTCTAAACATGTGTTTGATGTTACCATCCAACTATGACCACCGTCAGTACCGTCAGTGGTTTCACCCATATGACATGCTGTACATGATGAACCGGCTCTGTGTGCTGATGAACCAACACCAGGATATCCAACTGCACCGGCAATGTTTGCTCCCATAATACCTTCAACCAATGTTGCTTGAGGACTATGATGAGGTCCAAATCTTGAACTGGTTATTTCATAATCTTCTGTTCCTGCAGGAATTGCATAACTATTTCTAGGTTGGTGACAAGTAGTACATGAATTGCTTAATCCTAATGGATCAACATCATTTGCAAAGTCAATATGAACTGTAGGATCTATAACTAAAAATACCGGATCAATATTTCTTAACGCATAGTCATTGCCATCATTTTCGAAATCGAATGATCTGTGATTACTATGACAACCAGTACATGTAATAGGGTTGGATACTGCGTAACCGTTAGGGTTTGCAGATTGTACACCATCGTCATCAACAAAAGTTCCGGAAAGATAATCTATATATCCTTCATTATTATGGCATTGAGCACAACTGGCGCTGGTACCTCTAGCCCAGTTACTTCCAGTGGCGTGGCGTGATAATGCATAAGCATCAATTATTGGGTCTGTATGACTGTTAGCGTGACATGATGTACAGCTTGTTGTGCCATCTACACCGTCAATACCGTCAACGCCCGCAATACCGTCAATTCCATTTTGACCTGCTACCCCTTCTAACGGATCAGTGGTACATTGAATTAAGAGAAAACTGGATGCTATAATTAATAGTAATCCTTTTAAAGTTAAATTTTTCATAATAGTTGATATTAGTATGTTGTTATTATACCATAAAGTTAAGAGTATGATAAAATATAAAACATGATTTTAATCATCTTGCAAAAATTTTTAAGTAACTGTAAAACAGAGATATAAGTATTATTTAGAATTATTATACTTAATTTCAATCATTTTTTATTCCACTTTTGTTACTTAACTGCGTAATTTTTGTTACATACGAGATTTTTGAAAACGTTAACACAACTTTAATAATGGTAGTTTCTGATTTAAATTCTAAATCCAAGATGGAAAAAGAAAATATTTTTATTATTATAGCGAAAGGCTACTTTTAAAGCCTTTAAAAACGCCATTAAAAGTTAAGTTAAATGGTGAGATTCTCTGATTTAGCGTATCTTGCCTTCAATTTATAAATAACTTGGAGGTCACTAAATATTATCTTTTTTATTTTTTAACTTTGCACATCAAAAATTAAAAAACAACTATGTCGAGATTCGAATTGAAATTGCCAAAAATGGGAGAAAGTGTTGCAGAGGCAACGATAACTTCTTGGCTAAAAGAAATTGGAGATACCATTGAATTGGATGAGGTAATTGTTGAAATAGCTACCGATAAAGTAGATAGTGAAGTTCCAAGCGAAGTAGAAGGTGTATTGGTAGAAAAGTTTTTCGAAGTAAACGATGTAGTTAAGGTAGGAGAGACTTTTGCTGTTATTGAAATTAATGGAGTCGAGTCAAACGAAAAAAATGAAACAATAGTTTCTAAAACTATTCAAAAGGAAGAAACCCCAATAGTGGTAACCAGTCAGGAAATTTCAAATAATTTAGAGGAGGTAATTGGAACTATGAGTTCGGCTTCCGGAAAGTTTTATTCTCCATTGGTAAAAAACATCGCGAAGGCAGAGGGAATCTCTATGGAAGAATTAGAAAATATTGTTGGTACCGGCAAAGATGATCGAGTAACTAAAACTGATATTTTGGCTTATATTGGAGATCGTAGTGCAGCGCCAACAAAGGTTATAGAAAAAGTAATTCCACAAACAGCGGTTACGGAGCAAAAGGCACCAAGTTATGTTGCTCCAAAATCAGTATCTGTAAATGGTACGGATGAGGTAATAGAAATGACCAGAATGGGCAAACTTATTGCCAAACATATGGTGAATTCCGTGCAGACCTCTGCTCATGTACAAAGTTTTATTGAAGTGGATGTTACCAATATGGTAAAATGGAGAGAACGTGTAAAAGATGATTTTTTCAAACGAGAAGGAGAAAAAATAACCTTTACACCTATTTTTATGGAAGCCGTTGCGAAGGCGATTAAAGAATTTCCAATGGTCAATATTTCTGTTGATGGAGATAAAATTATCAAACATAAAAATATCAACTTAGGTATGGCGGCTGCTTTGGCAGATGGCAATTTAATTGTTCCGGTAATAAAAAATGCTGATCAGTTGAATTTGGTTGGAATGACTAAAGTGGTAAATGATTTAGCAAAACGGGCGCGAGAAGGCAAACTGAATCCGGATGATATTCAAGGAGGTACCTATACCGTAACAAATGTGGGTTCATTCGGCAGTATTATGGGTACACCAATTATTAATCAACCACAAGTTGCTATTTTAGCTTTGGGAGCAATTCGAAAAGTACCTGCGGTAATTGAAACCCCTGAAGGTGATTTTATAGGTATCCGACATAAAATGTTCTTGTCGCATTCGTATGACCACCGTGTAGTAAATGGTGCTCTTGGAGGAATGTTTGTCAAAAAAGTGGCAGATTATTTAGAAGCTTGGAATGTTAATGCTAATTTTTAACCAAAAATAACAGAATTTAATTTCTGTACAACTATAAAAAAAATAGAATGAATTTAAAGCTTGAAAGACCTATCATTTTTTTTGATTTAGAAACTACCGGAATTCAAATTGCTTCGGATAGAATTGTTGAAATTTCCATTTTAAAAGTTTTTCCAAACGGAAACAAAGAAAGCAAAACTTGGTTGGTAAATCCAGAAATTGAAATACCGAAAGAAGCATCAGATATTCACGGAATTACCAATGAAAAAGTGGTGATGGAACCTAAATTTAAAGAATTAGCGCCAGAAATTAGCGCGCTCATTGAAGGTTGTGATTTGGCAGGCTTTAATTCCAACCGATTTGATATTCCGCTTTTAGCGGAAGAAATGTTGAAAGCAGGGGTTGATTTTAACATGGATGATCGAAAAGCAATTGATGTACAGGTGATTTTTCATAAAAAAGAACAACGTACTTTAGGTGCAGGGTATAAATTTTATTGTGATAAAGACCTTGATAATGCACATTCGGCAGAAGCGGATACTAAGGCAACTTTTGAAATTTTAGAAGCGCAACTTTCTAAATATGAAGATATTGAAAATGATATTGATTTTTTAAGCGAATACTCAACACATGGAAAAAGAGCTGATTTTGCCGGTTTTATTCAATTTGATGATGACGATGAAGAAATTTTTTCTTTTGGTAAATATCGAGGTATGAAAGTTGGTGATGTTTTACGAGATAATCCCGGATATTACTCATGGATTCAAAATGCCGATTTCCCAATGTATACCAAAAAAGTGCTTACACAGATTAAAGAAAAAACGAGTCCAAAAAAGCAGGTGAATTCTTTAGAAGATTTAAAAAATAAATTTAATAACAAAATATAAATATGCTAGTTAATTTTGACAGTTTAGCCGATACTTCAAGAATTTGGATTTACCAATCCAACAAAGAATTTACCGATGCCGAAGTTCTAGAAATTGGTAAAAAAGTAGAAGATTTCATCGCAAATTGGAAACGTCATGGCGAAGATTTAAAAGCCTCATATCAAATCAAATACAAACAATTTATTATTTTGGCAGTAGATGAAAATTTTAATGAAATTTCAGGCTGTTCTATTGACGCTTCTACACACCTAATGCAACAAATCGAAAAGGCTTATGGTGTTGAATTGATAAATAAAATGAATACCGCTTTTAAAGATGGCGAACATATCAATTCTGTGGTTTTAGCAGATTTTCAAAAATATGCGAACCAACAAAAAATTACTTCAAAAACCATTGTTTTTAATAATTTAGTGCAAACCAAAAAAGAGTTGGAAATAGCATGGGAAATTCCAGCAGAAAAAAGTTGGCACGCTCGTTATTTTAGCTGATGGCATCTAGTATGTAGAAAATTTTTGAAACAAACTATCTCTCAACCTTTACTAATCGTTTAAAAATTTTTTAATGAAAAAAATCTTTTTCTTATTTTTTATTTTAATTTCTTTTCAAGGATTTTCACAATTCGATCCGCTACAAGCGAAAGATAGTATTGCCCAAAATAGATGGGCAGATAGTGTTTTAAAAACAATGAGCGTTGACCAAAAAATAGGTCAGTTATTTATGGTAGCCGCTTTTTCTAATAAAGATAAAAAACACACCGATTATATATCTAACCTGGTAAAAACACACCATTTAGGGGGATTGTGCTTTTTTCAAGGCTCAGCAAATGGTCATGTTACTTTAATAAATAAATACCAAAGTGAAGCTAAAATACCCTTACTCATTTCTTTAGATGGTGAGTGGGGCTTAGATATGCGCATAGATAATACGATCGGTTATCCGTACAATATGGCTTTGGGCGCTATCCGCGATGATAAACTTTTATTTAATATGGGTAAATCGGTTGCCGAGCAATACAAACGTTTAGGTATACATATTGATTTTGCTCCGGTCGTTGACATTAATACAAACCCAAAAAATCCTGTGATTGGAAATCGTTCGTATGGCGAAAATAAATATAATGTTAGCCAAAAGGCGATGCAATTTATGAAAGGATTGCAAAGTGAACATATTATAGGTAGTGCAAAACATTTTCCCGGACACGGAGATACCTCACAAGACTCGCATAAGACTTTGCCTACCGTAGACTTATCACAAAGCAGAATAGAAAATATAGAATTATACCCCTATAAAGAGTTGATTAAAAATGGATTAACAGGTGTTATGGTGGCTCATTTAAGTGTTCCTAGCTTAGAATCCGATACGTCATTACCTACCTCTTTATCAGAAAATGTGGTAACAAAATTATTAAAAGAAAAAATGAAGTTTAAAGGCTTGATTTTTACCGACGCTTTGAACATGAAAGGTGCTGCCAACTTTGCCAAACCGGGGCAAATTGATTTAAAAGCTTTTGAAGCTGGAAATGATATGTTGTTATACCCGGAAGATGTAAGTGCCGGAATCAAGGAAATTAAAGCAGCTCTAAAATCAAAAAAAGTCAGCACTGAACGTTTGGATTATTCTGTTCGTAAAATTTTGAAAGCCAAATACTGGGTTGGTTTAAGTGCCTATAAACCTGCGAGTTTAGAGAATTTAAGAGAAGATATAAATGCTCCAAAATATCAAGTAATTAATCGAAAATTGGTTGAAAATTCGATTACAGTTATCCAAAATAAAAACAATGTATTACCGATAAAAGACCTCGATTCTACCAAAATTGCATATGTACAATTGGGAACAAATGATAACAAAACCTTTGTAAGCCGTTTGAATGATTACACCAAAGTGGATGTTATTTCAGCTTCGAATTTAGATCAGGTTGTTACGAAACTCAAAAACTATCAAACCGTGATTGTAAGTTTTCATACCTCGTTAGGTGCCTATTCGAGTTATCAAATTGCCGATCAAGATTTGGTGAAATTACAAGAAATAGCAAGAGAAAAACGAGTAATTTTAGATGTGTTTGCGAGTCCTTATAGTTTGTTGAAAATTAAAACATTTCAAAATATTGATGCCGTTATAGTTTCATATCAAAATACTGAATTAGCTCAAGATATTTCTGCACAAATGATTTTTGGGGCGGTCGATGCCAAAGGAAAATTACCGGTAAATATTAACGATAATTATTCCGAAGGGTATGGTTTATATGTTTCGAATAATAAAAGATTGGGATATTCCATACCCGAAGAGGTGCAACTAGATAGCAAAAAGCTTAATGAAATTGATAATCTTGCCAAGATAGTTATAGACTCTGCTATGGCGCCAGGAATGCAGGTTTTAGTTGCCCGACATGGTAAGATTGTTTACAGAAAAAGTTTTGGCTATTATACATATGATAACATTCAAAAAGTTGATGATAACAGCATTTATGATTTAGCATCGGTAACGAAAATATTAGGTGGTTTACCAATGATTATGAAAGCTGAAGAAGAAGGTAAATTTAATTTGGAAACCACTTTAGGTGAAATATTCCCGGCTCTAAAAAACAGTAATAAAGACACTTTAACTGTCAAAGAAACCCTATCACATTACGCAAAACTAAAACCTTATATTTCTTATTATAATGCTTTGGTTGAGGGAGAGCATAATGAACCAAAAAAGAAATATTTTCAACATAAAAGATCCAAAAAATTCAATATAGAAGTTGCTGATCAGTTGTATTTGCGCACCGATTACATCGATACCATTTACAAGTTGATTGCCGAAGCACCACAGCGAGAAAAATTGGAATATGTGTATAGTGGTTTGCCTTTTTACTTATTCGTAGATTATCTTCAAAAGCAATATAAAATGCCATTGGATCAATTGGATAATCAAAATTTTTACGCACCTCTCGGAGCAACAACTTTAACCTATAATCCGTTAAAGAAATTTCCAAAAGCGCGGATTGTACCCACAGAAAAAGATGATTTTTTCAGACATCAATTGCTGCAAGGTTATGTACATGATGAAGGCGCCGCCATGATGGGTGGCGTAAGTGGTAATGCCGGTTTATTCGGAACTTCGAATGACGTAGCGAAAATGATGCAAATGTATATGCAAAATGGCTATTATGGTGGAAAAAGCTACTTAAAACCAGAGACTTTAGACACCTTTAATTTTAGATATTTTGAAGATAAAGGCAACAGAAGAGGTCTTACTTTTGACAAACCGCAATTAGATCCGAAAGAAAAGGCAACATGTGGCTGTACTTCTTTTAAAAGTTTTGGGCACAGTGGTTACACGGGAACCTACACTTTTGTTGACCCTGAAACTGAAATCGTTTATGTTTTCTTATCTAATCGAGTGTATCCAACAAGAAAGAATAATTTGTTAGGTAAACACGATATCCGAACCCGAGTTCAGGGCTTAATTCAAGCTGCAATACTTGATTAATTCTTGTTAGATGTTTTTCTTTTGAAATCTCAGCTCAAAGAAAATTAATTAGGGCAGTTTTTTACTTGGTTTTAGTTAAAATAAATACCGATAATAAGCTTGCTGTAAGATAGATTACAGCATAGATTCCTCCGAAAAAGTAAAAAATAATACCGGTTTGAAGTACATAAAATAAGGGAAAGGCGGTAATTCCGACAATAAATTTAAAAGTACCAATAAATTCTTCTTCATCTATTTTTAGAGAAATAAATTTCCAAATCAAAAGCGGAAAAAAACTATTTATTTTCACCAGAAATCCAAGAATATTGAACTGGTTTTTTTTAGCTTTAAGGGCAGTAGGGAAGTTGGTTGAAGATGCGATTTTTTTGTTTACCATTTCTGGGAATAAAAACGAATCTGCTACAAAATGGTTAGAAATTGAATCGTAGTTTTCTAAATCTTCAATATGCGTTGTCAAAAGTTTTAATTGTTCGCGAACATCTTTTTTTAAGTTAGTAACAGAATCATTCTTGCCATAATTTTCCCAATAAGGCCTTACTGCGATGGGCTTGCCAAAATACAAGCTTACTTTACTGGCATATTTGGTTGGTTCGCTATAATTCAAGCCAACGGGAACAATCACAATATCATTATTCGGATTATGTTCCAACGCTCCGAAAACAATTCGAGTAAATCCTTTGCTTAAAATTCGTATTCTTCGTTTTAAATTATGATTTCCTTCAGGAAAAATAAGGATAGCCTTTTGCTTTTCTAAAAGAGTATAACAATTTTGAAAAACTGCTTCATTATTTGATAAAGTTTCAAATCCGTCGCGAATTCTATAAATAGGCAGCATATTTATAGAATGTAAAAGTTCTTTTATGACTGGTTTTTTAAATACTTGTGCACGAGTTAAATAATGCATCTCACGCGGATTCGTCGAGCCTATTAAAATTGGATCGATAAGTGCATTTTGATGATTGGCAACAAATACTACAGCCTTTTTTCTAGGAATATTTTCGGGATTGTGAATTTGAATCTTTTTAAAATAAAAGGCAAACCCTATTCGGATATAATATTTTACGAAATGGTACCAGATTGTCTTCATGAAGTGATAACTTTAGGTAGTTTTCTAGCCCAATAATACGAAATAATGAGTCCGGAAACGATATCCCATATCGCCCAAAATGCTACCAATAAAGCCATGCCGCCTAAGCCCTCAAAAAAGGAAAATACCAATAATAATCCAAGTCCGGAATTTTGAATGCCAATTTCAATAGCCAACGTTTTTTGATCGTTATAGTCTAAGCCGGTAACTTTGCCAGAATAGAAGCCGAGAAGAATTAAAATGGCATTATGAAGCAATACTAAATACAAAACATTGCTAATATAATCTCTAAATATATCGAGATTTTCATAGAGTGCTACTGCAATAAAGGCAATAAATATTAGAATCGAAACTGGTTTTAAAAATTTAGCAGCTTTTGATGCAAAATCAGAAAAGAAGTGTTTGATTGCCATTCCTAAAACGAGAGGAACTCCAATAATTAATCCCACAATTTTTGCTACTTCAAACGGATTCAAAGAAACAGATCGTAATATTTCGGATGTGGGCTCGTACAAATTTCCATAAATAGCAAAGTTAAGTGGAGTCATGAGTAATGCAGCAAAAGAAGCAAATGCCGTCAAGCTTATCGAAAGAGCGGTATTACCGCCAGCTAGTTTTGACATGAAATTAGAAACGTTACCACCCGGACAAGAAGCTACCATAATCATTCCTAAAGCAATGCTCGGCAACGGATTAATAATAGAAACTAAAACAAAAGTCACAAACGGAATCAACAAAAACTGAGCAAATATGCCAACAATTACTGGTTTTGGTGATTTTAGTAAAGTGGTAAAGTCAGAAATTTTGATATCTAAAGCAACCCCAAACATGACCAAGGCAAGTGTAAGGTTGGCTAACCATAAACTATCTGAATCGAAATTTATTTGAAGGCGATCTAAATTTTCTATAGCTAATATCACTGTATTCTTGGTTTAATTTTTAAAGGCATATGAAATAATATTTGCACCCATTTTGAGTGCTGGTAATCGAATTTCTAGCGGGTCGTTATGTGTGTTTTCATTTTCCCATCCATCATTTAAATCTGATTCATAATCGTAAAAACAAACCAAATTTCCTTCATAGAAAATTCCGAAACCTTGAGGTGTTTTATTATCGTGCTCATGCACTTTCGGTATTATGTCAAAATCATATTTTTGATGGTAAATAGCATGAGAATAAGGTATTTCTTGAAAATCTAATTCCGGAAAAACTTTTTTCATTTCTTTTCGAATATAGGGATCCAAACCATAATTATCTGAAATATGCAAAAAACCTCCGGCAGTCAAATAGGTTCGTAAATTTTGAGCGGCTTCTTCCGAAAAAAAAACATTACCGTGACCTGTTAGAAAAATGATGGGATAATTAAAAATTTCGATACTATTTGCTTCAACAGTTTGTGGCTTTGCCTCAATTTTTGTGTGAATATTCTCATTGCAAAAAGCAATTAAATTTGGTAAAGCTGTTGGATTAGCATACCAATCTCCACCGCCATCATATTTTAAAATGGCAATTTTTTGGGCTTGTGAATTTATGGTAAAAAGAAAAAAAGAAGAAAGGATAAAAAGAAGTGCAAAACGCTTATAAACATTGTTTTCAATTTTTGAAAAATCATAAAAAACACAGCAGAAACTACCCTTCATAAAACTAAAATTTGTAAAAAAAGTTTTTAAGAAAAAGAATTAAGGCATGCTTTTTAAAACGGAAACTGTATTACAAACAACAATACCTGCCGTTTCTGTGCGCAACCTACTCTCGCCCAAAGATAAAGGAATAAATTTATGTTGCAAGGCTTTGGTAATTTCTTTAGGAGAAAAATCACCTTCAGGACCAATTAGAATGGTAATTTTATTGGCAGTTTGCAATTGATTTTGCATTGTTTTTTTATCTGTTTCTTCGCAATGTGCTATAAATTTTATTCCTTCAATTGGTTCGGAAATAAAATCAGAAAATTTATGCGCATCATTTAATTTGGGCAGTTGAAATTTTAGCGATTGTTTCATGGCGGAAACAATAACTTTTTCAAATCGTTCTAGTTTGATGACTTTTCTTTCAGAATTTTCACAAATTAAAGGAGTGATTTCGTCAATACCAATTTCTGTTGCTTTTTCAAGAAACCATTCAAAACGATCATTCATTTTTGTTGGTGCAATAGCGATGTGCAAATGGTAATTCCATTTCTTTTTTTTCTCTTCGAAAGAAACTAGTGCTACCTCACATTTTTTATCATTTGCGCTGGTAATTTTTGCTAAAAACAACAAACCTTTTCCGTTTGTAATATGAAGAGTATCGCCTACTTTTTTACGCAAAACACGAATGATATGTCGACTTTCTTCTTTGTCAAAAAGAAAATATTTCATGTTAGAATTGATATCATAGTCGTAAAAAAGCTGCATAAATTTAGCGTAAAATCAGATAATATTTTTTTTGAAAGTACTTCTTCTCTTGTAATTAACTGGTTTGAAGTTTTTCCAAATAAGTTGGATATCGGTGTTTTCTTCTAATTCTGGGGTTGCAATGGCGGTGGTTACTCCTTTTTTTAAATAAGTTTTGAAATACTCGTTAAAAACAATGGCAGTTACTCCTTTTTTTTGATACTCGGGTAAAATTCCGATAAGATAAAAAATAGCTGTGTCATTTTGTCTTTTAGCTTTTAACAGATGCAAAAATCCGGTTGGAAATAATTTCCCATTCGCTTTTTGCAATGCTTTTGAAAAGGAAGGCATTGTAACGGCAAAGGAAACTAATTTACCATCTTTATCACGAACAAATTTGATGTATTCAGGATCAATCAAACCAATAAACTTCTTTTTGAAATAGTCAACCTGCTTTTGTGAAATGGGAACAAATGAAGATAAATCCGCATAAGCGATATTAAACAAAGCAAACATTTCTTGAACATGAGGCAAAATTTGTGAGGTTTTTGTAAAATTCATCGGAATAAGATCGTATTTCTTTTCGATGATTTTTGCAAAGCGTTCGTAATTACTAATGTCGATGTCTTTAGTATAAAATTTGGTTTCAATGAATTTTTGAGAGACATCAAAACCGAGTTTTTCCATATGATCAATATAATATGGATAGTTATACCAGGTCATCATAGAACCCAATTCTTCGTAGCCGAAAGTTAAAAACCCGACTTGATCAAGATTGGAAAACCCAACAGGGCCTTCCATGAATTCCAAATTGTTTTCTTTACCAATTTGATTAACTTTATGTAGCAATGCTTTTGAGACTTCCAAATCGTCGATAAAATCAAACCATCCAAAACGCATTTTTTTTATGTTTTGTTGATTTATTTCAGTGTGGTTAATGATTGCAGCAACTCTTCCTACAATTTCATTATTTTTGTAGGCAAGAAAAAAACGAGCATCGGCATGTTCAAAAACAGGATTTTCGTTTTTGTCAAAGCTATTGACTTCATCTTTGATAATTGGCGGAATCCAATACGGATTGCCTTTATATAAAGTGAATTGAAATTTCACAAAAGCTGTAAGTTCTTTTTTTGTTGCAATCTCTTTTATTGTTATCATGCAACAAAATTAGTTCTTTTCTAATTTTT
>CBDTUD010000010.1:0-69078 GCA_965363545.1 uncultured Flavobacteriaceae bacterium | reverse complement strand
GTGGGATTTTATCTTTTAATCTGCGCATTTGCGCTTGATCAGCGGAGAAAGAGGGATTCGAACCCCCGGAGGTGTGACCCTCAACAGTTTTCAAGACTGCCGCATTCGACCACTCTGCCATTTCTCCTTACAATTTTCGGTCAAATTGCGAGCGCAAATATAAAACCCTTTTTTGTTTTTGAAAAGTATTTAATACCTTTTTTTCTATTATTTTTTATTCTGCTTATTCTCAAATAAATACTACATTTACAAGCTTTAAATCAGTCTTCTTTTGGATTATTTTTTATTAATTCTTATCGGATTTGTTACCGGAATCATCAATACTTTAGCCGGTGGAGGCTCTTTGCTTACCTTACCCCTACTTATTTTTTTAGGTCTTCCACCCAATATTGCCAATGGAACAAATCGAATTGCTATTCTATTACAAAGTGTCGTTTCTGCTGCCGGTTTTCGAAGTAAAGGGGTAAAAACATTTCCGCATAGTATTTATTTCGGAATTTCCGCAATGTTCGGAGCCATTATAGGAGCGCAAATTGCCGTAGATATTAAAGGAGAAACATTTAATAAAATTCTTGCCGTGGTCATGCTATTTGTCGTTGCTTTTTTAGTGCTGCAGGGCAAAAAAAAACAACAAGATTATATTGAAAGACTTACGGGTAAATATTTTTGGGCAAGTATTATAGCCTTCTTTTTTATTGGTATTTATGGTGGTTTTATTCAAGCCGGAACGGGCTTTTTAATGCTTTTAGCCTTATCGGGAATTAACCATTACTCCTTAGTAAAAAGCAATGCCATAAAAGTAATAGTTGCCTTAATTTATACCTTATCAGCTGTTGTCATTTTTATTGTAAATGATAAGGTAAATTGGGAATACGGACTTATTCTTGCACTTGGTAATGCTTCAGGAGGCTGGATCAGCAGCAGGTGGTCGGTTACGAAAGGTGACGGTCTTGTGAAACTTTTTTTAGTAATTATGGTTATCGCTATGGCAATTAAATTATGGTTTTTTAACGCATAATTTCAAAGTTTTCAAAACCTACTATTTCTCTAACGACAAAGCTTACTTCTGTTACTTTAGATAATTGTGGCCCTCTTTTCAATCCCTCTAAAAATTGACTCAAAACATTAATACTACCTTCGGCTTGTACAAAAACATTGCTATCTGGTTGATTACTTACAGTTCCTTTTACACCAAGATTATCGGCTAAATTTTTTGTGAATTTTCTAAACCATACACCCTGAACTCTTCCTTTTATTGTTATTTCATAATGCATTTTATCCATAAAAAATAAAATTTACTTCAAAATTAAACAATACATCAAGTTAAAGCCTGCGTTTTATGAAATTATTTTACCTTTGCTTTTTGAATTTTTTAAGACTGTAAAATGAGTAATTCCTTCGGAAATTTATATAAAATAACAACTTTTGGCGAATCGCATGGCACCGCTATTGGCGGAATTATTGATGGATGTCCAGCAAATGTGTCTTTAGATTTTGATGCAATTCAAAAGGAAATGGATAGAAGAAAACCCGGACAATCAAAAATAACTACCCAGCGTAAAGAACCGGATCAAGTAGAATTTTTATCGGGTATTTTTGAAGGAAAAACGACAGGAACTTCCATCGGATTTCAAATTGTAAATACGAACCAGCGAAGCAAAGATTATTCACATAATACAGATGTCTATCGTCCTTCGCATGCTGATTACACTTATGATCAAAAATATGGTATTCGTGATCATCGCGGTGGCGGAAGAAGTTCTGCCCGAGAAACTGCCAACTGGATTGTTGGTGGTGCAATTGCAAAACAGTTTTTAAAAAATATTAAAATCATTGCTTTTACCTCTTCGGTTGGCACTATATTTATAGATAAACCCTATCAAGATCTTGATTTTTCAAAAATTGAAAGCAATGCTGTTCGTTGTCCGGATGAAAAAAAAGCAGCAGAAATGATTGCCGAAATAGAAAAAATAAAAAAACAAGGCGACACTATTGGTGGCACTATTACTTGTGTGATAAAAAATGTTCCGATTGGTTTAGGTGAACCTGTTTTTGACAAATTACATGCAGCACTTGGTCAGGCAATGCTATCTATCAATGCAGTCAAAGGGTTTGAATATGGCAGTGGTTTTTGCGGTGCACAAATGAAAGGAAGCGAACATAACGATATTTTCAATGCAGATGGCTCTACCAAAACGAATCTATCCGGTGGAATTCAAGGTGGAATTTCTAATGGCATGGATATTTATTTTCGAGTAGCTTTTAAACCCGTTGCAACCTTAATTCAAAAGCAAGACACCATTGATTCTAAAGGAAATCTTGTCGAAATGCAAGGTAAAGGTAGACATGACCCATGTGTTGTCCCTCGTGCTGTTCCTATTGTAGAGGCTTTAAGCGCCATGGTTTTAGCTGATTTTTATTTACAGCATAAAGCAAGAAAGTAGTTTAGATTACTTTCCTATTTTTTTCTTAAAGGCTTGTTTTTTTGCTCTTTTGACAGCTGTAGTTTCGCTGATCTCGGTCATTGTATTTTTTACCAAGGCATAATCTTTTCGATATAATACGGCATATTGCTTGCTGATTATGGCAATCATATCATCTGTCAAGGTTAAATTGGCAAAGTTTTTCATTCTGCTATTAAAATCCATTGTGCCAAATTTCATGCGATTCAAATCGATTAAATAAAAATCATACAATTGCTTTTCTTTTGCAACAATTAAGGTATTTCCGGGAGAATGATCTAAAAAATGAATTCCTTTTTCATGCAATTGAAAGGTGAAACTTGTAAATTGCTTCAAAATATTCTCCCTGTCGGGATACTTTTTGTCATGAATTAATTCGCGAAAGGTAAGATCATAATGTAGATTTTCAGAAATATAAAAACTATTTCCCAAACCTAAAAAAGTGTATTTCTCTAAAAAAGCGATTGGTTTCGGTGTTAAAATACCTTGTTGTAACAAATGTGTTGCATACTCAAAACTTCTTTGTGCTTTTGATTTACGAAAAAAACGATATGCAATTTTATTAATAAGGTGAGGAATTTTAAACGATTTGATATTCCATTCTTCTTCTTCAACTTGAAATATTTTGATCGTATTTCTTTTCGCATAGAAGGTCTCTCCTTTTTCATCAAAAGAATCTATAATTTCTAAAACTTGCCTTTTATTGTAATCAGGAGCAACTTGAATCTTCACTATTTCATTTTTAATCGTACAACAAAAATTAAATTAATTTCAATCTTTACCTAATAAATAAGGGAATTTGTAACATCTTTTTTTTATTTGGAGTAATAATATTTAACTTCTTAAAATAAAACTGAGAAAATTGCGTTAAAATGTAAGCGAAAATAATGTAATGCATTAGAAGCGCTAAACTTCCCTCATAACAATAATATTCTCTATTCAATTTTAAAATTTGGTCATTTTTGATCGTGTATTTTAATGTCAAAAAATTAATGGGTAATTTCAAATGAAATTATTTTTATAAGAAGTTTTTATCTGTTAAGATATAGGAACTTTCTTAAGAAAATAGAGTATTAATTATGCTGTTAAATCAGATATATTTAGCAGAAACCTAAATAAATTGCAATGAAAAAAATAATACAATTAATTAATTTGACAACACAAATCTTAACTCCTTTCTCCCCGACTCCCTTAACCAAAAATTTACAATTAATTCCGATAAGTATTAGGAATTAGAATTGAAAAAAATAATTTGATAATTACAAAACTGTAATTATTCGAATAAAATATTGATAATGTATCCTTCAAACGATGCATTATAGATGAGCCCTTTTTTTTAGACTGCTATTGATACCAAAATTTCATAGCGGTCTTTTTTTTGTTTTAGGTTTACTTATAAAAAGTGATTATTTACAATTCCTTTAATAGCCTTTTTAACCAAAAAAAGTATCTTTGCAAAGCATTAAAAAAAATACAAAAGATGAATAACGGATTATACGCAAAGTTTAAAACTTCAAAAGGAGACATACTTATAAATTTAGAATTTGAAAAAACACCAGGAACTGTTGGTAACTTTGTTGCTTTAGCTGAAGGTAAACTAGAAAATTCAGTAAAACCTCAAGGTAAAAAATACTATGATGGATTAAAATTCCATAGAGTTATTGCCGATTTCATGGTTCAAGGTGGTTGCCCACAAGGAACAGGTACAGGAAATCCGGGGTATAGTTTTGATGATGAATTTCACCCAGATTTAAAACATAATAAACCAGGTATTTTATCTATGGCTAATTCGGGTCCTGCCTCTAATGGTAGCCAGTTTTTCATAACGCATGTAGCTACACCATGGTTAGATAATAAGCATACTGTTTTTGGTAATGTCATTGAAGGTCAAGATATTGTAAACGCCATTGTACAAGATGATAAAATTGAATCGGTAGAAATTATTCGAGTTGGCGAAGCTGCTGAAAAATTTAATGCCGTAGAATCTTTTAGAACTTTTGAAGGCTCAAGAGAAAAAAGAATAGCCGAGGCTAAAGCACAAATAGACGCAGAATTAGATAAAATTGCAGCAGGTTTTAATAAAACTAATAGTGGTTTGCGATATCAAATTGTTCAAAAAGGCAAAGGAAAAAAAGCTGAAAAAGGCAAGCATATTTCTGTTCATTATAAAGGACAATTAGCAGACGGAACTGTTTTTGACTCTTCTTATGCAAGAAAGGAACCAATTGATTTTCAAGTAGGCGTAGGTCAAGTAATTTCTGGTTGGGATGAAGGCTTGCAATTATTGCATGTTGGTGATAAAGCTCGCTTAGTAATACCTTCTCATTTGGGATACGGAAGTCAAGGTGCTGGAGGTGTTATTCCACCAGATGCTGTATTAATTTTTGATGTTGAATTGATGGATGTTAAATAAAATATTCCTATTAAATAAGCAAAGCGCTCCTTTAAAAGGGCGCTTTTTTTAATTAAACCCGTTTTTAAGTTTTACTTTATGAGAAAAATATTAAGAAATTAGATAAATCCTCCGCACCAGCTTTTACACCATTATAAAATATTGTTATTTGATATTATTATGCGCTAAATCAGAAGTGGGTATTTGCGAATAAATTAATTTGGTTTGGGATAAGAATAAAAAAATACAGGTTCTCAATGGGTTTTTACATCTAGGGTTCGATATTAAATTATTAAGAATTCAGCTATTAGTGCAGATTACCATTATTTTAAAGTTTCTGCCAGAGTTGATCAAAAAATTAGGATGGTAGTTTCTATACGATATTTCAAGAACCAACCTACACTCTTATCAGAAATCTTTAACAGCATCTCCTGCATCTAAAAAAATGAAATATTGTAAAGTTTTCTCATAAATTCGAGAAATCGGAAAGAATACTTAAAAAGTAATTCCTATTTTGGAATAATAATAAAAATTTGTTTTAATACGTTTTTCAATCAAACAGTCTATCTCCATGCAAGAAAATAATAGTTTAGAATTTTTACAATATCCCATCGGTAAATCAAGTATTCCAAACCCAATTACATCAAAAGATATTTCTAATTGGATTCAAATTATAGAAGAATTTCCTAAAAAATTATCCGCTTTAGTACAAAATTTATCCGATGAACAATTAGATACAAAGTATCGTGAAAATGGTTGGACAATTCGTCAAGTAATTCATCATTTGTATGACAGTCATCACAATAGTTACACACGATTTAAATGGACATTGACAGAAAATAAACCTGTTATAAAAGCATATTTTGAAGAAAAATGGGCAGAACTCCCTGATGGAAAAATCGCCCCTATACAGCTCTCTTTAAATGCATTAACCACATTACATGCAAAATGGGTCTATCTTTTAAAATGTCTTTCATCGGAGCAACTTAAAAAAATATTTGTTCATCCTGATGGGAATGAAGAAGTATCTTTAGCCGAAAATATCGGAATATATGCATGGCATTGCAACCATCATTTTGCGCATATCTACGAATTGAAAAAAAGAAAAAACTGGTAATTAAATTTTCCACTTGATATTACAGCCAATACTCGGTTTCTGAGGTGCTGTTAAATCCTTTCCTTTTAAAATAGCATGCAAAGCATGTCGCAAATCTTTTCCGTTCGATGGTTTTCCATTTTCAGGTCTCGAATCATCAATTTGCCCGCGATAAACCAATTCTAAATTCGCATCAAAAACAAAGGTGTCGGGTGTACAAGCGGCATCATATTGCAAAGCTACTTCTTGCGATTCATCATACAAATATGGAAACGGATATTTCATATCTTTCGATACTTGCTGCATCAAAAAAGGCGCATCTTGCGGATAATTTGCAATATCATTTGAAGAAATTGCGATAAATGAAACTCCTTTTGGTTGGTATTTATTCGCTATTCGAACAATTTCGTGATTTACATGCATAACAAACGGACAATGATTGCAAATAAAAAAAATTACGGTTGCTTTCTCCCCTTTGAGATCAGAAAGCGAAAGATTTTGTTCAGAAACTGTATCGAATAAAGTAAAATCGGAAGCTTTTGTGCCTAACGGCAACATATTTGAAGATGTTCTAGACATGATAATTAAAGATTGTATTTATTTTTATACTTTAGTGCGTGATATTTCCTTCAAAAATAAGAATTTTATGAAAACTCTTCACCAATGGTTCGATGAATATTCTATAAGTCATCAAAATAAAACAAATCAAATAATTCATTTTATTTGTGTACCTGCCATTTTTTTTAGCATCGTAGGATTGCTTATGACTATTCCGAATCAATTTTTGCAAAAAACTATTGGTTTGCATAATCCACTTATTGAAAATTGGGCTACTATTCTGCTCATTTTTGTATTAGTTTTTTATTTGAGACTATCCTTTAAAATGTTCTTAAAAATGTTCGTTTTTTCGGTATTTTGTATTGTAGCAAATTATTATTTAGGAAAATATATGCCTCTTTTTTATACTTCTTTAGGGATATTTATTATTGCTTGGATCGGTCAATTTTACGGACATCATATAGAAGGAAAAAAACCTTCCTTTGCTAAGGATTTACAATTTTTATTGATCGGACCAGCTTGGGTATTTGAAAAACTAACTAAATAATGGAGCAAGAATTTATTTCATTTGAAGACTTTGAAAAAGTCGATATTCGATTAGGAACTATTATCTCTGTCGAGGATTTCCCGAAAGCAAGAAACCCTGCCTTTCAACTAAAAATTGACTTCGGAAACTTAGGAACAAAAAATTCAAGTGCTCAAATAACCTCTCTTTATACAAAAGAGCAATTATTGAATAAACAGGTTATTGCTATTATAAACTTTGAAAAAAAACAAATCGCTAATTTTTTAAGCGAATGTTTGGTTTTAGGAATTCAAAACGGCAAAGATGTTGTACTTTTACAACCGCAAAAAACTGCACAAAACGGCAAAAAGATTTCGTAGCTGATTTGATTTTTTCGATGATAATTCTGATTTCATAAAATAATTCTTATACCGATGGCACTAGAATCCAAACTAAAACAACTCGTTGACGAACTTAAAGGAGAACTTTTTTTTGATGATTTACATAAAACAATTTATGCTACCGACGCCTCGGTTTATCGAAAAATACCACTCGCCGTTTGTTATCCAAAAGACAAAAATGACCTCAAGAAATTAATACATTTTGCTAAAGAACAACACATTACACTTATCCCTAGAACAGCTGGAACTTCTCTAGCAGGGCAATGTGTTGGAGAAGGCATTGTTGTCGACGTTTCAAAACATTTTACCAAAATTTTAGAATTTGACGAAAAAAACAAAACGGTATCGGTCGAACCAGGTGTAATTCGCGATGAACTAAATTTATTTCTAAAGCCTTATGGTTTGTTTTTTGGTCCAAACACTTCTACATCGAATCGATGCATGATTGGTGGTATGGTTGGTAATAACTCTTCGGGCACCACCTCAATTCAATATGGCGTAACACGAGATAAAGTTATAACAATGCAAACCATTCTTTCTGATGGTTCAGATGCATATTTTCATCCGCTTAAAGCGGAAGAGTTTCGAGAAAAATTGAATGGTGACTCCTTAGAAAGTAAAATTTATAATACGCTATTCACCGAACTTTCGCAGCCGGAAGTCCGTAAAGAAATCATTAAAGAGTTCCCAAAAAAAACGATCCACAGAAGAAATAACGGCTATGCAATAGATGCCTTGCTAGATGCCTCAATTTTTCCGGAAGGAAATGAAGATTTCAACCTATGCAAACTACTCAGCGGAAGTGAAGGAACTTTAGCTTTCACGACAGAAATCAAACTGCAATTGGATGATTTACCGCCAAAAGAAAATGTTTTAATTGCGGCTCATTTTCAAACTATTCATGAAAGCATGCTCGCCGTCGTTGCTGCAATGAAACACAATCTGTATACTTGCGAATTAATGGATAAAACCATTTTAGATTGTACAAAAAATAATCGAGAACAAGTGAAAAACAGATTCTTTGTTGAGGGCGATCCTGAAGCAATATTGATGCTAGAACTTTGTGCAGATACCAAAGAAGAGGCAGAACTTTTAGCTAATAATTTGATTCTTGATTTAAAAGCAAATACAACAGCTTATGCCTACCCAAAATTATTGGGTGAAGACATAAATAAAGCGGCAGAATTACGTAAAGCCGGATTGGGCTTGTTAGGAAATATTGTTGGTGATGATAAGGCCGTTGCTTGTATTGAAGATACAGCTGTAGATGTAGATGATTTGCCAAAATACATTGCCGAATTTACTGAAATGATGCAAAATTTTGGGCAAAAAGCAGTTTACTACGCGCATGCGGGAGCTGGTGAATTACATCTGCGTCCGATTTTGAATTTAAAAAAGAAAAATGATGTAGTACTTTTCAAAACAATTACGACCGATGTTGCCAAATTGGTTAAAAAGTACAATGGTACCATGAGTGGTGAACATGGAGATGGAATTGTTCGGTCAGAGTTTATTTCGATGATGATCGGTCAAAAGAATTATGCGCTTTTACAAAAAATAAAACACACCTTTGACCCGAATAATATTTTCAATAAAGGTAAGATAGTTGATGCTTTTCCCATGGATGCAGCATTGCGTTATGATATCGATCGAGAAGAACCTCAAATTGACACTATTTTAGATTTTACCGATTCCCTCGGAATTTTACGAGCTGCAGAAAAATGTAACGGCTCCGGTGATTGTCGCAAACCAGTTTCTGCAGGAGGTACAATGTGCCCTAGTTACCGGGCTACAAAAGATGAAAAAGATACCACAAGAGCTCGTGCCAATACCTTACGTGAATTTTTAACGCATAGCGATCAACCTAACAAGTTTAACCACCAAGAATTGAAAGATGTTTTTGATTTGTGTTTAAGTTGTAAAGCTTGCGCTAGCGAATGTCCTAGTAATGTGGATGTCGCAGCTTTTAAAGCAGAGTTTTTGTACCAATATCAAAAAGAAAACGGTATTCCATTTCGGACTAAAATGTTTGCCGACAACGTAAAATACAATAAATTAGGTAGTATTGCTCCTTGGCTTACAAACGCAGTTTTGAATACTACTCTTACCAAAAAAATTATGGGAATTGCTCCAAAAAGAAGCATTCCAAAATTGGCAAATAAAACCCTAAATAGCTGGTATAAAAGCAATAAAAAGAAATTTGAAAACCGCAATTATAAAAATGGGAAAATTTATTTATTTGCAGATGAATTTACCAATTATTACGATGCCAATGTCGGAATTGACGCCATCGAGGTATTATCCAAATTAGGTTATAAAGTGATTTTGACCGATCATAAAGAAAGCGGACGAAGTTTTATTTCTAAAGGGGTTCTCGACAAAGCAAAAGAATTAGCCATTTTTAACGTAGCGCATTTTAAAGATCTAGTTACCGCCGAAACTCCATTGGTTGGAATTGAGCCATCGGCGATTTTATCTTTTCGAGATGAATACCCAAGATTTGTTGAGGATAAGATTTCCGCAGAAAAAATTGCAAAAAATGCCATTACCATGGAGGAATTTTTTGAGCGCGAAATTAAAAAAGGGAAAATTACTTCTAATCAATTTTTAGATACAAAAAAGACTCTAAAAATTCATGGGCATTGTCATCAAAAATCTTTATCAAATATCTCGGCTTCCTTTATCATGTTGAATTTACCAAAAAACTTCGATGTAACTATTATAAATTCTGGTTGCTGCGGTATGGCTGGGTCTTTTGGTTATGAAAAAGAGCATTATGATATTAGTATGCAAGTAGGTGAAGATTCCCTTTTTCCTAAAGTTCGGAATAGTGATGTTGCCGTTGAAATTATTGCAGCAGGAACAAGTTGTCGACACCAAATTTATGATGGTACAAAGAGAAAATCACAGCATCCAATTAGTATTTTGCGAGAAGTTTTAAAGTAATCCTTGCCAGTTTATAAAATTTGATTTATTTTTAAAATCTTAAATGGAAAAAATACTTTTTTATAAAAAAAATTGTTCCGTTTTAAGGGGTAAATTGATGTGAAAAAAAAATTATATTTTGATACAATTTTTATTGTATTTTTTAGTTACTACTTAATTAACATAACAAGATTAGCATGAAAGTTTCAAAAATTTTATTGTTTACCCTATTTTTATTTATTTCACTAGGCTCGTTTGCACAAACGCAAAATGATGACGAAGAAGAAAAAGCAACTTTGAACAGCGGTAGTCTAGAAGGTCAATTTGATTATTTATATAAAAAAGCAGGATCCTACCAAGAATATAAGGTAATTAAAAAGACCTCCTTTTTTAAAATTAAGGGCAACGTTTTAGATTCACTTAAATCATTAAAAGATGATTTAAAAGCAACCAAGCAAGTGGTAGTCATGCAAAATAGTGAAATCGATAATTTAAAGGCCAATTTAAAAACCACTAACGATAATCTTACCGGTGTTACCAAAGAAAAAGATAATATTAAATTCTTTGGCGCTTCAATGACAAAAGCTGCTTATAACGGTATTTTATGGACAATCATTACAGCATTAGTTCTGTTTTTGTTGTTCTTTATCTATAAGTTTAAAGATAGTAATTCGATAACAAAACAAGCAAATTCTTTACTTGCAGAAACCGATGCTGAGTTTGAAAACTTCAAAGCAAGAGCTTTAGAAAGAGAGCAAAAAGTACGAAGAGAATTACAAGATGAAATTAATAAACAAAAATACGCTTCAAAAGGTAAAACTGAAAAATAATTTCTAAAATTACCTCATGAAAAAAAACAGTATTTTAAGTATCGTTGCTATTATTTTGGTAGTACTAGGTATTGTTATGATTTATTTAGGAGGTTTTTACGGGCCAACAATTATAATTCCACCAATTATTACCGGAGTTGGCTTTTTTGCAATTGCTTGGGCTTTGAAGGCATTAAAAAGTTAAAACCTCACTTTCAAGATAATTCAAGGCATTAGGACCTTCATTAAAAAGCAAGTCCAAAATACTTAAATTTGGAATAAAACTGTGTTTATCATCGAATACTTGCACATATTTTTTCAGTTCAAAATTTGTGTTACTTTTTGCATTCGCTAAAAAACGATAATCTTCCACAGAAGAAACTTCTAATTGAAATTCTTCGGTCTTTTTATACGGAATTTCAATTTGCAGGCTCTCACAAATTACTTCAAAAGTTTTCAAATTCAGATCTAATAAAAATCGGTATTTTTTTTCAAAGACAGAAATCAAATCATCTTCATAAAATTCAAAAAAAGGAGAAGAACTATAAGCTGATTGCAATGCTTTTTGCTGTAGTTTTTGCCAGCCAAAAGTTTGGTCAATTTCAATATCTTTTGTTTTTTGTTTTCCCGAATTTTTTAAATGAACTATTGCCACCGTTAACAATTGCTTACCATTCGCACCATAGATATAGCATCTGTTTCTATATGTTTGCTTTTGAAAATTATCTTCCACTTCAAAAACCACATTTTTAGCTTGCACCATCGCCGCATATTGAATAATGGGCGCAAAATAAGTTGGTTGAAATAACAAAATACTATTCGGATTATGGCTTAAAAATTAACTACTCTTTCTTTTTTTGTAAACACTATATGCATAAAGTAAGGCTAAGACTCCTAAAAAATAGTATAAATAAGAAACTCGTTCTCCGCTTCCACTTACGGTGGTAAATAAGCGTTCCCATCTTATTTTATCCATTCCTTTAGCGTCACTATTCCAGCTAAACCAAATAAATACAGGTTTTCCAACAACATGATCGAAAGGCACAAAACCCCAGTATCTCGAATCTTCTGAATTATGACGGTTATCCCCCATCATCCAGTAATAATTTTGTTGAAAAGTATAACTTTCTGCCGGTTTATCATTGATAAGAATTTCATCCCCTTTTACCTGTACGGTGTTTTTTTCATATTCAACAATAATTCTCTTGTAAAAAGGCAAAGTCTCTTTTGTAATAGAAACCGTTTTTCCCTTTTCTGGAATATAAATCGGTCCGAAATTATCTTTATTCCATTGTAAGCTTTTAACACTAGGAAAAACATTTTCTCCTTCCCCAACAGGGGCAATTCTTCTAGTCAAACTTTTTACAGCTGGGTTGTTTTTCAAACGGTTGGCATCTTCTTCTGAAAGGTTTAATACATAATTCCCATCCTGCATTCTTCCACCTTCTCGAACATGGTAACTATTTCTTATTGAACTAAGGCTTAGTTCTTTACCTTCTGTATTCACATCATAGTAAAATTGTAATCTAGCTCTATCTGGCAAAACATTATGTTTTCCGTTGATATAAACAAAACCATCTTTAATAGCTAAAGAATCACCAGCTATTCCAACACATCTTTTTACATAATTCGATTTTTTATCTATCGGTTTTCGAATTTTTCTGTTAGTTTTCTTAAAAAATTGTTCAACCGTATCTACTGGCCAGTTAAAAACGACAATATCATTTCGTTTTATATCTTGAAAACCAGGTAACCTAAAATAAGGTAATTGTGGTTTATTCAAATACGATCGTATTTTAACAAATGGCAAAGTATCGTGTACCATTGGTGCCGCAACTGTAGTCATAGGAACTCGAGCACCGTAGTGAAACTTACTCACAAATAAGAAGTCACCAATAAGCAACGATTTTTCTAAAGATGAAGTTGGTATCGTATAAGGCTGCATAAAATAGGTATGAACCAATGTTGCAGCAATTACGGCGAAAACAATAGAACTCACCCATTCGCCGGCAGCAGTTCTCGGTGTCAAACTTCTGTCTTCAACATATTTTACATCTTCCATATAGTTGATGTAATAAATATAAAACCCTAAAGTCGCAATCACTAATAAAGAATCTTTGGTGGTGTTTTTACCAAAACTTCGAATAGTTTCTACCCAAATAACCGGAAACATCAATAAATTGATAATTGGAATAAATAGTAAAATCACCCACCATTTCGAACGATTAATAATCTGCATTAAAACAATTGCATTATATATAGGTATAATTGCCTCCCAAGATTTTCTTCCTGCTTTTACGTATAATTTCCAGGTACCCAAAAAATGAATCACTTGAATTGCAAGAAAAAATAGAAACCATTGATTTAAAGTCATAATAAATAATTTAATGAAATTAAGTACTCTTTTTATTAGTAATACAAAAGATCGTTTTGTTACGTTTATAGGTTATTTTAACGAATTTTCACAAATGTAAAACATCTTTCATCGAATAAATACCTTTTTTCCCTATAAGCCACTCTGCGGCAATAACCGCTCCAAGTGCAAAACCGGTTCGGTTAAAAGCGGTGTGTTTAATTTCTATCGAGTCAACATTCGAGCTGTACGCTATTGTATGTGTACCAGGTACTTCATCCTCACGTTTTACAGCAATAAAAATATCTTTTTTAGATTTGTTTTCTAAGCTCCATTGCTCTTTCGAGGAATTTTTTATAATCTGTTCTGCTAAAGAAATTGCTGTTCCACTTGGAGCATCCAACTTGTGAATATGATGAATTTCTTCCATGTCAATGTCATAACCTTCTATATTTTGCATCATTTTAGCCAAATATTCATTCAAATTAAAAAACAAATTAACGCCAATACTAAAATTAGAAGCATAAATTAAAGCGCCATTTTTTTCTTTGCAAAAAGAAACTATTTCCTCATATTTTGACAACCATCCTGTAGTTCCCGAAACTACCGGAACACTATTTTTGATGCAAGACTTTAAATGACCGAAAGCCGCATCAGGACTACTAAAATCAATGGCCACATCAATATTCGACAAGTCATAATTACTGTTATCAATATCTACTTTTAATATAATTTCATGGCCTCTTTCTACAGCAATTTTTTCAATTGCTTTTCCCATTCTACCATATCCCAATAATGCTATTTTCATGAAAATTATTTTAAAAATCAAATGTTAAGCTTAATCCGGATACTGTTTTATTATCAATCGGATTAACATATAGAATCGGACGAAAAGATAAATCTTTGCTAAATGCTCTATCGTCCAAATGCGCATCGACATTCGCTTCTATTATGTTTAAAGCATATAAGCCTATGGTGACAAATAAGGACAAATCTCTATTCTTTTTCAATATTTTTTGAGCTCTTACAAGTCCGTCGGCACTAATATTTGGATTACCATCTACACCATTAAACTCATCGTCTCTACCCGAAAGTCTCAATTTATAAGCGGTTTGGTATCTTTCGTATTGCTCTTTATTATCGATATAAAAATAAACTCCAGTTCCGATTGCGCCGTAAACTATCGGCATTTTCCAATACTTTTTATTGTATGCTTGTCCGAGGCCAGGTAAAACTGCGGAATAAAAAGCTGCTCTTGCCGGTGAAAGCGGATCGAGTTTTTCTTCAATCACTTTAATGCTATCCTTCGGTTTTTTTGCATTCTTAACTACTTCTTGTCCAAAACTTAAATTCCAACAAAAAACAAACAAAAAAAAGCTATAGATAGTCTTATACAGCATTTATTCCAATAATTTTTTAATGCGGATAAAGTCTTCTTCAGAATGAAATGGAATAATAATTTTCCCTTTTTCTTTTCCAGAAACTTTAATATCAATCTTTTGTCCGAGATAAGAACTCATTCCTTTAATGGCATTTTTAGCAAAATCAGGAATTTCTTTTGGCTTGGCAGGTCCATTATGCAGCGGTTTTCCGTCACGAAGATTTTTCACTAACTGCTCCGTTTGTCGAACTGATAATTTATCTTTTAGTATTTTTTGATAGATTTCAAGCTGCTTTTCTTGATCATATACATTAATTAAAGCACGACCGTGACCCATACTTAAAAAACCATCTCTTATACCTGTTTGAATAATCGGATCTAATTTTAGCAAACGTAAAAAATTGGTAACGGTAGTTCTGTTTTTACCAACACGAATGCTTAACTCTTCTTGTGTTAATTTTATTTCCTCAATTAATTGTTGATAAGAAAGTGCAACTTCAATCGGATCTAAATCTTTTCGTTGAATATTTTCAACCAAAGCCATTTCTAACATTTCTTGATCGTTCGCAATTCGGATATAAGCCGGAATTGTTTTTAAACCTATCAATTTAGATGCCCGAAAACGACGCTCACCTGAAACCAGCTGAAATTTATTTCCTTCCAATTTACGAACTGTAATTGGTTGGATAACACCCAGTTCTCGAATTGAACTTGCCAATTCACGTAATGCTTCTTCATTGAAATTAGTTCTTGGCTGAAACGGATTTACTTCAACAGCATCTAATTCAATTTCGATAATATTCCCTACTAATTTATCTGCATTTTTATCTTTAACCGAAATAATATCATCGTCGGTATCTTTCAATAATGCGGACAAACCTCTTCCCAAGGCTTGTTTTTTAATTGCTTTAGCCATTTGAATTCTTTTTTATTACTTCATGCGCCAAGTTAATATAATTAACTGCTCCTTTGCTCGTTGCGTCATAGGCAATGATACTTTCACCATAACTTGGTGCTTCGCCCAAACGTATATTTCGTTGAATAATAGTTTTAAAAACCATATCGTGAAAATGCTTTTTAACTTCTGCCACCACTTGATTAGACAAACGTAATCTAGAATCATACATCGTTAAGAGCAAACCTTCAATATCTAATTCGGTATTATGCACTTTTTGAATACTTTTAATGGTATTCAATAATTTACCCAATCCTTCTAATGCATAATATTCACATTGAATTGGAATAATTACCGAATCTGCCGCGGTTAATGCGTTTAAGGTAATTAAACCCAGCGACGGTGCACAATCAATCAAGATATAATCATAAGAATCTTTCACTTCTTGCAAAGCAGTTCTCAACATATATTCTCTTTTTTCACGATCAACCAATTCTATTTCAATGGCTACCAAATCAATATGTGCCGGTATAATATCGACATTCGGTGAAGTAGTAGGCACGATAGTCTCTTTTGCCGAAATTGTATGCTCTAAGACCTGATATGTACCATAAGCCACATTTTCAACATCAATACCCATACCCGATGTTGCATTTGCCTGAGGATCAGCATCAATCAACAGTACTTTTTGTTCTAAAACGCCAAGAGCGGCAGCCAAATTTACTGTGGTAGTTGTTTTTCCAACTCCTCCTTTTTGATTAGCAATTGCTATTATTTTTCCCATTAAATAGAATGAATTTTTTCGCTGTAAAAATACAATTAATTACGAGCTTTTAAAATGAAGTTTTAAACATTTAACTGTTAGTAAAAAAGATTTGATCAATAAAAATCATTAAAAAAAGTAAAGAGTTCTATACAATTGTATAGAACTCTAATTCATTAATTTACGTTGTAAAAAAGCTATTTTTTATTTTTGCTTTTGATCATTGCTTCCAACATATCCCACATTTCTTGCGGAATTTTTTCTAACATATTGAATTCTCCTGCTCCTTGTAACCATTCTCCGCCGTCAATTGTCACCACTTCTCCATTCACAAATGAAGAAAAATCTGACATTAAATAAGCCGCTAAATTTGCCAATTCTTGATGCTCACCTACTCGTCGTAGCGGAATTTTTTTTCGCATGTCGAATTCTTCCTGTAAATTTCCAGGTAACAATCTATCCCAAGCGCCTTTTGTAGGAAATGGACCCGGCGCAATCGCATTGAAACGCATGCCGTATTTTGCCCATTCTACTGCAAGTGAGCGCGTCATTGCTAAAACTCCTGCCTTCGCTGTTGCGGATGGAACCACGTAAGCTGAACCTGTCCAAGCATAAGTTGTCACTATATTTAATACCGTTGCTTTGGGTTGTTTAATATTAATCCAATGTTTTCCGAAAGCTAAGGTGCAGTTTTTGGTTCCTTTTAAAACGATATCTATTATGGTATCAAAAGCATTCGAAGATAATCGTTCCGTCGGACTTATAAAATTACCTGCGGCATTGTTTAATAAGCCATCTACCTTGCCAAAAGCAGTCAAACTTGCTTGCAACATAGCTTCCACTTGTTCGTAATGTCGAACATCACATTGTACCGGTAATACTTTTCCACCAGTTTTTTCTTCTAATTCTTTGGCAGTATTTTCTAATTTTTCAATATTTCTTGAGCTAATAACAACTTTAGCACCAAGCTCTAAAAAATAGGTTGTCATGGCCTTACCAAGGCCGCTACCTCCACCAGTTACAACAATAACTCTATCTTTCAATGCTCCTTCTCTAAGCATAGGTTCATTAAATTGCATCATAATTATTTATATTTTCAGTAAAAATACATTTTTAAATTGTTAAAAAGTATTGAAAATTGTTCAATTTTTTTTTACTACTCGCTTGTCAGAACTAAAACTCTTTGTATATTTGCCGCACTTTAAAAGAAAAGAAAGCTTATACCCAATATAAAGATTTTAAGAAATGAAAAGAACGTTCCAACCATCAAAAAGAAAGAGAAAAAACAAACACGGATTTAGAGAGAGGATGTCTAGTGTAAATGGAAGAAAAGTCCTGGCAAAAAGAAGAGCTAAGGGTAGAAAAAAGCTTTCAGTTTCATCTGAGCCAAACCACAAAAAATAATGTGTTTTATTAAAAATATATTAGGTGTTACTTTTATTAGTAACACCTTTTTTTATATCTTTTTTTTACGAAAACTAACCTATCAGCAGACAAATTAGTAATTTAACGCAAAAAATTTAGAAGAATGCCAAGAAATACTTCCATAAAATCAGTTTTAATAATAGGATCAGGACCAATTGTAATAGGACAAGCATGTGAATTTGATTATTCGGGAACTCAAGCAATTCGCTCATTACGAGAAGAAGGAATTGAAGTTATTTTGATAAATTCGAATCCTGCCACTATTATGACAGATCCTCAAATGGCTGATCATGTTTACCTTAAACCCTTAACTACAAAATCAATTATTGAAATTTTAAAGAAACATAAAATTGATGCTGTTTTACCTACGATGGGTGGTCAAACTGCTTTAAATTTATGTATTGAGGCAGATGATAAAGGTATTTGGAAAGATTTTGGAGTAGAACTTATTGGAGTTGATATTAACGCAATTAATATTACCGAAGATAGAGAACAATTTCGGGAGTTAATGTTAAAAATAGGAATTGGAATGGCACCACAAGCTACCGCCACTTCCTTTTTAAAAGGAAAAGAAATTGCGCAAGAGTTTGGTTTTCCTTTAGTTATTAGGGCTTCTTACACTTTGGGTGGAGCCGGTGCTTCTATCGTTTATAAAAAAGAAGATTTAGACGAACATCTAAGTCGTGGTTTAGAAATTTCTCCTATTCACGAAGTGATGATCGATAAAGCATTATTGGGATGGAAAGAATATGAATTAGAATTGTTGCGCGATAAAAATGACAATGTTGTAATTATTTGTACCATTGAAAATATGGATCCGATGGGGATTCATACAGGAGATTCAATTACCGTAGCTCCTGCTATGACATTATCGGATAAAACTTTTCAAAGAATGCGTGATATGGCGATACATATGATGCGTTCTATTGGTGATTTTGCAGGTGGTTGTAATGTGCAGTTTGCGGTTAGCCCGGATGAAAAAGAAGATATTATCGCGATTGAAATCAATCCTCGTGTGTCAAGGTCATCGGCATTAGCGTCAAAAGCAACCGGATATCCTATTGCAAAAATTGCTTCTAAATTAGCTATTGGCTATCATTTGGATGAATTAGAAAATCAAATTACAAAAACAACTTCGGCTCTTTTTGAACCTACTTTAGATTATGTAATTGTAAAAATACCACGCTGGAACTTTGATAAATTTGAAGGTGCTGAAAGAACTTTAGGCCTGCAAATGAAGTCGGTAGGTGAAGTTATGGGTATCGGTAGATCATTTCAAGAAGCTTTACACAAAGCAACACAATCTTTAGAAGTAAGTCGAAACGGACTTGGAGCTGACGGAAAAGGATTGAAAGATTACGATAAAATTATAGACAAATTGACCAATGCAAGTTGGGATCGGGTTTTTATAATTTATGATGCCATTCAAATGGGAATTCCGTTGCGAACAATTCACGAAATCACAAAAATTGACATGTGGTTTTTGAAACAATATGAGGAATTGCATTTGCTCGAAAAAGAAATTACTTCTTACAATAGTTTAGAATCTTTGCCTAAAGCCTTGCTTTTAGAAGCAAAACAAAAAGGATTTGCTGACCGTCAAATAGCGCACATGTTAGATTGTTGGGAAAGCGAAGTGCATTTAAAACGTAAAGAATTCAATATCAACAGAGTATTTAAATTGGTAGATACTTGTGCCGCTGAATTTAAGGCAGAAACGCCTTATTATTATTCAACTTTCGAAAGCAATATGATTGTTGACGGAAAGGAGTATGCGGAAAACGAAAGTATCGTAACCGACAAGAAAAAAATTGTTGTTTTAGGATCTGGTCCAAACCGAATCGGACAAGGAATTGAGTTTGATTATTGTTGTGTTCATGGTGTTTTAGCAGCGAAGGAATGTGGTTATGAAACGATTATGATTAATTGTAATCCGGAAACTGTTTCTACAGATTTCGATATTTCGGATAAATTATACTTTGAACCAGTTTTTTGGGAACATATTTGGGATATTATTCAATTGGAAAAACCTGAAGGAGTTATTGTGCAATTAGGTGGTCAAACTGCTTTGAAACTTGCTGAAAAACTTTCTAAACATGGTGTTAAAATTATCGGAACCAGTTATGAAGCTTTAGATTTAGCCGAAGACAGAGGTCACTTTTCTGAATTATTAACGCAATTAGATATTCCTTTTCCACAATTTGGAACTGCAACAACAGCCGATGAGGCTGCCGCAATTGCCGATGAATTAGATTTTCCGATCTTGGTAAGACCTAGTTATGTTTTAGGTGGTCAGGGAATGAAAATTGTCATCAACAAAAAAGATTTAGAAGAACATGTAATTGACATTCTTCGCAAAATTCCGAATAACGTTTTATTATTAGATCATTATTTAGATGGTGCTGTAGAAGCCGAAGCTGATGCGATTTGTGATGGTGAAAATGTATATATTATAGGTATCATGGAACATATCGAACCTTGTGGTGTGCACTCCGGAGATTCGAATTCTACGTTACCTCCTTTCAATTTAGGAGAATTTGTGATGCAACAGATAAAAGATCATACTAAAAAAATTGCCTTGGCACTAAAAACAGTTGGTTTGATTAATATTCAGTTTGCAATTAAAGACGACATGGTGTATATTATTGAAGCAAATCCGAGAGCTTCGAGAACAGTCCCTTTTATTTCAAAAGCATATAACGAACCTTATGTTAATTTTGCTACAAAAGTGATGCTTGGTGAGAAAAAGTTATCTGATTTTAAATTCAATCCGCAATTGAAGGGTTATGCAATTAAACAACCTGTTTTTTCTTTTGATAAGTTTCCAAACGTAAATAAAAACTTAGGTCCGGAAATGAAATCAACAGGAGAAAGTATTTTATTTATTGACGATTTAAAAGATGATCAGTTTTATGAATTGTATTCTCGAAGAAAAATGTATTTGAGTAAATAATAAAATGTATTAATGAAATTATAGTAATAAAATTGGTAACGTATAGTGATGTTTAAAGAACTATTTTTAGTTTTTATTTGGTATGAAAATTCCACTTTTAAAACTAAAAATAGTTCTTTTTTAACTTATAGCCCTTTCTTACTATTCCAACCAGTATTATTTCTATTTAAAATTAATTTGTCACGGTTTAATTTTAACATATTGATATTTAAATACTTAAATAGATTCTTTATTTAGGTAAATTTTAAAAATGTGAAAATATAGCATATTAACTTTTTTATTAGATATAAATAAAAATTCTTGCGTTTTTAGTATATTTGAATACGTTTAATAATAAAATAATTTAAATTAAATTTAAAAAATGATGAAAAATTCAATCAAAATGTTGGCAATTGTATTCGCCTCTTCTATGCTTTTAACTTCTTGCTATTCTTATACAAGCGTAGTTGGAGAAGGTGCTAAGGGAACCGACCAAGTACAAAGCTGGAACCATTATGTAATTTATGGTCTAGCACCAGTTGGAGTTTCTGATTCAAAAGCCATGGCTGCTGGAGCTGAAAATTATACTGTAAAAACAGAACAAAGTTTCGTTAACGGTCTTATTTCTGCGCTTACTTTTGGAATTTATACTCCAACAACAACAACTGTTACCAAATAACACATTTTATTAAGGAATGAGATGTATTTCTCATTCCTTAAATTTTTAAAATGAAAAAAATTCTGTTTTATATTCTAAGCCTTTTGGCAATTTATTTTTTCTTCGAAATTGCGAAAATTTTAATCTATGATTTTGATCGCTTAACCAATTACGGTAATGGTTATTTTGTAGGTAAAATCATTTTATTTTTTGCTTCTGCTTTCTTAGCCTATATTCTTTGGAAACAAACCAAAGTATCAAAAAAATAACTATTAAATTTAATTAAAACCTAGCAATTACTTGTAATCCCCAAATAGATTTCTGTTGTGTAAAATCGTAATCAATTGGAGCAATTATAGAATACGTTTCTATTTTACTTTTTGTTTTATAACCAAGTGCGTTTACAATTTCATTAAACGGATCGATTATAAAAAGTGTAGTATTTCCTATAAATTTAGAGTTTAAGACTCTACTGTCATTACGAATAATTTCTCCTTTTAAAGCAAAAAAACCTTCCCCCACCAACGATCCTAATATTGGAGTTACAAACATATCCTGCCAAGAAGGAATTTCCGCGAAAGCTTCAATACCATATTCCCAAAAAAAAGTAGACATGATTGCTGAATATGTAAACGACTCCCACCATTTAAAACCACTTCCTCTGGCACTCATATAATAAACTGCGCCGGAATAAGGGTGCATAATAAAATTAAGAAAAAAGCTATCGTCATCGACAACAGGTCCAGATCTAACATTTTCTTTCCACCTGTTCAATAGACCTTCTTCCAACATTTTATCTTTATCCCAATTAGATACACTTTCAGGCAATACCCAAAGAACACTAAATGAAGCTACTGCGGCTCCGAAGAATAAACCTGTGTTGTAAAGCAACCGTTTTGGATCTCTAACTGGATTATAAGCATAATAATTTTCGCTATTACTAAAATTATTATGCAAGACATCTATCGTTACAGGAAGATAGTTGGAATCTTCATGTATTAAGTACTCTCCAAATTGAAGAGATTTACGTTGCGATAAAACAGGAAGTTCAGAAATGGAGTCTCTTTGACTATAACTTAATTGAAAACTAAGAAATAACAAAAATCCAATAATGAATTTTACAAAAAATGATTTATTCGCCATAGGCGGCAAAGATATAAAAGTTTCTATTGTTAAAAACGAAATAATTCAACCATACGAAAAATACAATCTTTTAATCTAATCCTATTTTTTGATGTTTTTTATAAAGAGTCAAGCATGATTTTTAACTTTGCCTTTACGTCATTGGCAAACTTTTCTACTTCTTTATTACTAACTGCCATCATCGCTGCAATAGGATCAACAGCAAAAACTTCAATTAGACCATTTTCAAGCTCTTCAACAACAACATTACATGGTAAAAACACTCCCAATTTACTATCTGATTTCAAGGCATCAAAAGCATAATTGGGATTACATGCTCCGAGAATTACATATTTGTTTGTATTGACATCTAACTTTTTTTTAAATGTAGATTTAATATCGATTTCTGTTAAGACACCAAAGCCAACTTTTTTCAATGCTTCAGTGACTTTGGTAACAGCTTCTTCAAAACCGGTTCCTTTCTTCATTGTTTTGCCTATAAAATAACTCATATTGATACAATTTAAGTGAAATAAATTACGTTAATTCAAAGTACTAATTTAATCATTTTGTACTGTTTTTAAAAAATTAGAACCTTAATATTTCCTTAAATAAAAACTTATATTTGCCAAAAATAAATTAAAAATGAACTATATTCTTTTTGATGGCAGTTCTCGCGCCAACTTACTTCCTTTGACCTATACGAAACCGGTAGCCGATCTTAGAATTGGTATTTTAACCATTCGTGAAAAATGGGAAAAAAGGCTGAATGCAACTACCTCGACCTTAACCGAAGATTATTTGGAAGATAAATATCCAATGGTTGAAATGGAACATAATGTTATGATTTGCGCTTCCTTTTTACCTTCGGAAAGCTTGGTTGAGATTATAACGAATTTGAAACCAAATCAAGCCATTTTCAAAGAAGAAGAAATTATTGCTTTCTATACGAGCGACACCCAAGACGAAGTTAACTTCGATACCTACGATATCATAAACTATACAGAAGACTGTATTCAAATCAAGCAAACCTGGGATCTTTTTTCACATAATGGTGAGGCTTTAAAATCGGATTTTAAATTAATTACCGAAGGAAGAAAGTCCGCTCCAATACCGAAAACAGTGCATTGCATTAATAAGGAAGAAATATTTTTAGAGGAAGGTGTTGAAATAGAAATTGGAGTATTGAATGCCAAAGAAGGGCCCATTTATTTAGGTAAAAACACACTAGTCATGGAAGGAAGCATGATAAGGGGGCCATTTGCTATGGGAGAACATTCCGTAGTTAAAATGGGAACCAAAGTGTATGGTCCAACAACTTTAGGACCGAAATCAAAAATTGGTGGTGAGATCAATAATGTCATTTTATCTGGATATTGTAGTAAAGGTCACGATGGATATTTGGGAAATGCGGTAATTGGCGAATGGTGTAATTTGGGTGCAGACACAAATAATTCCAATTTAAAGAACAACTATGCTGAAGTGAAAATGTGGAATTACGAACAGGAAAGATTTGTAGCTACTGGTTTACAATTTTGTGGAATGATAATGGGAGATCATACAAAATGCGGTATTAACACCATGTTCAACACAGGAACTGTGATTGGAGTAAGTGCAAATATTTACGGCTCTAATTTCCCGCGAAATTTTATCCCTTCTTTTTCTTGGGGAGGTGCTGCAGGGTTTACGACTTATCAAATAGAGAAAGCAAAAGAAACCGCTAAACTCGTTATGGATCGTAAGCATGAAGATTTTACTGAAAAAGATCAAAAAATATTAGAGCATATTTTCGAAATAACGAAAAAGTATCGAAAAGATTAATTTGTTTTTCACTTTTCTATTAACTGATATTGGATTGTTTTTATAAAAACAGGAAATACAAAAATGAAAAGATATATTTCAAAAACCAGGATAGATTAGAAAAAACTGTTAGCATAAGATCCTCAAAAACAATTGAAGAATCATTAATAACTTACTTAATTCAAATTGAAAAAAATTGAAAAAAATATTTACGCTTATTTGTCTTATACTAATTTCTAATGTGATCGCTCAAAACGACATTACATTAACCTTTAAAGATGGAAAAGTTTTGAGCGGTAACGGAAAAATTAATTCAAAGAATGAAATTGTTTTTAAAACAGATACAGATGATTCAAAAACCATTTATAATTACAAAACTGTAGATAAAGTAGTTATTTCTTATAAAAGCGGAAAAAAAGAATATCAATACAAAATCATAGCCGACAGTGATTTTGGTAGCAATACTGTATCCCTGTTAGAACCTATCGAAAAGGGAAATGTTAATTTATTCGGAGTAACCTCTTACCACGCTGGTGCACCAATGATGGCAGTAGGTGGTTTTGGTAATAACTCTATGATGATGGGTTTTGGTTCAAACCCAAAAACCATTTATTATATTTCAAGAAAAGGTGAAGATGTCGTTTTTCGCTTAAAAAATTCAAATACATATTCAAAGAGGTTTCGAATTGTGGCAGATGAATATTTTAGCGATTGTCCAAAATTAATTAACAAGATAAAATCAAAAGAATTTCACAGATTTGGAATAGAAACCGTAGTAAGTTATTATAATCATTATTGTAAATAGTAAAACTACCTCAAACAATGAAAAAAATTATTGTCCTTACCGGAGCAGGAATGAGTGCCGAAAGCGGTTTACAAACTTTTCGAGATGCCGATGGTTTATGGGAAGGTCATGATGTTATGGAAGTAGCTTCACCAGAAGGTTGGAATAAAAATCCTGCATTAGTTCTTGATTTTTACAACCAACGACGCAAACAATTATTACAAGTTAAACCGAATAAAGGGCACCAACTTTTAGCCCAGCTAGAAAAGAAATACAAAGTTCAAATCATCACCCAAAACGTTGATGATTTACATGAAAGAGCGGGTAGTAAGCATGTTATTCATTTGCATGGAGAATTGTTAAAAATGCGAAGTGTTGCAAACGAAAATGAAGTCTACGAATGTACCAATGACATTCTTTTAGGAGATAAGTGCAAAAAAGGAAATCAACTAAGACCTCATATTGTTTGGTTTGGCGAGGCTGTACCTTTATTAGATGATGCGATAAGAATTACCCAAGATGCCGACATTTTAATTATCATCGGAACTTCAATGTTGGTATACCCAGCAGCCGGTTTAATACAATATAGTCGTGCGAATGTTCCTATTTATTTTATTGATCCGAAGCCAAATATTTCATCAAATGGAGCTTATAACCTAACTATTTTAAAAGAGAAAGCTTGTGTAGGAATGGAAAAATTAATGCAAATTTTAGATGCTTAAATCTGAAATACATTTTACTACATTAGGAAGCAATAATCTTAAAAACCGCTTGAAATAAATCACCTTTAGAAATAACACTTCCTTTTTGAATTAAATCAAAAATTTCCAAATTTCTTTCTTTTGTATACGGTTTTTGTCCTTTAAAATATTCTATCGACTCATTTTTAGAGTTATCTAAAAACCAGTCAAATCCTTCTTTTTTCAACAAATCAATGTCTGGTTTTTCAATTTTTACAACAATGCGTTGAATATCTTCTGCATTGCATTTAAATAAATTTAAAGAGTCGGAAGAGAAATGTTCCAGGTATGATGTAGTTTGCAAAACCTTTTCCCAAACCAAATCACTAAAAAGATTTAATTCTTCATCCGCAACAGCGGGATTATCCTTTTTAATTGTTTCCCATTCGGATTCATCAATTTTTTGGGTTGCTAAAAAAAGTGCAAATTCTTCATGTAACTCGTTAAATTGCTCTTTGGTAAGTTGTGTATATTTCATAATATTTTCAAAATGCAAAAATATAAAAATGAACAAAAAAGTAGTGACTAAAATTTAAAACATTTTAATCGAGAAAAATAGCTTTAGAAAAAAATGGCTTTTTCAAGCAAAATATATGCTTTGAAAACAAAAATAATATTGTACATTTGCAGCCTTAAAAATAACACTAAAAATTTAATTATGAATCATTACGAAACTGTTTTCATTTTGAATCCCGTTTTATCTGATACTCAGGTAAAGGAAACAGTAAAGAAGTTTGAAGACTACTTGGTTTCTAAAGGTGCCGAAATGATATCAAAAGAAGATTGGGGCTTGAAAAAATTAGCATACCCAATTCAAAAGAAAAAAACCGGATTTTATCACTTATTCGATTTTAAAGTAGATGGTGAAGTTGTTTCTCCGTTTGAATTAGAATTTAGAAGAGATGACAGCATCATGCGTTATTTAACTGTAAGGTTAGATAAACACGCTGTAGCTTGGTCAGAAAAAAGAAGAGAAAGAAATAACGCTAAAAATCCTAAGAAATAATGGCAACTATAGAGCAACAAGCGAAAGGTGGCAGCAAAGGAGATATCAGATATCTTACGCCATTAGAAATTGACACTAAAATCAAAGTAAAATATTGTCGTTTTAAAAAGAACGGTATCAAATATATTGATTATAAAGATGCAGACTTTTTAATGTATTTGGTAAATGAACAAGGTAAAATTTTACCTCGTCGTTTAACCGGAACTTCATTGAAATATCAAAGAAAAGTTTCTCAAGCAATTAAAAGAGCTCGTCATTTGGCCTTAATGCCTTATGTAGGTGATATGTTAAAATAATAAAAGGAAAATAGTATGGAACTTATATTAAAACAAGACGTAGCCAATTTAGGATTTAAAGACGATGTGGTAAGTGTAAAAAATGGTTACGGACGTAATTACTTAATCCCACAAGGACAAGCTATTTTAGCTACTGCTTCTGCAAAAAAAGTTTTGGCAGAAAATTTAAAGCAAAGAGCTTTTAAAGAACAAAATGTTATCAAAGAAGCAACCAAATTAGCGGATGCAATAAAAGCTTTAGAAATTAAAATCGAAGCTAAAGTAGGTGAAGGTGATAAACTTTTTGGGTCAATTAGTAATTCGAATTTAGCTGAAAAATTAGCTGAAAACGGACAAGAAATCGATAGAAAATTTATTACAATCGCTGGTGGTTTAGTAAAAAGACTTGGTAAATACAATGCTAAAGTTAGATTGCACAGAGATATTATTGTAGACTTACCTTTTGATGTTATCGCAGAAAAAAAGTAGTTAAACAAGATTAAAAAATATTTTTTAAAAAAGCCTATTCAATGTGAATAGGCTTTTTTTATTCATTTGGTTTTTTGATTATTAACCTAACTCGAATTATTTTATGATTTTTGACGATTTTTACCATTTCATATAGATTCTCTTTCCTAAATTTATCCTTTAAATTTCAGAATTAATTCCATAAAAAAAAGACACATCCAATGAATGCATCTTTTTAAATTTTATTTTACAAATTAGCTATATCTAACGAAGAACTTCTTGCACTTTATCAGCAGCTTCTTGAAATTCAACAACCGAAATTACATCCAAACCACTATCGTCAATCAATTGTTTTGCTTCTACCGCATTTGTTCCTTGTAAACGAACGATAATAGGAATTTTAATTGCATCACCCATATTTTTATAAGCATCTACAATACCTTGTGCCACACGGTCACAACGAACAATTCCTCCGAAAATATTGACTAAAATTGCTTTTACTGCAGGATCTTTTAATATGATTCTAAAACCTGTTTCAACACGTTCTGCATCGGCAGTTCCTCCAACATCTAAAAAGTTAGCTGGCTCACCACCTGATTGTTTGATTAAATCCATTGTACTCATTGCCAAACCGGCACCATTTACCATACAACCAACATTACCGTCTAAATCGACATAATTCAAACCAACGGCATTTGCTTCAACTTCGATTGGATTCTCTTCTCGTAAATCACGTAAATCGATATAATCTTTATGACGGAATAATGCATTATCATCTAAAGTAACTTTAGCATCCACCGCCAAAATTTTATCATCCGATGTTTTTAGAACCGGGTTAATTTCAAATAAAGAAGAATCAGATTGAACATAGGCTTGATATAAAGAAGTAACAAAACGAGTCATTTCTTTAAATGCTTTACCAGATAAGCCTAAATTGAAAGCAATTTTACGCGCTTGAAAAGGCAATAAACCAGTTGCAGGATCAATTTCTTCTGTAAAAATTAAATGTGGAGTATTTTCAGCTACAGCTTCAATATCCATACCTCCTTCGGTAGAATACATAATCATATTTCTACCAGAAGCGCGGTTTAATAGTACCGACATGTAATACTCTTCCGGTTCATGTTCACCAGGGTAATACACATCTTCTGCAATTAAAACTTGATTCACCTTTTTTCCTTCTGGAGGAGTTTGAGGTGTTTTCAACATCATTCCAATAATATCTTTAGAGATACTTTCAACTTCTCCTAAGTTTTTTGCCAGCTTTACACCTCCACCTTTTCCGCGACCACCAGCATGAATTTGTGCTTTTATAACCCACCAACCAGTTCCGGTTTCCGCAGTTAATTGTTTTGCAACTTCCACTGCCTTTTTATGATTGTCGGCTACATAACCTCTCTGAATTTTAACTCCGAAACTATTTAATATTTCTTTACCTTGATATTCGTGTAAATTCATTTTATACTTTTTAATATTATGATACTTACAAAAGTAAGTATTTAAATGAGAATGTTAAATGTGCGCTCCTTTTTTTTTAATTTTATTCTTCATTTATGTAACAATCAATAATTTTAGTAGTCTTTAAAATTGAACCAGTTTAACAATTCATTGGGATAAGTTTAACTTTCTTTTAAATAATTTCGCATGACTATATTTCATCTAACCGAATGCATACTTTTATGAATAAAGTATTTTCCTTCCTTCTTATTTTTTCCTTTGTAATTTGTAATGCCCAGGAGACAAAAAAAAACGTGATTGCAAAAAGAGTTTCCAACCCACCTAAAATTGATGGTGTTTTAGATGACGACGCTTGGTTTAGCGCTGATGTTGCTAAAGATTTCGTGATGTTTCGACCAGAATCCGGTACACCGGAAAAAGAAAACGAGAAAACCGAAGTACGCATTGTTTATGATAATGAGGCTATTTATTTTGGAGCTTATTTACATGATGAAAATCCGGATAAAATACCACAACAGTTTGCTACCAGAGATAATTTTGGCACGGTAGATTGGTTTGGAGTTATGTTAAACCCTAATAATGATTCCCAAAATGATACCGAATTTTTTGTTCAAGCTACAGGAAATCAAGCGGATGCAAAAGCAAATCAAGAAGATGAAGATTTTAGCTGGAGTGCTGTATGGCAAAGTGGTGTTAAAATTGTGGAAGACGGATGGATTGTTGAAATAAAAATACCCTATTCCGCTTTACGGTTTTCCAATAAAGAAGTGCAAACTTGGGGAATTAATTTTCACAGGCGATTTGCCAATAGTAGAGACCAATATTCATGGAATTTTATTGACCGTACTGTCGGTTTTATACAACAATATGCCGGTACAATTTCAGGTATTGAAAATATCAACCCTCCTACCCGACTAAGTTTTTCACCTTATGCTTCGACTGCTTATAATAGCTTCGATGGTGAAAACACCTTTGATAAAAGTATTGGTTTAGATGTAAAATATGGTATCAGCGAAAGCTTTACTCTTGATGCCACTTTAATTCCCGATTTCGGTCAAACCGGATTTGATAATTTAATACTCAACCTGGGACCGTTCGAGCAACAATACCGAGAACAACGACCTTTTTTTACCGAGGGTGTCGAACTATTTACAAAAGGAAATTTATTTTATACAAGACGAATTGGTGATATACCAATTAATTATTTAGACGAGGAAGATCTAACCGCTAATGAAGAAATCATCGATAATCCTGATAAAGTAAACATGATCAATGCCGTTAAAATTTCAGGGCGAACAGAAGGTGGATTGGGAATCGGTTTTTTTAACGCAATTACCGAGGAAACTTTTGGAAAAATAAAAGATACTATTACTGGTGAATCTCGAAAAGTTGTAACCGAACCTTTGGCAAATTATAGCGTTTTGGTTTTAGACCAACAATTCAATAAAAATTCCTATGTATCCTTGGTAAATACCAATGTTTTGAGAAGTGGAAGTGTAAGAGATGCCAATGTTACCGCATTATTGTACCATTTGAGTAATAAAAAAAACACACACAATATTGACGGCGGCTTAAAAATGAGTAGAATTCATGAAAATGGCGAAAACACAAGTGGCTATTGGTTTGATACTAGCATAGGAAAAGATGCCGGTAAATGGCAATATGAAGCTGGATATACCATGGCAGATGAAAATTTTGATATCAATGATTTAGGATTCCAATACTATAACAACTATCAAAAAATCTATTGGAATGGGTCTTTTAGAATTTTTGAACCAACTAAAAACTTTCAACAATACAGCTTTTTTTATTTTGGAAATTTAGATTATCGATTTAGTGATGGTGCCTATACAGGAAATCATATGGGTATCAATTTTAACGCAACCACAATGAAAAACTTTTCTTTTGGTGGAAATATTAATGGAAATATTGGTGAACAATTCGATTATTTTGAACCTCGTGTAGAAGGTCGTTATTTTGCTCAAAATCCTAGATTGAATTTTAATTCTTGGCTTTCTTCTGATTTCAGCAAAAAATTTGCTATTGAAATGTATGGGTATTATGGGATTAGAATAAACGATATTCAGAAAAGTTTTGAAATTGGATTTGAACCAAGATATCGATTTAGCAATAAATTTTCTTTGGAATATGAAATGGAACTTTTTAAAGGTAAAAATGACCAAGGTTATGTGGATGAATTAAGTGATGGGACCATAATTTTTGGTAATCGAGATCGTAAAAGTCTAACCAATGAAATATCTGCAAGACTCAATTTTAACACAAAATCTTCATTAGCTCTATCTTTCCGCCACTATTGGTCACCGGTTCAATATGATGGTCAATATTATCAATTAGAAGACGATGGTACTTTAAGTCCAAATCCTTATAACGAGATTAACGATATAAATTATAATATTTGGAACTTGGATTTAAGCTATAGTTGGGAATTTGCTCCTGGAAGTCAACTTATTGCATTATACAGAAACAATATATTTAACGAAGACACACAGTCACAATTGGATTTTAATAAAAACCTTGAGAATCTTTTTAACCAATCTATGGGACATAATTTTTCGATAAAAATGATTTATTATATCGATTATAATAATGCTAAAAACTGGTTTAATAAAAGTAGTTAAGCGAAAAGTAATTTTAATTCGGACAGTTTCATAATTTATTCATTTTTTAAAATAAAAATTCTTGTTTTAGCCTAGGTTATTTCTAAACCAAAAATCTTACTTTTGACGTATGATAAAAGCAAAAAATATTCACAAATTTTATGGTGATTTAGAAGTTCTGAAAGGAGTTGATCTTCACATTAAAAAAAGTGAAATCGTCGCAATTGTTGGCCCCAGTGGCGCCGGAAAAACAACTTTACTACAAATTTTAGGAACTTTAGATAAACCTAGCTCTTGCGAGGAATTGATTATCAATCAGCAAAATATCGTTCAACTAAATGATAAAGCGTTATCGAAATTTAGAAATACACATATCGGTTTTATATTTCAATTTCATCAATTATTGCCAGAATTTACAGCTTTAGAGAATGTTTGCATTCCTGCTTTTATTGCGAATAAACCCAAACAAAAAACCATAGAAGAAGCAAAAGAAATTTTGACTTTTTTAGGTCTTTCAGAACGTTTTGAACACAAGCCTAATGAACTCTCCGGTGGTGAACAACAGCGAGTTGCAGTTGCTAGAGCTCTTATCAATAAGCCTGATGTAATTTTCGCTGATGAGCCTAGTGGAAATTTAGATACAAAATCTTCGAAAAGTTTACATGAACTATTTTTCACTTTACGAGATCAAATGCACCAAACTTTTGTAATCGTTACCCACAACGAAGACTTGGCAAATATGGCCGACCGAAAACTTGAAATGAGAGACGGAAAAATAATTTGATGTTTTTAAAACCTAAAGCTTAAAAATCAAATGAAAATTGGAATTATTAGCGCAATGCAAGAAGAAATTCAAGCATTACATTCTTTTATAAAAAACGAAAAAATTACTCAAAAGGGAAAACGTGAATATTATGATGGTATTTTATTCGGTCAACCCATTGTTATGGTTTTTTCCCGTTGGGGAAAAGTCGCCTCAGCTACAACAACTACGCAATTGATCAACGATTTTGATGTAGATGAAATTATTTTTACTGGAGTTGCGGGATCGGTTCATGAGGAGATAAATATTGGTGACATTGTTATCGGAAAAAATCTCTACCAACACGATATGGATGCGAGTCCGCTATTAGAAAAATTTGAAATTCCTTTATTGCGTAAAAAATATTTTGAAACCAACGAATCAAAACGACATATGTTGGTGCAAGCAACCGAAAATTTTCTGCAATCTATTCACGATCATATTTCTAAAGATCAGCTACTTTCTTATTACATTGAAAAACCTGAAATTTTTATAGAAGATATCGCGAGTGGAGATTTATTTATTTCGACAAAGGAGCAAATTCAATCTATTAAAATCGATTTGCCGAATGTTGCTTGCGTTGAAATGGAAGGCGCTGCCGTAGCACAAGTTTGTTATGAGTACGATATCCCTTTTAGTATTATCCGAACAATTTCTGATAAAGCAGATGATAATGCACATATTGAATTTCAAAAATTCGCCAAAGATATAGCCAGTAATTATGCGTTGGGAATTTTAAAAAACTATTTTGAATTATTAGATTAGTTAAACTCTGTGACTCTTCTATCCCGTTTTATAAAATGTAATTTATCATCTTTTAAGATTTGTTTTCGATAGCCAAAAAGATGAAATAATTCTTTATGGTAGAATTTTGCAATTTTCGGATCAGCAATCAATGTATAACTGTTTGTAGGATCTTTTTCTACACCTGGAATTAGTCGTAAAAAATTATTGATTTTTAATTTTCTGGCTATTAATGAAAATTTAAGCCAAAACTTCGAAATTTTTTGCAGAATGAAGAATCCATCTTCACCCAATTCTTGGTATAAAGGCATAAAAATTCTTCCAGAATCAGATGCTGTAATATCTTCTCCATTGCTTTTTGCCAAATGTTGATTTTTAGAAATGGGTTCAAAATTTTCAAAGCCTAAATCCATTTTAAAATGCTCATTCTTTTTTAAATCGTAGCGATAATTAATCTCAAAAAACTCTTCTTTAGGGTGCCATTTCCGCAATTCATTTTCATATGTTTTCATATTAGAAATCGCATTTTTAGAAACGCATTTAGATTCCGCTAAAGCGAGCCAAATAAATGCTTCGCAATTTTTAATAGACTGTTTATCCTCATGCTGACCACCTTCAAAACCTAAAGAAATATGACCAAATTCATTGATAAATGTTAAAAAAGGTCCATCCAAAAACTCTTCTATACCGAGTACTACCGGAACCGGAAAGTTCGCAGAAAACTTTCGATTATTTAAAGAATCACTAATAGTAATAAACGGAATCGAATGAGACGAAGTAGTATGTAAATCTAAAAAATAAAATGGTCCTTCTTCACTTTTCAAAATTTCTTGAACGATAGCATGCAATTCTATTTGCTCATTAATTTCTGCACTAGGTTGCACAGTTTTTTTCAATATGGCCTCTATATTTTCTTTATTCCAAATTCGGTTTAAATCTACATTCTCATAACGAACTCCTTTTTTCAAGGCATTCTTATTACCAATTAAAACATATAAATTACCACGAAAAGAAATACTACTTTCTTTTATTTTATGTAATACTTGTTTTGAAGCTTCAACACCTGCTGTTTCATTACCATGAATACCCGCAATAATAACAACGGTAGGCTTGCTTTTCTCTCCTTTTACAAAACCTAAAACCCTTTTGTTTTTTACACTTTCTTCTAAAATCATAGCGGTATTTTTCATTTCTTATTGGAGGTATTTTGCAATTTTTTTACATCATTTGTTGTTAAAATTCCGATTAAATCACCAAATTCTAAAATAGGCAGGCAACCCACATTGTGCTGTACCATTATTCTACTCGCTTCTTCTAAGGAAGTTTCTGAAGTTACTGTAATAATATTTTTTACCATGATATCTTTTGCTATCAACGCTTTGCTTTCTCCTAAATTCAAGGCTTTCAAATCTGAATTTGAAATAATACCAATAATTTTATTATCATTATTTACTACAGGAATGTGGTGAATATTTTTCCATCGCATTATTTTATCCACCAAATAAACCAAATCATTTTCATTAACAACAAAAACTTCTGTAGTCATGTAATTCTCTAACTTACTGGTTTTTAAATTCATACCTACACAATCGGATTTATTAGCTAATTTCCATTGGTGAATTGGCCTATTACTTCTTTGATTTTTATACATGCATGATGTCAATGTTGCGTTAGCAATGTCTTTGGTCATGTTTTTTCGTAATTTTCTATTACTATTAATCGTCCAAACACTTCCCGTTTGATGAGAACTCACCCTATTTTCGATGATATCTAAATAATAAGAAATATCTTTATTGTTTATATTTGATTTTAACAAACCTTCTCTAGCAATCGGAAGTAAAATTTCACGAATCAATCGATTTGCTGAAATACCTTTTCCAAACCAATTAAAATAGCTATTTATTCCCGTTCTAGCTGCATTTACAAAATTACTTCGAACCTCATAAAAAGAGTGCGTTTTATGAATTTGCTTATATTCATCTGGCATTCCTTGCATAAGTCCAACCCAAAAAAGTGTATTTGCAATTTCGTCTTTTACCGTAGGTCCAGCCGGAATATATCTGTTTTCAATTCGCAAATGCGGAATTCCGTTTGTTTGTCCGTAACACAATCGATTCCATTTATAAATGGTACCATTATGTAGGTTTAAAGCTTGTAATTTCGGAATTTTATTTTCCCGTAAAAGAGCCATTGCATCTTCATCAAAATCTCGCGTAATTAGAGGTGTATAGCGAACAATATCATCTTTGTATAATTCAATTATCGATTTTCGTATCCAATCTGTACCAAAAGAAACTCGTGGTCGTTGCCCTCGTAATAAATACGAACTGTTACGCAAATCAACACTTTGCTGAAAAAGCGCAATCCGAGTTTCACTCCACAATTCTTTTCCTAATAACATAGGTGAATTGGTCATTGCAGCAAGCACCGGACCAGCAATTACCTGTGCCCAATTGTATTTATCAATAATTTCGTTTAACGGAATTTGTAAATGCACTTGAAAACTAGTATTACAAGCTTCAAAAAGAATGGTTTCATGTTTAAGAATCAATTGATCGACACCTTCTATTCGCAATTTAAAATGATTCCCTCTAAATTTTTTTAGAACATTATTTAATACCTCATAGCGTTTTAATGGTGTAATATTTTCAAATATTAGATCCTTTTTTTTAAGGGTTGGTAAAATTCCGGTAAGTAAAATTTTATCCTGATCGAAAGAATCGGCAGCATCATACGCTTTTTTCATCAACGAACTCAATTGACTTTCTAGCTTGGTAAAACAGTTCTTTTCTAATTTTAGAGGATCCAAATTAATCTCTAAATTAAATAAGGCTAATTCTGTCGTAAAATGATCATCTTGAATTTTATCTAAGATTTGTAAGGCATTTTTTGAAGGGTAAAAATTTTTATCAACGATACAAAGTTCTTGCTCTGCTCCTATTCTCTGCACGTTTTTTTCGAAAAGATCTTGCACAATCATCTTGTCCAAAGCCTCTACATCATGTAATAAATGATATAAAAAAGTTTTGCGTTCACTTAAACTTTCAATTGCTTTTACCGATGGATTGCCCATAAAAAAAGGTATTTCACAGTATAAATATACCGTAAAATACCTTTTCATTCAATGATCATAATCATTTATCTCAATATATTACATCTAGCTTACGAATAATGGTTTATCTCTCATTAACATATTTACTTTGGTAGCAACACTTTCTAAGATCTCTTCATTTTCAAAATTGGCAATAACTTCATCAATCAAATCAACTACAACTTGCATATCTGCTTCTTTCAATCCTCGAGTGGTAACGGCGGCAGAACCAACACGAATTCCTGAAGTTACGAAAGGAGATTTATCATCAAAAGGCACCATGTTCTTATTTACTGTAATGTCAGCTTTTACTAAGGCATTTTCAGCATCTTTACCCGAAATATTTTTATTTCGCAAGTCAATCAGCATCATATGATTGTCTGTTCCACCAGAAATTAAATGATATCCTTTTGCCACGAAGGCAGCGGCCATAGCGGCAGCATTTTTCTTTACTTGGATTTGATAGTGTAAAAATTCATCTGTTAAAGCTTCTCCAAAAGCAACTGCTTTCGCTGCAATGATATGTTCGAGAGGTCCACCTTGCATTCCAGGAAAAACTGCTGAATTTAAAATTGCACTCATCATTTTTACCGTTCCTTTTGGTGTTTTTTCTCCAAATGGATTTTCAAAATCTGTTCCCATCATGATAATTCCACCTCTTGGTCCGCGTAAAGTTTTATGCGTTGTTGTGGTTACGATATGGCAATGTGGCATCGGATCGTTTAAAATTCCTTTTGCTATCATCCCCGAAGGGTGAGATATATCGGCCACCAATAAGGCGCCAACACTATCCGCAATTTCACGAAATCTTTTAAAATCAATATCTCTCGAATAAGCCGAAGCACCGGCAATAATCATTCGAGGCTTTACTTTGGTTGCAGTTTCTTGGATTTTATCATAATTCAAAACACCTGTTTCTTTTTCAACCCCATAAAAAGTTGGATTGTATAATTTACCCGAAAAGTTCACCGATGAACCATGCGTAAGGTGCCCACCATGCGACAAATCAAATCCCAAAATTGTATCTCCTGGTTTTAAAATCGCTTGATAAACTGCGGCATTTGCCTGAGAACCTGAATGCGGTTGTACGTTTACATATTCGGCACCAAATAATTCTTTAGCTCTGTCAATTGCAATTTGCTCTACAATATCTACCACTTCGCAACCGCCGTAATAGCGTTTTCCTGGATAGCCTTCAGCATATTTGTTGGTTAAAACTGAACCGGCAGCTTCCATAACTTGCTCACTTACATAATTTTCGGAAGCGATTAATTCTAACCCGTTTGTTTGTCTTTCTTTTTCGTCCTGAATTAAGTCAAATATTAATTGATCTCTTTGCATGAATATGTTTCTTTAAGTTTTTGTTAAAATCGACCCAAAAATAACAAATTCATTTTGCATATAAATAGAAACTTCTATATTTGAACTAAATATTTTACGTTTTCTAATAATTAAAATGTTTTAATGAAAATCCCCACTAGAAAAAATGAAAATAACTGCAAATGACCCGACCCGTAAATCTTGGTTAACCGTAAAGGAAGATTCTGATTTTCCGATACAAAACATACCTTTCGGAGTTTTTTTAACCAAAGATGATATTACCACAATTGGAACTCGAATTGGAAATTACGCCATCGATTTAGCAGCCCTACAACAATTAGGATATTTTGACGGAATTCCTTTAACAGATGATATATTCATGCAAGACACCTTGAACGATTTCATTTCTGACGGCAGAATGACGTGGCGACGGGTACGAAACAGAATTGCGGATATTTTTGATGCTGAAAATCCGGCATTGCGTGAAAATAAAAAACAACGAAATGAGGTTATCTTTAAGATGAAAGAAGTAGCTATGCTACTACCAGTGCACATTTGTGACTACACCGATTTTTATTCAAGTAAAGAACATGCAACCAATGTTGGAACAATGTTTAGAGATCCAGATAATGCCTTGTTGCCTAACTGGTTACATTTACCCGTAGGTTATCACGGCAGATCATCTTCTATCGTAATTTCAGGAACAAATATAAGAAGACCAAACGGACAAACTTTGCCGAACGGAGCAACGAATCCTGTTTTCGAGCCAACAAAATTATTAGATTTTGAATTGGAAATGGCCTTTATTACTACCGATGGAAATAGCTTGGGTAAACCAATTTCTATTGATGAAACTGACGATTATATTTTTGGAATGGTATTATTGAACGATTGGAGTGCTCGAGATATTCAAAAATGGGAATATGCACCTTTAGGCCCATTTTTGGCGAAGAGTTTTGCGACAACTATTTCACCATGGATTGTAACGATGGATGCTTTGGCACCTTTTAAAGTAGCTGGGCCTATACAAAATCCGAAAGTTTTACCGTACCTTAAAAAAGAAGGGAAACAAAGTTATGATATCAACTTACAAGCGGCAATCAAACCAAAAAAAAGAAAAGAAACTGTAGTCACCAATACTAATTTCAAATATTTGTATTGGAATATGGCACAACAACTTGCACATCAAACTAGTAATGGTTGCAATATTCAATCGGGCGATTTATATGGTAGCGGAACTATTTCCGGTCCAACCGAAGATAGTTATGGTTCTCTTTTAGAACTCACTTGGAAAGGTACTAAACCTATTAAAATTGACGATGAAACGGAAAGAACTTTTATTAAAAATGGCGATACCGTAATTTTGCGAGGTTATTGTAAAAATGAAGAAGTTCGGATTGGTTTTGGAGAGTGTAAAGGAAAAATACGTAAATCGAAATAGATTAGGATATCCAATTTATATCCCAACCAATAAAAAAAGCAATCTGAAATAACTATTTCAGATTGCTTTTTCTTTATACAAAACATGAACTGTTTAATACTTCATCTCTAAAATTGCATAGTGAGAATCATCGGCGATTACTTTTCCATTTTTAAACACCAATAATTGAGGTGATTCGTGTCGGATTTTAAATCTATCCGCAATAGCGTTAGACATTGGGCGATTTTTTATAATATCTAAAAAATAATAATCAAAATTGGCATTTTCAATTGGCATTGCGTTTTCAAAACGTTTTAAAACCATACTGCTAATACCACAACGCGAACTATGCTTAAAAATTAAAATCTTTTTTTCAAAGGAATCTGTGAGCAAATTTTCTAATTGCTTTTCTTCCGTTAAAGAAATTCTTGGGACTCCGTTCGAACTCATTGAATTATTTTTAAATAGATTATTAAACAAGATTGCTGTTGATTTAAGTTACTGAAGTTTCATGCTTTAATTCGATTACCGTTACTTCTGGTCGAATTCCGGTTCTACCGGGAAAGCCTAAAAAGCCGAAACCTCTATTGACATATAAAAATTGTTTTGCTTCTTCATACAAACCTGCCCATTGTGGGTAAATATATTTTATCGGACTCCATTTAAAACCTGGTATTTCTACGCCAAATTGCATGCCATGAGTATGTCCCGACAAAGTAAGATCAAAATGCGTTGGATGCTCTAAAACTTTTTTGGCCCAATGTGTTGGATCATGTGATAATAAAATTTTAAAAGGAATCTCCTCTAAACCACTTAAGGCCAAGTCTAAATCTCCTTTTTGCGGAAACGGTGGATTCCCCCAGTTTTCAACGCCAACAATACCAATTTTATCTTCTCCGTTCGCTAAAATTACATTTTGATTATTTAGCAATTGAAAGCCCATTTTTTCTTGAAAATCAAAAAGAAGATTCAAGTTATCGACTTTATCTTGCTCTGAATTCCATTTTTTGTAATCTCCATAATCATGATTTCCCAAAACAGAATAAATACCTTGTTTTGCTTTCAATTTTTTGAAATCATCTACATATTGCTCAATTTCTCTAGAATCATTATTGACCAAATCACCGGTAAATAATATGACATCAGCATCTTGTTCGTTGATTAAATTGATACCTTCTAAAATAGCTTCTTTGCTATCAAAACTTCCGGAATGAATATCAGAAACTTGTACTATTTTAAATCCGTCAAAAGCTTTTGGTAAATTTTTAAAGGATAGACTCAAATTACTAATCTTAAAGTCGTATTTGCCTTTTGTGATTCCGTAAAGCATAGAAGAAAAAGGAATTGCTGCTATAAACAATCCCGATTGACGAATGAAATTTCTTCTTCCTCCAATCGGAACTTTGCGCTTTTTTTGTAGAATCACGTTACGTACAGTAAGTAATATCGCGCTAGCGATTCGAACAATATCTTCCAACAAAAAGAAAACGATTAAAAACAATTTGAAAACGAAAAACGAAAAGAAAAATCCAATAAATAAGTTTGGTAAAAGAGAGCCCTGCAAAGGTTTATCAGTAAAATTTGAATACATAAAATATAAACCTATATAGCCGAAAACAACCGCAGTAAAATAGGCAATATTGAAGACTTTTTTTAACCTATGTTTATGGATGCTCTTTCGCAGTGCCATATAAACATAAACATCCATCACAATGAAAAATAGGATGGTGATATACATATTTAGTGAAATATTTCTTGTCGACATTTACAATTTTCTTCGTTTTTTTTCTGTAGAAATCAAATCCAATTCGCGATTGGTTTGCCCTGCAACAGAAGTGTTTTCTTCAGCTCTTCTTATCAAGTATGGCATGACATCTTTGACCGGACCGAATGGCAAATATTTTGCTACATTAAAACCTGCGTCAGCTAAGTTAAAGCTAATATTATCGCTCATTCCGTATAATTGTCCGAACCACAATCGATCATCGTTTATTTTGAGTTTGGATTTTTGAATTAAATCCATGAAAAGGTAAGAACTATCTTCGTTATGAGTTCCGCTAAAAATTGCCATGTCGTCTAAATTATCGAACATGTATTTCATCACCTCATCAAAATTTGCATCTGTTGCTGCCTTATTTTCACATATCGGATCAGGATAGCTCATTTCTTCTGCTCTCTCTCTTTCTTTCTCCATGTATGCTCCTCGAACAAGTTTCATGCCAACCTTAAAACCTTTTTGCTTAGCTCTGGCATGTAAATCTTTTAAATACTCTAAGCGATCATTTCGGTACAATTGCAAGGTGCCAAATACAATCACTTTTTCTTTGTTGTATTTTTCCATCATTTGCTCAATCAAATCATCGGCTGCTGTTTGCATCCATGTTTCTTCTGCATCAATCAATAACGGAATATCTTTTTCAAAAGAGGCTTTTGAAACTTTTTCATAGCGAGCAACAACTCTTTTCCATTCTTCTTTTTCTTCAGGTGTTAATGCTTTCTTTTCTGTTATTTTTTGATAGATAGCGAATCTTCCAAAACCGGTTGGTTTAAAAACCGCAAATGGAATAGCATCTTTTTCTTTTACAAAATTGATAATTTTTAATACTTTTTCCATCGCATGGTCAAATTGATTATCGACTTCTTTACCTTCAACAGAGTAATCTAAAACCGAATGCACTTTTTTGGTGTACATTTTATCAATTGTTGTCATACAATCTTCTTCAGTAACTCCACCACAAAAATGATCGAATACTGTCGCTCGTATCAAACCTTCTACAGGAAGGTGTGATTTTAAAGCAAATTTGGTAACTGCTGTACCAATTCTCACCAATGGTTCACTTTTTATTAATTTGAATAAAAAGTACGCTCTTTCTAATTCTGAATCTGACTTTATCGCAAAAGCATTTTCAGTATTATTAAATATTTTTTCCATGTTAATAAATCTTTTACACAAAGATACTCAAGCGCATTTATTTTTTTCAAAAAATTGCCCGTTATTTGCAAAGAAAAATCAATTTTATGACCTCAATTTTATCGACAAATTACTTCGTCCATTTTCAAGAAAACTGTTACCAGGAATTACAACGTTATTTGAGAGAAAATTTTCATTCTAAAATCTTCATTTTAGTCGATGAGAATACCAAAAAATATTGTTTGCCACTTTTTTTAGGTAACATGGATACTTCGATAAATTTTAATAGTATTGAGATAAAAGCTGGAGAGGAACATAAAAATTTAGATACCTGTAGCTTTATTTGGAATCATTTGACGGAATTTGGTGGTGACCGAAAAAGTTTACTTATCAATTTAGGTGGCGGCGTTATTACGGATATGGGTGGTTTTGCAGCTTCTACATTTAAACGAGGTATAAAATTCATTAATATTCCAACAACACTGTTAAGCATGGTTGACGCATCTGTTGGTGGTAAGACCGGAATTGATTTAGGCGTTTTAAAAAACCAAATCGGATTGTTTAGCAATCCGGAAATGGTCTTAGTTGATACCGCTTTTTTAAAAACTGTTTCTGATAGAGAAATGCGATCTGGATTAGCCGAAATAGTAAAATACGGAATCACTTTTGATCAGCATATATGGGAAAAGCTTCAACCATTACAAAGCATTGATTTTAAAATTATTGATGATTTGGTATATCGATCTATCGAAATAAAGAATGATGTTGTTTTACAAGATTTAAAAGAGAACAACCTGCGAAAAGCCCTTAATTTTGGTCATACTATCGGGCATGCTATTGAATCTTACTTTTTAGAAAACCCAGCAAAAAAGGCATTAACACATGGCGAAGCTATTGCTATCGGAATGGTAATTGAATTGTATTATTCATCGAAGTTATTCGGTTTTCCTATAGAAAAAACAGCTGAGTTAAAAGATTTTGTAATAAATTTTTATGGAAAAACAAAAATAGAAAACGTTGATTTTCAACCTATTATAAAACTAATGCAATATGACAAAAAAAATGTGAACGGCAAGGTTAATTTTGTTCTTTTAGAGAATTTAGAAGAATGCAAATTAGATGTTTTAGTCGAAGATGCATTATTAGTTGAAGGATTAGAATATTATCGTAAATAATAACAGCAAGCTTAACAACAATTTTTAATCACTTTTCTATACATTTCTTCATATTTTGGCAAGATTTTATCTATAGAGAATTTTTGTGCATAAGCAAATGCATTCTCCTTAAATTCTTCTAATCTCTTCTTATCTTCCAATATGTAAATCGCATTTTTTGCCATATCTTCAATATCCCCTACGTCGCTTAAAAAACCTGTTTTACCTTGAATATTTACTTCCGGTAAACCGCCTGAATTACTTGAAATAACTGGCGTTTTAGCTGCCATCGCTTCTAAGGCTGCTAAACCAAAACTTTCGGTTTCCGATGGTAATAAAAATAAATCTGCATAGCATAAAATCTTACGAACTTCATCACTTTTTCCTAAAAATAGAATCTTATCCTTAACCCCCAATTCTTTGGCTAAAAGTTCTGTTTTTTCGCGATCCGGACCATCTCCAACCATAATCAAACGTGCCGGCATTTTTTCTACAATTTTAGCAAACACCCGAATTATATCTTGCACTCGTTTTACCGCACGAAAATTACTAACATGTGCTACTATTTTTTCATTTGGAGCTGCGATGGTATCCCGCATGCACTCTTCATCTTTCCAATGTTTTTGTTGGTGAAAATCAATGAAGTTATAAATTACATGAATTGTTTTCTTAATATTGAATAATCGTAAAGTATCACTTTTCAAACTTTCGGAAACTGTTGTAACTACATCGGAATTATTGATGCTAAATTCAACCGCCGTTTTATAAACAGGATGACTTCCAACCAAAGTAATATCTGTACCATGCAATGTAGTTACTATAGGAATATTAATCCCTTTTGCCTTTAACATTTGTTTGGCCATATAGGCGGCATAAGCATGAGGAATAGCATAATGAACATGCAAAATATCTAACTGATACTTTTCAACTACCTCCACCAATTTACTGGAAAGAGCCAATTCGTAAGGTTGGTAATGAAACAACGGATAATCTTCTATAAAAACCTCGTGAAAATGTAAATTTGGATTTAAAAAATTCAATTTCACCGGCTGATGTGAAGTTACAAAGTGTACTTTATGTCCTTTATGCGCTAAAGCCATACCTAATTCGGTAGCGACTACTCCACTTCCACCGTAAGTTGGGTAACAAACAATTCCTATATTCATATGTGTATTTTCAATCGTATTATATAACTGACGATAAATTTACAATTACTTACTTTAAATGGTGATTTTTGCATTAAAAATCTCATTTGATTTCTCTTCATGGCTATTACAAATATGGAAATTATTTGTAAATTTGATAATTGTAAAATTAAAATTTTTAATGGAATTCAAGTCCTTTTTAGCATTAATTTCAAATTTAGATTCAGCCGCACTTGGTGGCTTAACATCGCAATTCAAAATGATGCCAGAAATGAGAAAAAATTTTGATGCTACTCAGATTGCGCAACTTAAACCAAAAAAAGCTGGTGTTTTAGCTCTGTTTTATCCCAATCTAAATTATGAAACTTGTTTTTTGTTAACTTTAAGAGCTAATTATAAAGGTGTACACGCTGCTCAAATAAGTTTTCCTGGAGGTAAATTTGAGAAAAATGACAATACCTTAATGCATACAGCGCTGCGAGAAACTTTTGAAGAGGTTGGAATTTTAGAAAAAGAAATTAGTATTAAAAAAGAATTGACTGAAACTTTTATTCCACCGAGCAACTTTTTAGTGAGTCCGTTTATTGGAATTATGGAAAATACGCCTAAATTTGACTATAATCATGAAGTTAAAGAAATAATTGAAGTGAAATTGGCTGATTTATTAGATGAAAACTCTCTAACAATCAAAAATTTAACGACCAGTTATATGACAAATATTGATGTACCATGCTATAAATTAAATAATTATATTGTTTGGGGCGCTACGGCAATGATACTTAGTGAAATAAAAGACTTGGTTACCTCTATTTAATCGTATATTTTTTTAAGTTTGTGGCGGAAATAATAGCTTATGGGTTTGTTTAAACGAGATATTTTTGGAAAGAATTTATTCCTAAAAAAGACTTTGATTCGAAGTCTCGGATTGCTGTCGCATAGAAGATATCGAGGTTTTAATGAATTATATATTGAAGGTTCTGAAATTATTAGAGATTTACCTCCTACAAATGTTTTGTTTGTTTCTAATCATCAAACTTATTTTGCTGATGTTGCCGCAATGATGCATGTTTTCAATGCCTCACTTAGCGGAAGAGTTGACACCATTAAAGATGTTGGCTACTTATGGCAACCGAAATTAAATATCTATTTTGTTGCAGCAAAAGAAACCATGCGTTCAGGTTTATTGCCAAAAATCATGGCTTATGCCGGTTCAATATCTATAGAAAGAACCTGGAGAGAAAAAGGTAAAGATGTTAACAAGCAAGTTAAACTTTCTGACGTTTCGAATATTAGTAGGGCTCTAGATGATGGTTGGGTGATTACATTTCCGCAAGGAACAACTACTCCTTTTAAACCAATTCGAAGAGGAACTGCGCATATCATTAGAGAAAATCAACCAGTTGTAATTCCTATCGTGATTGATGGTTTTAGAAGATCCTTTGATAAAAAAGGTCTTATGATTAAAAAACGAGGTATTTTACAATCTATGGTAATAAAAAAACCTTTGGAAATTGATTATGAAAAAGATAGCGTAATGGATATTGTAAATAAAATAGAAATTGCCATCGAGCAACATCCTTCATTTTTGAAAGTAACACCGGTTCCACTAGACGAATATCAAAAAAGCGAAAATGAACTCAATAAGAAGAGAGAGTTCTGGGATATGTATTAAACTTCATAAAAAAAGAGGCTGTTTTCACAAAACAGCCTCTTTTTTTTATTAATACCATTCAATCTTATCAAAAATTTATGCTAACCAAGATTTTAACATCCAAATAGTTTTTTCTTGTTCTGCAATGAAATCACTCATCATAGAGTTTGTACCTTCATCTTCAGCATCATCAGATTGGATTAAAATAGATCGCTCAATTTGGATCAATTCAGAAATAGAAGTAACTACCAATTTAACTGCTTCCTCATCTTTAGAAATATTTTTTCCAACAGGCACTTTTGCTAGTTTGATATAATCTGTAAAAGTGTGCAAAGGTCTTCCTTCTAAAGTGAGAATTCGTTCTGCAATCATATCAATTTTTTCTTGGGAATCTGTATATAGCTCTTCAAATTTAACGTGCAACTCAAAAAATGACTTTCCCTTAATGTTCCAGTGCAATCCTCTTAAATTTTGATAATAAACTTGAAAATTGGCTAGAAGTTCGTTCAAACTAACATTTAATAATTCAACTTTTTCTTTGTTTAAGCCTAAAATATTGTTTTTCATAATACTATTATTTTTAAATTATAACACAAATTTCGGCAATTTAAAGATGAAATAACAATAAAAAAGATTGATAGTTTTAATATCTTTATCAAAAAAATTTATACCAATGACCATTACGCAACTCAAGTATGTTTTGGCAGTCGCCGAATTTAAAAATTTTACCTTAGCTGCAGAAAACAGCTTTGTTACACAACCGACTTTATCCATGCAAATTCAAAAATTAGAAGACGAATTGGATGTAGTTATTTTTAACCGAAAGAAAAAACCAATTGCCCTTACACCAATAGGTGAAAAAATTATTGAACAAGCAAAACTTATCGTAAACGAAAGTAATCGAATTAGTGATATTGTCGATCAGCAAAAAGGTTTTATAGGTGGTGAATTCCGTTTGGGAATTATTCCTACCATTATGCCAACTTTATTACCATTTTTTTTGAAAAACTTTTTAAAAAAATATCCAAAAGTGCAACTCATAATCGAAGAGTTAACCACAGAAGATATTATTAAAAAATTGATTGAAGGTCATTTGGATGCTGGTATTGCAGCCACACCATTAGAAAATGCTGCTATAAAAGAGCGTCCGTTATACTATGAGCCTTTTGTTGGTTTTGTAGCTTCTAGTCATCGTTTATTTAAAAACGAATTTATTACAGAAGATGATTTGGACTTAGATGATATTCTATTGTTAGAAGACGGACACTGTTTTAAAAACAGCGTCATAAACTTGTGCAACGTTTCCAAAAATTTAAAAAATTACCATTTCCAATTAGAAAGTGGTAGCATAGATACTTTAGTAAAACTATCAAAAGAAGGTTTAGGCATGACGCTATTACCATATTTGCACACGCTAGACCTTGCCGAAGAAGATAAAAAATATTTAAAGCAATTTAACAATACCGTACCGGCAAGAGAAGTTAGTCTTATTTATCACAAATCACAGTTAAAAATGCAATTAATTGAGGCTTTAAAAAATACGATAGATGGTGTAATACGAGGTGCAATCTCGTTTAATGATGTGAAAATTATAAGTCCGATAAATAAAAAAGTGGAGCTAAATTAGCTCCACTTTTCTATTTAATTACCGTAAGACAAACATATAATTCCGGTCTGTCTGCCGTAAACTGCAATAACCATAACCTCAGTTCTTCAATTTCAAAAGGCAATAATCTTTTGATTCCTTTTTCTAATTCTTTACAAAATAATTCGGCATCAAAACTTACCTTTTTCAGAACTGTCTTGGTATATTCAAATATTGCTCTTGCCATATTTTATTAAATTATTAAATATCTATTAGAACGTAAATTTCAATACGATATTACAAATATAATATCAGAAAAAATAAAAATTTTGAAAACTTTAACAGGAAATCTTCTATTAAGCTTTAAGTTTTTCAATCTTTTCTAGCAATTCGCTTGCTTTCACTTCTAAATCTTTGCTCAAAGCCTGAAAATGTTTCTTTTTATCTTCCACTTTCTTATTATTTAATCTTGCGATTAAATCGTCAAAAGTTGTAATTGCTTCATCAATTATTGCTTCCGCTTTTTTAGAAACTTTATCATCCTTTGTCAATTGACAGATATAACATTCTTCAATGATATCTGATAAAACATAATTTATGTCCTTTTTTAAGTTTTTTACACTTGCCATATTAATCTAATTTTTATGCCACAAAAGTAACAATTTAAGCTTAAAATTGATGCAAAAATTCCCTTTTTTATTCTAATCAAACTACTTGGCTTTTAAAGTAAACTTATGGTAAAGAAATCTCCAATAATTCAGAAACGCCTTTCGGAACAATTTTAAATTTTTTTAGTTTGGCCGGTACTAAAATACTTTCCCCATAAGACAACAACACTTCAAAATTATCAGATTTAAACTTAACTCCATCGCCGCTAACACACATGTAAATAACAAAAGAATCTTTATCCGAATTATCAATTTCTACCTTTTTATTAATAGGTAAAATATTCGTTTTAAAATACTGACAGTCAATTACATTAGTTGATATATTCGACTGCTTTTTATAATCAGTTGTGTATTTTTCTTGCGATGAAAAATCAATAGCATCGAGTGCTTCTTCTGTATGTAATTCGCGGTAATTTCCATTTATATCTTGCCTATCCCAATCATACATTCGATATGTAATATCGCTCGTTTGTTGAATTTCTGCAAGCATTACTCCGGCACCAATAGCATGAACTCTTCCTGTAGGAATAAAATAAACATCTCCTTTCTTAACGACATCACTATTTAAAATATCCATTAAAGATTTATTTTTAAGATGTTCTACATAAGTTTCTTTGGAAACATCTTTGCTAAATCCTACAATTAAGTTTGCACCTTCATCAGCTTGCATGACATACCACATTTCAGTTTTACCAAAAGAATTATGTCGCTTTTTTGACAATTCATCATTCGGATGTACTTGAATACTCAACGCTTCTTTTGCATCAATATATTTAATCAATAAAGGAAATTGATTTCCGAAAATTTCATACACATGGTTTCCAACCAATTTTTCTTTATAATCTTCTATAAGTTCTACTAATGATTTTCCTTTTAGAATTCCGTTAGAAACGACAGAAATATCACCCAAAACAGCTGAAATCTCCCAGCTTTCACCAATATTATCTAACTCGGTATTTTTATGTAAAAGAGTCTTTAATTTTTCTCCACCCCAAATTTTATCTTTGAGAATTGATTCAAATTTTAATGGATAATTAACCATACAACTATTTTTTTTACAAATATCACATATTTAATTGGTATCATAAAATCTATCTTAAGCTTAAATTCTTATTTTTGCTTTATGAAAAAATTTATTCAGAATTTACCAAAAGCAGAATTGCATTTACATATCGAAGGCACCTTTGAACCTGCTCTAATGTTTGAGATTGCACAAAGAAATGAAATTAAAATTCCGTTTCAAACGGTTGAAGAAATTCAAAAAGCATATAACTTTAATTGCTTGCAAGATTTTTTAGATATTTATTACCAAGGTGCAAATGTTCTAATTCACGAAAGAGATTTTTACGATTTGACTTATAGCTATTTAGAAAAATGTGCAGCACAAAATGTACGCCATACCGAAATCATGTTTGATCCACAAACACATACAAATAGAGGTGTTTCTTTCGAAACGGTTATTAATGGGATTAGCAAAGCCTGCGAAGATGCCGAAAAAAATCTTGGTGTTTCTTCCCTGTTAATTATGAGTTATCTGCGTCATTTATCCGAAAAGGAAGCTTTTAAAACATTGCAAGAATCTATTCCTTTTAAGAATAAAATTACTGCCGTTGGTTTAGACTCATCCGAAAAGGGAAATCCACCTTCTAAATTTCAAAAAGTTTTTGAAGCATCTGTCAATCAAGGCTTTATTCCACTTGCGCATGCCGGCGAAGAAGGCGATGCTGAATATGTTTGGCAAGCTTTAAATATATTAAAAATAAAAAGAATTGATCACGGAAATAATTCTTTACAGGATGAAGCACTTATTCAAGAAATTGTAAAAAGAGACATTGCTTTAACTGTTTGTCCGTTATCTAATACCGCTCTTCAAGTTGTTGATTCTTTACAAAATCACCCTCTTAAAAAAATGATGAATTTAGGCTTAAAAGTGACGATAAACTCTGATGATCCTGCTTATTTTGGCGGACAAGTAAATACGAATTTTATTGAAATACAGAAAGCGCTGGATTTATCAAAAGAAGATTTGTATGTTTTAGCAAGAAACTCTTTTCAATATTCTTTGCTTGAGAATTCAAGAAAAGAGCAATTAATTAGCGAATTAGATTTGTATTACAAAGAAAATCCTTAATCTTTTATTATTTCTGCAGTGCTTTTAAAGATTCTTTAATATGTTCCTCTGCCTTAAACATATTGTCATAAATATCGGTTACAATTCCGTTTTGGTCTACAATATAAGTCACTCTTCCGGGAACTAAACCAAATAAAGAGCCGGGAACACCCAATAATTTGCGTATCTTATTATTAGTATCCGATAAGAGCGTAAAAGGTAGATTGTATTTTTCGGCAAACTTTTTATGGCTCGCAACATTATCTGCACTAATACCAATTACTTTTGCATTTAAATCTCTAAATTCAGCATAAGTATCCCGAAAACTACAGGCTTCTTTTGTGCATCCAGGCGTATCATCTTTTGGGTAAAAATAGATAACCAAAGAGGTTTTTCCAATAAAATCATCCATTAAAAAGTTTTCTCCGTTTTGATCTTGTAGGGTAAACGATGGTATTTTATCTCCAATATTAACTGATTTATTCTGCTTCATATTTGAAAATGCTAGAAAACCAAATATAACACAAATTGATAAGAGAATAAAGAGGAAAAACGTTGCTTTTTTCATCCCATAAAACTAGTTTATTTAATTGATTTCTAAAATGTGACAATTATCACCAATTTTCTCCTACTAATTATTATTTTTGAAAAACATAAATAAATTAAACAAAATGAAAAAAATCACACTGATCCTTATCGGATTATTATTTACGAATTTAGCCATTGCACAGTTTTATGTGTCTGGTAGTGCCGGTTATGGCATAGGTTCTGCAGGAATTCTTACCGGAACATCCCTTAATGAATCTCAAAATAAAGCAACAAATCACTACGGCAGTTATGGTGAAGGGCTTAACTTTCAATTTAGAGGAGGTTACTTTTTTAACCAAACTTTTGGTGCTGAATTAGGACTTGCTTATTTACACGGTTCAGATCAAAATATCTCTTCGTATGTTGCTGATGGAGCAACAATTAAAGAATATCTTGATGGAACAGCACATGCAAGAGCATATGGTTTGACCGCTTCAATGGTTTATAATTTTTCTACTAATTTTTATGGGAAAATTGGAGTTGTAACCAAAGTTGGTGGTAAAACAGAAGCAGAATTCATTAGAACAACACCAACTCCTTTTGGACCAATTGTTGCTGAAGGTATAAACGACTACCACGGTAGAATTCCTTTAGGGTTTACAGCTACTTTAGGTTACAGACACCAATTGTCTGGTAACTGGAATGTATTTGCAGAGCTTGAATATTTAGGCATCAATGTCACTAGAGATACTTCTGAATTTGCAGAGTTAACTATTGATTATCCAGCTATTCCTCAAGGTGTATTAGGTGAGGGTGTTCCTGCAATTTCAGGTGGCACTTGGAATTTAGGTGATGCTCCTATTCAACATCCGGTATTTGGTACAATTTGGTCTCCATCAGAAATAACTTATGAAGACTCTTTACCTGTTCCTAATACAGACCCAACAAAAGCCTTATCTTCTGTTGCTCCATATTCTTCTTTCGGAGTTAACGTTGGTGTAACTTATACTTTTAATAAAGCAAGTAAATAAAATTTTCTTTATTTCATATTTCATAAATAAGCAGTTCTAAACGGGCTGCTTTTTTTATGCACCATTGTAGGTTACAAAATTTCGAGGAGTTTCGTAAAGCGTTATAGATAAGTCTAAATTTTTATCAATTTTCTTCCGAATCTTATTCCAGATAATCACAGAAATATTTTCGGCTGTAGGATTTAACGTTGCAAATTCAGCCACTTCTTCATTAAGGTTTTTATGGTCGAATTGTTCTTCAATTTCATCCAGTATAATTTGTTTTAATACCTTCATATCCATGACAAAACCAGTTTCCGGATGTATTTCACCAGTAACTGATACTATCAACTCATAATTGTGACCATGAAAATTAGGATTCGCACATTTACCAAAAACTTTGGTATTTCTTGCATCTGACCAGGTATTATTATACAACCGGTGTGCGGCATTAAAATGTGCTTTTCTACTGACAGTAACTTTCATAAAACTTTATATTCAATAAATTACCTAACAATTAATCGTTGATAATATTCATTAAAAATTATTTTAAACCACTCTGTATAATATTCCGGATGTTTTTCCAAGTCTTTTCTAACATCTTCCAAGTTCATCCATTTGTAAGAATCCACTTCTTCTTTATTTATTTCTGGTACATCCTTAAAGAAACCAACCATCACATGATCTAATTCATGCTCGGTCAAACCATTGTCAAAAGGTGCTTTATAAACAAAAGAAAAAACTTCTTTCAAATCACAGGTAAACCCCATTTCTTCTTGTAATCTTCTTTTGCCTGCTTCTATATTTGTTTCTCCGGCACGTTGATGACTACAACAGGTATTCGTCCATAAATTAGGTGAATGATATTTGCTCGCCGCGCGCTTTTGAAGTAACAATTCTGCTTTTTCGTTAAATATAAAAACAGAAAATGCACGATGCAATACTGCTTTTTGATGGGCTTCTAATTTTGGCATTAAACCAATTTGCTCGTCATTTTCGTTGACTAAAATTACTTGTTCTTCCTCCATAATCGCAAATTTACAAAATTTGGGAATTATAAATCGGACGAATTTACCAATTGAGTTATATTTGTACTTTCTTTAACGAAACCATATTCATGCGCTTTTTTCATCCATTCTATATTCTTTTGATTTTTAGTTATCTAATTCTATTTGTTAGTTGCGCCAAAAGTCCAAAACAAAAATCTGTTGAAAAAAAATCCGAACAGAAAGAAATTCCAAAAAAAAAGAATCCTTCAAAAATTAAAACAATTGAGGTTAACGAAAAAGAAACCATCGATGATAAAAACGCTGTTTCATTTTTAACAAATTATGGCAAAGAAAATCCCGAAACAGTTGTTCGATTAAAAACTAGAGTAGGTGACATTACCATAAAACTCTACGAAGAAACTGCATTACATCGTGCTAATTTTATTTTTTTAGTAAAAGAAGGCTATTTTGACACTACTTGCTTTTATCGGGTTGTACCAGATTTTATTATTCAAGCTGGCGATTCCGAAAATTTAACTACGCAAAAAATGCGAATTCAATACAAAAATTATGAGTTACCGGCAGAATTTTACCCAAATTTAAAACATACCTATGGCGCAGTTGCCGCTGCGAGAGATTGGGTAAATAATCCACTTAAAAAATCAACAGCTTTTGAGTTTTACATCATTCAAAACAGACAAGGCGGACATCATTTAGATGGTGAGCACACGGTTTTTGGTCAAGTTATTTCAGGTTTTAGTGCAATTGATAAAATTGCTAATTTAAAAGCAGGTGGAGATGAATGGCCTTTACATGATGTTTATATTAAAGCGGAAATAATTCGATAAGACCTTTTTTTTACTTAAACACCTTTCATCCTTTAATTTTTATACTAATAGTTTCATTGATATTTCTCTAGCGTTACTGTATATTTGCCGTCTAATTTTGACGGATGGATTTTTTAAAAGAAATAAAACGAAGAAGAACTTTTGGTATCATATCGCATCCTGATGCGGGAAAAACAACTTTAACAGAAAAATTACTTCTTTTTGGTGGTGCTATTCAAGAAGCTGGAGCGGTAAAAAGTAATAAAATTAAAAAAGGTGCCACTTCCGATTTCATGGAAATCGAGCGTCAACGTGGAATTTCTGTTGCAACTTCTGTTTTAGCTTTTAACTACCTAGATAAAAAAATCAACATTCTTGACACTCCCGGTCATAAAGATTTTGCTGAAGATACTTTTCGGACTTTGACTGCTGTTGACAGCGTAATTGTTGTTATTGACGTTGCAAAAGGTGTTGAAGAGCAAACCGAAAAATTAGTAGAAGTTTGCCGAATGCGTAATATTCCGATGATTGTTTTTATCAATAAACTCGATCGTGAAGGAAAAGATGCTTTTGACTTGTTAGATGAAGTAGAACAGAAATTGAAGTTAAGAGTTGTCCCGCTTAGTTTTCCTATAGGAATGGGATATGATTTTAAAGGAATTTACGATATCTGGAGCAAAAAATTGAACCTATTTTCGGGTGATGTGAAACAAACTGTTTCTGAAGGCATTGAATTTACCGATTTGGATAATCCAGAATTGAATGAAATGATCGGTAAAAAAGCTGCGAACACCTTACGGGAAGAACTAGAATTAATCAGTGAAGTATATCCACCATTTAACAAAGAAGAATATTTAGCGGGCGAATTGCAACCGGTATTTTTCGGTTCTGCCTTGAATAATTTCGGAGTAAAAGAATTATTAGATTGTTTTGTTGAAATTGCACCAACGCCACAACCAAAAAAGGCGGATACACGTTTGGTAGATTCTAAAGAAAAAAAGTTTACTGGCTTTGTGTTTAAAATCCATGCAAATATGGATCCGAAACATCGAGACAGATTGGCATTCGTGAAAATTGTTTCAGGCGTTTTCAAACGAAATAAAAATTACCTACATGTTAAATTAGGTAAACAAATGAAGTTTTCTAGTCCAAATGCTTTTTTTGCTGAAAAGAAAGAAATTGTAGAAGAGTCTTTTCCGGGAGATATTGTTGGATTGCATGATACAGGCAGTTTTAAAATTGGAGATACCTTAACGGAAGGAGAAATTCTAGAATTTAAAGGAATTCCAAGTTTTTCGCCAGAACATTTTAGATATGTAAACAACGCCGATCCGATGAAATCTAAGCAATTAGCCAAAGGTTTAGACCAATTAATGGATGAAGGTGTTGCCCAATTATTTACCATGGATATGAATGGAAGAAAAGTTATTGGTACTGTTGGAGCCTTACAATTTGAAGTGATTCAATATCGATTAGAGCACGAATATGGTGCTTTATGCACCTATGAAAACTTGAATATTCATAAAGCCTGCTGGGTACAGCCAAACGATAAAAAAAATGCTGAATTCAAAGAATTTACAAGAGTAAAACAACGCTATTTAGGCAAAGACAAAATAGGGCAAATGGTATTTTTAGCCGATTCTGATTTTACCGTGCAAATGACACAGCAAAAATATCCTTCCGTTAAACTTCATTTTGTTAGTGAGTTTGCTTAAAAAATAATTTGCCATGCAATTTTTTCTATATTTACAAGTATGAATTCAAAAATAATCGCAAACGGTATTTTAAGGGCAATTGGAGTTTTGGCGGCAATCGCCATTGTCCTGTTATTTCTATTTAAAATTCAATCTGTATTAATATATTTGGCTATCGCTGCGGTAATTTCTTTAATTGCAAATCCATTTTTGGATTTTTTACAGAAAAAGTTAAAAGTTCCAAATACAATTTCTGTTATGATTGCCATGTCATTTTTTTTACTGATTATTTTTGGCATCATTTCGATGTTTATACCGCTTATCGTGCAACAAGGTCATAATATTTCATTGCTAAATACAGAAGAATTTCAAAAAGATATTAAAGATTTACTTTTTACATTGAAAGAATTTTTAGCATCGCGAAATATTAATTTATTTGATGAATTGAAAGATATTGATTTAACAACAAATATAAAATCAATTCCGGGGCTACTCAATTCACTTGTTAGTTTGGTAGGCAGTTTTAGCATGGGCTTATTTTCGGTATTATTTATCGCTTTTTTCTTTATGAAGGATTCTCATATACTACACAATACCTTTCTAGCAATTACGCCAGATGAAAAAGAAGAACGTATTTTAAAATCTTTACAAAAAATCAAAAATTTATTATCCCGTTATTTTATTGGTTTGATTATTCAGATAACTATTTTATTTGCTATTTACTCTATTACCTTGTTGATTTTTAATGTTCAAAGTGCTGTAGTAATTGCATTTCTTTGTGCTTTGCTAAATATTATACCATATATCGGGCCCATTATTGGTGGTATTTTAATGCTTACATTAACCATGACAAGTAGTTTAGAATACGATTTCCAATCCTATGTTTTACCCACTACATTGTATGTTATGATTGGTTATGTTATTGCACAATTAGTTGATAATTTTTTCAGTCAGCCCATCATATTTTCAAAAAGTGTAAAATCTCATCCCTTAGAAATTTTCTTAATTATTATAATTGGTGGTTTGCTATTCGGAATAACAGGAATGATTTTAGCTGTTCCAACCTATACTGCGATCAAGGTAATTTTAAAAGAATTTCTAGCGGAAAACGAAATCGTTAAATCGCTTACGAAAGATTTTGATTAGGTTTGAAAAAGGAAGTCTTATATAATAACGTTCAAAATTTTATTGAAGACCATCTCGATGAAGATGCTACAAAACTTATTTTAAAAGGCTCACCATTTTCAACAGTTACCGTTCAAGAATTGGTAGAACAAATTGTATCTAAAAAGAAATGTGAAAAAAAATTACCTACTTGGTTTCAATCGGAAAACATTTATTATCCAAACAAAATAAACATTGAACAAACTTCTTCTGAAATTACCGCAAATTATAAGTCCAAATTAGTTTCAGGAGATTCCATTATCGATATTACAGGTGGTTTTGGTGTCGATACCTATTATTTTGCAAAACGATTTGAAAAAGTTGTTCATTGCGAAATAAACGAAAAGTTATCACAGCTTGTTTCTTATAATTTTAAAGTTTTAAACGCTTCAAATATCACAACTCTTCAAGGTGATGGAATTGCCTATATCGAAAATAATTCCATCCAATACGATTGGATTTATGCCGATCCTTCAAGAAGAAATGATGCCAAAGAAAAAGTTTTTTTACTAGAAGATTGCCTTCCAAATATCCCAACGCACTTGGGTCCCCTTTTTGAAAAAACAAAAAACATTTTATTAAAATTATCTCCTGTTTTAGATATTTCAGCTTCGATAAAAGCTTTGAAATTTGTTAAAGAAATTCATGTAATAGCTGTCCAAAATGAAGTAAAAGAATTATTATTTATCCTTGAAAAGGGATATGAAGGAGTAATTCCGATTAAGACAATAAATATAAAAAATGATGTTTTTGAAAGTTTTGAATCGGTTTATAATTCGGATGTTGAAGCAACCTTTTCCAACCCACAAACCTATCTTTTTGAACCAAATTCGGCAATTTTAAAAGCTGGGTTTTTTAATGATGTGTCACATCAATTGAAAATTGATAAAATACAGGTTAACAGTCATTTATATACCTCAAATAATATTACTGTTTTTCCAGGTAGAAGCTTTAAAATTTGTCATGTTTTGAACAATGATAAAAAACAATTAAAAAAAATTATTCCTTCCAAAAAAGCAAATATAACCACGAGAAATTTTCCGCAAACGGTTGCCGAAATTCGAAAAAAAACCGGATTTAAAGACGGTGGGAATCACTATTTATTTTTTACTACCAACCTTGAAGGTAAGCACATTGTTTTAGTATGTGAGAAAATCTAAATTTCAAAAAAATTGAATAACGATTTTATTTTGTAAATTTAGCTCACCGAACCTATTGCACAAACAACAACATTTATAATTATTTTCTAATAATCCCTATGGCAAATAAAAATATTCGAGCGCTTTCTTCTCGCAAAGGAATCGATGATAATCTTTTTGAAAAAATAGCAGAATTATCTAATATCAATGCTCCACAAGAACAATTTCAACAATTAGCGAAAAAATTTCTAATTGATGATTCTGTTGTTTTAGGAACAGCAACTTTTTATGATTTTTTAAAACCAGAAAACAGAAATAAAAAAATTTATGTTTGTAATGGTACCGCTTGTATGGTTGCCAATACACAAAGTGATTTACAAAATCAGCTCGAAAAACACCTTACAAAAGATGAAATCGGCCATGCTGCTTGTGTCGGTCGTTGTCATAGCAATAACGCAGTTTTATATAAGGGTAAAACATTTTCTTTAACTAATGACAATGAGTTAAACAATATAATAAACGAAGCAGATTACCAACAAGAAAACAACTATGCAATTGGATGTAATACCATTCCAATATTGACATCTGAAATTGAAAATTTAGATAATTTTTATGCCCTTGCTAAAACTTTTGAATCTGCTCCTAAAAAAATTATCGAAGAATTAAAAATATCAAATCTTCGAGGTCGTGGTGGTGCCGGATTTCCTTTTTGGTTCAAACTTGATACCGTAAAAAAAGAACATTCTACACAAAAATATATTGTTTGTAATGCCGATGAAGGAGATCCTGGCGCGTATAGCGACATGTACATCATGGAGCATCAAGCACATAAATTATTATTCGGTATGTATATTGCCGGAAAATGTGTTGGCGCAAATACGGGCGTGATTTATATACGGGGAGAGTATCCAGATTCTATTAGAAAAGTAAATATAGCGATCGAAGAATTACAGGCTAAAAATTTGATTTCCGATTTTCGTTTTAAAATTATTAAAGGACAAGGAAGTTATGTTTGTGGCGAAGAAACGGCCTTATTAAACTCGATTGAAGGCTTGCGCCCAGAAGTTCGAGTTCGTCCGCCCTACCCTGCACAATATGGTTTATTTGGCAAACCAACGGTTTTAGGCAATGTCGAAACGTTTGCAAATTTGCATTGGATTTTAGAAAATGGCGGTAAAGCTTATGCTCAATTAGGCACAAAACAATCTACAGGGACAAAATTAGTTTCGTTCGATAGCTTTTTCAACCAACCGGGAATTTTTGAAATCGAAATGGGAACTCCATTGCAAACAATTTTTCAAGAGTTCGGAAAAGGATTTAAAGCAGAAATTAAAGCATTTCAAATTGGAGGTCCGCTAGGTGGTATTGTCCCGATGCATAAAATAAACGAATTAACCTTAGATTTTGAATCGTTAAACAGCAATGGTTTTTTGCTGGGGCATGCTAGCTTTGTTTCAATTCCGGTCGATTTTCCAATGGTGAAATTTTTAGAACATTTAATGAAATTCACAGCAGACGAAAGTTGTGGTAAATGTTATCCATGTAGAATTGGATCTTTCAGAGGTTTTGAAATGCTCGAAAAAGCACAAAATGAAAATTATAAAATCGATCGACAATTATTTGATGATTTATTAGAGACTCTAAAAATTGGGTCGTTATGCGCTCTCGGTGGCGGTGTGCCTTTACCTATTAAAAATGCACTAATGTATTTTGATGAAGAATTAAAATCTTTTTTTAAATAAAAAAATCAATGAAAGCATTTCTTAACAATACAGAACATTTGATAAAACTCGGGGAGACAATTTTAGAATTCGTTCGCAGAATTGATAACGAAAACGAAATTCCTACCATGTGTCAAGATGACCGACTTGAAAATTTTGGTTCTTGCCGAGTTTGTTCTGTCGAAGTTGCGCGAGAAAAAGACGGTATTACCAAAACAGTCGCTTCTTGCCATACTCCTATTTTTGACGGCGCTTATATTTATCCAAATACCGATAGAATCAAGCGTTTGAGAAAAAATATTGTTGAATTGATTTTGTCTGATTACCCGAGCGATAAGGTTTTCCCCGAGAAGGGAAAAAACCCAACAGAATTTCAAAAAACAATTGCAAACATTGGTATTCCAAATATTAGATATCCGCAAGGAGAAAATCATCTAAAAATTACAAAAGACGTTTCACACCCATATATCAAATCCGATTTATCGCAATGTATTAACTGTTATCGTTGCGTTCGGGCTTGTGAAGAAATTCAGGGAGAAATGATTTTAAATATGTCGGGAAGAGGGTTTGCGACGAATATTATCAAAGGTTTTGACACCAATTTTGATTTATCAGCCTGCATTTCTTGCGGTGCTTGTGTACAAACTTGCCCTACAGAGGCACTTACCGATAAATTTGAAACAAAAACGTTAATTCCAGATGAAGTAATCAGAACCACTTGCACCTATTGCGGTGTTGGTTGCCAGCTAGATGTTTCGGTAATAGCAGGAGAAATTAAAGGTATTCAAGCCCCCGTTACGGCTGAAGTAAATCACGGACACACTTGTTTAAAAGGTAGATTCGCCTTTCAATTTTACAATCATCCAGATAGATTAAGAGATCCTTTGATTAAAAGAAACGGCAAATTTGAAGTTGTAACTTGGGCTGAAGCTTATGACTTTATTCTCGCCAAATTGCAAAGTGTAAAAGAAAAATATGGCTCCAATGCTTTGGGATGTATTTCCTCTTCAAGAGCAACAAACGAAGAAAATTATTTAATGCAAAAAATGGCGCGAGTAGCTCTCCACACAAATAATATTGATGGTTGCGCCAGAGTTTGTCATGCTCCTACCGCCTTTGGTATGCAAAAAGCATTTGGCACCGGAGCAGCAACCAATTCGATTGAAGATTTAGATAAAACCGATTGTATTTTTCTTTTTGGTGCAAATCCTACTGAGGCACATCCAGTTACCGGCGCGAAAATAAAGCAATTATTCATGCAGGGAGTAACAAGTATTGTTGTTGATCCGGTTCGAACTACTCTTGCAGAATTGGCACAATATCATTTGCAATTACGCCCTGGAACCAATGTTGCTTTGTTAAATATGATGGCACATTATATTATTAAAGATGGTTTGGTTCATCAAGAATTTATTCAAAAATACACCGAACAATTTACCGAGTTTAAAAATCATGTTTTAACATTAGACATGGATGCTTTAGAATTACTTACCGGAGTTTCTAAAGAATTAGTTCGAGATGCAGCCATCGCTTATGCAAATTCTGACAATGCCATGGAATTTCACGGTCTAGGCGTTACGGAACATTTTCAAGGAAGCAAGACAGTAATGTTACTTTCTAACTTAGCCATGATGACAGGAAACATCGGTCGAGTTGGTGTAGGACTTAATCCGTTACGAGGCCAAAACAATGTGCAAGGCGCGGCAGATATGGGAGTGCAACCACATCAAGGTGCGGGATATATGGATGTTAATGATGGAGAGGTTCAAAAATACTATGCACAAAAATATGGCGTAGCAAAAATGCCTGAAAAAGAAGGCTTAAAAATTCCGGAAATGTTGGAAGCGGCAATTGCCGGAAAATTTAAAGCTTTATGGATTATGGGAGAAGATACCTTAATGACGGATCCGAACACGCATCATATTCGAAAAGCCATGGAACAATTAGATATTTTAATTGTGCAAGAATTATTCATGTCGGCTACCGCAGAAATGGCCGATGTAGTTTTACCGGCATGTTCTTATTTTGAAAAAAATGGGACTTTTACCAACGGGGAGCGCAGAGTTCAACGAGTTAATCAGGTGGTTGAACCTATCGGTAATACAAAATCTGATGGTCAAATAATAATTGATATGCTATCTAAATTAGGCTACGAGCAACCTACCGGAAAAATTTATGATGCCGCAAAAATTTTAGATGAAATTGCAGATGTGATTCCGTTTATGAAAGGAATTACTTGGGAAAGATTGGGTAAAAATGGGTTGCAATGGCCAGTTTCGGAAGAGGGAATAGATACTAAAATTTTACATCAAAATGGTAATTTCAAACGTGGTAAGGGTAAATTTCACTTTTTCGATTTTGAAGAAACACCTGAATTAGTTGAACATCGCAATAAATTTCCGTTTATACTTACAACTGCCCGACAACTAGAACATTACAATGCTGGTACAATGACGAGAAGAACGGATAATCAAGCTATTTCTCCTATGGACTATTTAGAAATAAATCCGTTAGATGCAGCCAAAAAGAATATAAATGCAGGGGATAAAGTGCGGATTTTTTCTGATCGTGGTGAAGTGGATATTCCCGTGAAATTAACCTATTTGGTAAAACCGGGTGTTGTTCGTACAACCTTTCACCAACCTGAAATTTTTATTAATATTATTACAGGAAATGTTGGCGATGAATACACTCTAACTCCGGAATACAAGGTAGTTGCTGTTGATTTTGAAAAAATTTAATTTACATACTTTTGACACTAATGAGAAATTTTTAATACCAAAATATTTCATGGTACATATCGTTTTTTTTCGGTAGTGTTTAGAGTTTGGCGAGAAACTCTTATTTTTTTCAACAAACCGATTTATGCTATATTTAATTATTTGATTTCAATTTCTAATCCATCATAGGATAGAAAAACATTCTTTGGTAGATTTTTCGAAACCTCAGCATGAAACCCCAGTTTATGGCTAATATGGGTTAAATAAGCTTTTTTAGGTTTAATTATTGAAATCAATTCAAGTGCTTCCTGCAGATTTAAATGTGTTGGATGACTTTCTATTCGCAAAGCATTCAAGACCAAAATGTCCAAATCTTTTAATTTCTCCAATTGCTTTTTAGAAATATGTTTACAATCGGTGATATAGGCAAACTTATCAAAACGATAACCGAATATTTTCAAGGTTCCATGTTTTACTTTTATGGGTACTACATCCATATTCTTCAAAGAAAAAATATGATTTCGAACTCGATTAACTAAAAGACTTGGCGCACCAAAATAACGATTCTTGGTCGCAAAAATATATCCAAAACGTTCTTTTAAATTTCGAATAACATCTTTTTTGGCATAAATGGGAATACCACCCACGCGATCACAAAACGGACGAACATCATCTAAACCTGCTGTATGGTCTGCATGATAATGGGTAAATAAAATCCCGTCAAGGGTATTTATTTTTGCATTTAATATTTGTTGTCTGAAATCTGGTCCGCAATCAATTACATAATTAAAGTCATTCCACTGTATCAAAACAGAAGAACGCATTCTTTTATCTTTTAAATCATTCGATAAACAAACTTCGTGTTTTGATCCTATTACAGGTATTCCTTTAGAGGTTCCAGTGCCTAAAAATGTAATTTTCATATGAATTCTTTAGCACAAATTTACTATTAAATTATAACCCAGAAAATTTATAGGATATCTTATAAAACAATTAAATAACATTTAAAAAATATAATCAAAAGGTGATAATAATCAGACTATTTACTTTTTATTAGTTTTAAATTTACTCGCATAAAATAAACAACAATGATAATAGGAATTTTAAAGGAAACTCAAAAGGGTGAAAAGCGTGTTGCAATAACTCCTAAAATTAGCGAACAACTTATCGAAAAGGGGTTTGAAATCTTAGTTGAAGAAGATGCAGGGTCCAATTCATCTTATAAAAATTCTGACTATAGTAAAGCAGGCGTAACTATAAGCAGTAAATCTGATATTTTTAAAAATGCCGATGTATTAATAAAGATAAATCCCTTTGATAATAACGAATTAGAAAGTTTAAAAAAGGGCCAGATTGTCATGTCTCAAATGTTTCACAAATCGCACCCAAAAGATATGAAACGCATAGCTAATCAAGGCGCTACTGCTTTTTCTATGGATGCCATGCCCCGAATATCAAGAGCTCAAGATATGGATGTTTTAAGTTCGCAAAATAACCTTGCCGGTTATAAAGCAGTTATTTTAGGAGCTTATGAAATGACAAAAATATTTCCATTAATGATGACGGCTGCAGGTACAATTTCTCCTTCGAGAGTTTTGGTTTACGGTGTTGGCGTTGCCGGCTTACAAGCTATTGCCACAGCGAAAAGATTGGGCGCTATTGTTGAAGCTACTGATATTAGAATGGAAACTAAAGAACAAACTGAATCTCTCGGTGCAAAATTTATATCGGTTGACAATACCGGTGAAAGTTCAGAGGGCGGATATGCAAAAGCAGCCTCTGAAGATTATGCCAGAAGACAAAAAGAAGCTGTCAATGAATCTCTTTTTAAAGCTGATTTAGTAATTACAACTGCAATGGTTCCCGGAAGAACATCACCAATATTGATAACTGAAGAACAAGTTAAACAAATGAAAAACGGTGCAGTAATCATTGATTTAGCAGCTGCACAAGGAGGTAATTGTGAAATTAGCAAACTGAACAAAAACATTATAAAACATGGTGTCAAAATAATTGGAACCACCATTTCCCCCGAAAGTGTATCAACTAATGCAAGTGATTTATATGCTAAAAACATGTATAATTTTTTAAAGCATTTAACCGATGGGGTTGCTTTTAAATGGGATCTTGAAGATCAAATTACCGATGAAACATTAATAGTTTTAAACGGAGAAATAAGACAAAACGGAAAAACTGAATAAATATGAGTGAATTTATAGATTTTATAAGCAATAACCTTCAAATAATATATATCGTTATTTTAATGATTTTTGTTGGGGTTGAAGTAATTGGTCATGTGCCTGCTGTACTGCATACGCCTTTAATGTCGGGTGCTAACGCCATTCATGGTGTTGTAATTATTGGAGCAATCTTGGTAATGCTCGGGGCCGAATCGGACAATATTTTAGGATTGTCTTTAGGTTTCGTAGCTGTATTGCTGGGAACCTTAAATGTTGTTGGAGGTTTTGTAGTAACAGATCGCATGTTAGAAATGTTTAAAAAGAAAAAATAATGGAATACATATTTAGTCTCGAATTTATTTATTTAATAGCATCAATAACTTTTATTTTAGGTTTAAAAATGCTAGGGCATCCAGAAAGTGCAAGAAAAGGAAACTTAATCGCTGCCGGAGGAATGACACTTGCCATTTTTGGAACTATTTTTCTATACCAAGGAGAAGTTTCAAATACCGTATATTTTTTAATTGCAACCGCGATTATTATTGGTTCTATTATCGGCTGGATGGTCGCAAAAAAAGTTGGAATGACCAAAATGCCAGAACTAGTTTCCATTTTTAATGGAATGGGTGGTGCAAGTGCTGCATTAATAGGTTTAATAGAATTTCATCATTATATTGGAGATCAACTTTCTATAGTAACAATTATTGCTGGTATGATTATCGGAAGTATTTCGTTTTCAGGAAGTATGATCGCATGGGCAAAATTAAATGGTACAATAAATAAACCTATCCGATTGCCAAAATACAATTTAATAAATAACCTATTCTTGATTGCTATTGTAGCTTTTGGTGCTTTTATAGTAATTAGCGGATTGGATAATGAACTCTTATTATACTTGCTTTTCTTTGCTGCTTTGACCTACGGAGTTTTATTCGTTCTGCCAATTGGCGGTGCCGATATGCCTGTAGTGATTTCATTATTGAACTCTTTTACAGGATTAGCTGCTGCTTTTGCAGGATTTTTATATGGAAATATGGTCATGTTAACAGGTGGTATTTTAGTTGGTTCAGCAGGTACAATCTTAACACTTGCAATGTGTAAAGCCATGAACAGACCTTTATCAAATGTGATTTTTGGAGCCTTTGGAGAAAGCTCTAATGTAATGGCAGGTACAAGTACCACTATAAAAGGACATGTTAAAGAGGCATCCGCTAGTGATGTTGCTATATTAATGAATTATTCCCGTAAGGTTATTATTGTTCCAGGTTATGGTTTAGCCGTTGCTCAAGCGCAACATGTTATTCATGAATTAGAACAATTGTTAGATAGTAAAGGTATCGATGTTTCTTATGCCATTCACCCTGTTGCAGGAAGAATGCCAGGTCATATGAATGTTTTATTGGCAGAAACCAATGTTGATTACGACAAATTGGTCGAAATGGAAGATATTAATCCAGAGTTTAAAAGTACCGATGTAGTTTTGGTTGTCGGTGCGAATGATGTTGTAAATCCGGCAGCACATAATGATCCTTCAAGTCCCATTTATGGAATGCCAATTTTAGATGTTGAAAACGCCAAACACATCATAGTCAATAAACGCAGTATGAAACCAGGTTATGCCGGTATTGAAAATGAGTTGTTCTATAACCAAAAAACTTCCATGCTTTTTGGAGATGCAAAACAAGCACTTACAAAGCTGGTTCAAGAATTAAAAAATATGTAAACCAAACCTTTATTTTTATTTCAAAAGAGTCTATGAAAACTATTTTCAATAGACTCTTTTTTATTCGAATTTATTTAAAAAATGAAACATTATTAATTTGTTAAATCTTAAGTATCTTTGTAAAAACAAAAACACAATTCCATGTCGATTATTCTTAAAGGAGAAAAAGAATTACAAACTGTTCCTTCATTCAAACAGAAAGCATTACGTATCAATCTAAATGATAACATTTATGGTACTTTCGCTGAAATAGGAGCCGGACAAGAAACTGTGCGTCACTTTTTTAGAGCTGGTGGAGCTTCAAAAACTATCGCAAAAGCGATGTCGGCTTATGATAAAGATTTCTCTGATGAAATATACGGTGTAGAAGCTGATAAACGTTATGTATCGCAATCCAGACTAAAAAAAATGCTCTCCCATGAAATGGGATTAATGGAAGATAGATTAAGTCGCACCGAAAATCCGAATAGGGTCTTTTTTACTTATGCAAATACCGTTACAACCATTGATTTTGCCAAACAATTTAAAGGTCACGGCTGGGTCGGAATTAGATTTCAATTAGATCCTTTAGAAGATTATAATGAGATTGTTTTACATGTGCGTTTCAAACAAACCGACTCAAGATTACAGCAAGAAACTTTAGGAATGTTAGGTGTAAATTTGATTTATGGCGCTTTTTATCTCAACGATAATCCAAAAGAATTACTCAAATCTTTTTACGACAATATAGATAAAGATACCATAGAAGTTGATATGGTGAACTTTTCTGGCTCACGATTTATGTATGTAGATAATCGTTTAATGAGTTTGCATTTGGTGAAAAACGGCATGACCGATGCTGTAATGTTCGGTCCGGATGGTAATAATTTATTACCGGCATATGTTTTGTATAAAAAAAACATCTTAGCACTTCGTGGAAGTTATCGCCCGGTAACAAAAGTGAATATGGAAATCTATGAAGAAGCCAAGAAGTTATTTTTAGCCGAAAAAAGAGTTACTGAAAAGAATACACAAATAGTTTTTGAAATTACTTTGGCAAACTTACGAGCCGAAGGTGAAATAAATGAACGAGATTTTTTAGATCGAGCAGAACTCTTATGTTCTCTTGGTCAAACAGTTATGATTACCAATTTTCAACAATATTATAAATTAGTCGATTATTTTTCTGAATTCTCAAAAGCCAGAATGGGATTAGCAATGGGAGTTTTTAATCTTATTCAAATTTTTGATGAGAAATATTATCGAAATATAAGTGGTGGAATTTTAGAAGCCTTTGGTAAATTATTTTACAAAGATTTAAAAATTTACTTATATCCATTAAAGGATTTAGAAACGGGAGAAATAATTACGAGCGAAGACTTAAAAGTCCACCCTCGTATGAAAGAATTGTATAAATACTTTAAATACAACGGTAGAATAATTGATATAAAAAATTATAACAAAGACATCTTAGAAGTTTTTTCTCGAAAAATATTTAAAATGATTGGTTCCGGAGAAAAAGGCTGGGAAAGTATGGTGCCTGAAGGTGTTCCGAAAATCATAAAAGAACATCGGTTATTTGGATATTCTAAACGTAAACATGACGTAAAAAGAGGAAAAGAACAATAAAGTAAAAAGGGCATCGAAATCGATGCCCTTTTTACTTTATACTAATTGTGCGGCGTGATCTTTTGTTTTTACCTTAGAAATAATGTTTTCAATAGTACCTTTTTCATCAATTACAAAAGTTGTTCGGTGAATGCCGTCATATTCTTTTCCCATAAATTTTTTCGGACCCCAAACACCGTAAGCATTAATAATTTCTTTATCAATATCCGCAAGTAAATTATAAGGCAGCTCATTTTTAGTGCTAAAATTTAATTGACGTTTCTCTGAATCTGCACTTACACCAATAACTTCCATACCTTTATTGATCAAATCTTTGTAATTATCTCTCAAATTACAAGCCTCAGCTGTACAGCCCGGTGTACTGGCTTTGGGGTAAAAAAATAGCACTACCTTTTTACCTCTAAAATCTTTCAATTGAATTTCTTTACCGTTTTGATTTTTTATCTTGAAATCTGGAGCTTTATCTCCAACTTTTAATGTGCTCATATTTTGTATTTTTACCTCTCAAAAATACAAAAAAATGAATAAAAAAGAAAGGGTTCAATTTGTTATAGATACTCTGAATGAATTATATCCCAACCCTCCGATACCTTTAAATCATAAAGATCCGTATACCTTATTAATATCCGTTTTGTTATCTGCCCAAAGTACTGATGCCAGAGTGAATTTGATTACTCCTCTGCTATTTGAAAAAGCCGACAACCCATATGATATGGTAAAATTAAGTGTAGAAGAAATTAAAGAAATAATAAGACCTGTTGGATTATCTCCTATGAAATCAAAAGGCATTTACGGATTATCAAAAATGATTATAGAAAAGCATGATGGAAAAGTTCCTAAAAGTTTTGAAGCTTTGGAGGCTATGCCTGCTGTTGGGCATAAAACTGCTTCGGTTGTCATGAGTCAGGCTTTTGGTATTCCTGCATTTCCTGTAGACACCCATATTCATAGATTAATGTACCGGTGGAACTTATCTAATGGCAAAAATGTGGTTCAAACTGAAAAAGATGCTAAACGACTTTTTCCAAAAGAAAAATGGAATAAACTTCATTTACAAATTATTTTTTATGGAAGAGAATTTAGTCCAGCTAGAGGTTGGGATCTGGAAAAAGATATAATTACAAAAACTATTGGGAGAAAAAATTTAAAGTAGAGTGATTTTAAAACATAAAAAAAGCTCTTAAAATAATTTAAGAGCTTTTTCCGATTAATTCAAATGAAACATTAAGCTTTCTTTTTCTATCTTGATCGCTTTAATCGATTTCGAATAATTTAACAGAAACGCTACGGTGCCTGCCTTTGGATCAAGTTTTTCTTTGAAGAATCTTTCTGTGTAAAGTTTTGCCAT
>CBDTUD010000009.1:0-69245 GCA_965363545.1 uncultured Flavobacteriaceae bacterium | reverse complement strand
GTTGCAATCTCTTTTATTGTTATCATGCAACAAAATTAGTTCTTTTCTAATTTTTTATTGTATTTCTTTTGTGCTTTTTCTCTCTTTTTTTGTTCGTCAATAAGTCGCTTGTTATTTTTCTTACGCGCTTTTTGTGCTTTTTTATTTACAGGTGGCTTTAAGCTTCTTGTTTTTGCTTTTGTTGTTTTAACATTCGTATTTTTTCTGCTTTTTCTCGATCCATCGAAAAGTCCCCAATCAAATAGGCTTCCAAAAAAACCTTTTTTATCTTGATCTAAAATAGTTTCATTATTATCGGCCTTGTTGACAATCATTCTATCTTGATGCTTGTTTAAGCGCCATGATAACCCGCCACCAATTATATAAGAAGAGTCGTTTCTCTCATCGTAAATAATTCGAGCAGAAAAATCAACTTGCATATTTTTGTTTACAAGATAAGCTCCGCCTGCACCAAATTGAAAATCATTCGGGACATTCTTTCTCATGAAACCTTGATTTTCCCCAAACACTGACCATTGGTCTGTTAAAGCGTATGTAACCGTTATGATATAAGAGTTTTCCGCATCGTTTGTAAATGCTTTATCCATAATGAAATTGGTCAAAATCACCAATTGATTTGAAATGTTGTTCTGGGTAAAAATGGCAAATCGCGGACTCATACCATCAGGATTTTTAAACAAATCCTGTAAAAGATTGGTATTTAAGCCAGCATAAACTCCAACAGATGGAATTAATCGTTTTTTATCAAAACTGTGTCTTGCTTTCCAGCTTTTAATTTCTTTTGATTTATCAGCAAATGTAGGTTTGTAAACCAAATATTTTGCACCAACGGTTAATTTACTCAAGCCAAACCCGCTATCATTATAAACGGTTGGTTTGGTATAATTTCGGTTATCATTTTGAAAAATTAAATCAACATCAAACTCCAAGCGTTCAAAAAACTGTCCGGTTCGAAAAGTTATATCGGTACCATAACCTTTACCGTTATATTCAACAGCTTCATCGTTAATTTGGTCATAATACAAGTAATTACCAACATTTTTGTAAAAAAACCCACCTTCAATTTGATATACTTTTGTTCCGACACTAAAAGGACTATCGGAAAATCCGGGACGTTTGGAGTTAATAACTTCGGTATATTGCGCAAATGTCATTTGATAACAAAAGAGCAGGATAAAGGCCGTAAAAAAGTACTTCATAGGTGAGTTATAAAAAAATCAAAATTAAGTTTTTCTCTTTATAAACGTTACAATTCCTTGCAAATTGTTATTTTTGAAATTTAAATGTAAAAAATATGCAGGAAGCATCAATTCCAGGATTTTTACGAACCATTTTAATTATCATTTTGATTTATTATGGGGTGAAATTTATTGGAAAATATTTGTTACCAATTTTCTTCACAAAAATAGTTAGAAATTTTGAAGATAAGGTCAAACAACAACAAGGTTATCAAGAGCCTCCCGAACAAACAAGAGAAGGAGAAACCATTATAGATAAAGCGCCACCACAGCCAAAAGAAACCAATAAAAAAGTTGGTGAATATATTGATTTTGAAGAGGTCGATGATTAAATTTCCTTGAATTTTAAGATTCTTTTTCAGATTTTACCGATAAAAATAATACTAAAACACCAAGTTTATAATTTATGGATTTCAAGAAAATACTTCCTTACCTCATTGCTGTACTTGTTTTTTCGGTTATTTCTATAGCTTATTTTTCTCCTGTTTTGGAGGGGAAAAAACTTTTTCAAAGTGATATTGCTCAATTTAGAGGCATGTCAAAAGAAGTGCAAGAATTTCGAGCCGAACACAACGAAGAACCATATTGGACGAATAGAGCCTTTGGAGGGATGCCGACCTATCAACTTAGTACCTATTATCCGCATGATTATATCAAAAAAGTCGATAGTTTAATTCGGTTTTTACCACATCCTGCAGATTATTTATTCTTGTACTTCCTCGGTTTTTTTGTGTTGCTATTAGTCTTGAAAGTAGATTGGAAATTAGCAATTATTGGATCTTTAGCTTTTGGTTTTTCGACCTATTTCATCATTATTTTGGGCGTTGGTCATAATGCAAAATCACATGCCATAGCCTATATGCCATTTGTGTTGTCTGGAATTTTATTGGTTTTTCAAAAGAAATATTTGCAAGGTTTTGTGCTCACCGCTTTGGCAATGGCGCTTGAAGTAAATGCAAGCCATCCGCAAATGACTTATTATCTACTTTTTATGATTCTCATTTTTGGAATTGTTTATTTGATAGATGCAGTTCAGAAGAAAGAATTATCGGATTTTTTCAAAAATATTGCCATTTTATTTGTGGCGGTTATTTTAGCGGTTGGTATGAACGCGACTAGTTTGTTGGCAACTAAAGAATATGCTGATCACAGCACCAGAAGTAAAAGTGAGTTGAGTATAAATCCTGATGGAACAGCGAAAGAAATTTCTACAGGTTTGGATAAGGCTTATATTACAGAATACAGCTACGGAATTTTAGAAACTTTTGATTTGTTTATTCCAAGATTTATGGGCGGGTCTAATAATGAGAAATTGGGTAAAGATTCTCAAATGTATGAGTTTTTAAAAGATAAGGCGGGTAGAAAGAAAGCCTTAGATTTTGCTGATAATGCACCAATGTACTGGGGTGATCAACCCATTGTTGCAGCACCGGCTTATATTGGTGCCTTAATGCTGTTTTTATTTGTTTTAGGAATTTTTCTCATAAAAAATAATTTAAAAAAGTGGTTGGTTTCAGCGGTAGTATTTTCCATCGTTTTGAGTTGGGGAAAGAATTTTGAAATTGTAACCAATTTTTTCATTGATTATGTGCCTTTATATAACAAGTTTCGAGCAGTTTCTTCGATTCAAGTTATTGCAGAAATAGCTATCCCATTGCTGGGAATTATAGCTTTACAGAAATTTTTAGATAAGAATACTTCAAAGGAAGAAAAAACAAAAGCTTTAAAATGGTCGACTATAATTGTTGGTGGTTTGGCGGTTCTTTTCACACTTTTAGGAACAAATCTATTCGCGTTTGAGAGCTTTCGGGATGCAACTTACGAAAATATGGTACCCGGTTTTACCTCGGTTTTGATTGAAGATAGAAGAGTTTTGTTTTTTCAAGATAGTACAAGAACCTTATTATTTGTAGCCGGATTTGCTGCTTTTTTATGGTTGTATTTGAGAGAAAAAATTAATAAAAATTTAATTCTTGGGGTGTTTTTGGTTTTGGTACTCATCGATATGGTTGGTGTTGCAAAACGGTATGTAAATAATGAAGATTTTATTTCTGCAAAGAAATTAGAAAAGCCATTTGCGATGACCGAAGTTGATGCCTTAATTTTAAAAGATAAAGGACATTATCGAGTGATGAATTTTATGGTAAACCCAATGAATGACGGAAGTACTTCTTTTTATCATAATTCAATTGGAGGCTATCATGCAGCAAAACCTAGAAGATATCAAGAGTTATTTGATTTTCAAATAGCAAAGAATAATATCGAAGTATTGAATATGCTGAATGCGAAATACATTATTTTTCCCGATAGTCAAGATATGGCTAATGTGCAGTTAAATCCAGAATCAAACGGAAATGCATGGTTTGTTAATCAAATAAAATATGTAGATTCTGCCAATGAAGAAATCAAAGCTTTAGATAGTTTGAATTCTAAAAGTGAAGTTATTATTCGTTCCGAATTTAAAAATCAATTGGAAGGCTTTCAGTTTCAAAAAGATACTTTAGCTACTATAGATTTGACAAATTATCAGGCGAATCAAATAACTTATGAAAGTAATTCTGCGGTGGATCAAATTGCTGTTTTTTCTGAAATTTATTATGAAGACGGATGGAATGCATATATCGATGGTAAATTATCTCCGCATTTTAGAGCAAATTATGTTTTGAGAAGCATGGTCATCCCGAAAGGAAAACATACCATTGTGTTTAAATTTGAGCCAAGAGTAATTGAGCAAGGAAGCATGTTTAGCTTGATTTCTTACGGATTATTAATTCTGATTTCTTTGGTGTGGTTCTTAAAATACAGAAAAGAAAAAGTTTCCTAAAGTATTTTTTCTAAAATTTAATAAAAAACAAAGTAGCTTTTTAGCACAATTTTTAAACAATTTAGTTCAATATGAAATTCATTACACCAATAAAAAGATACCAGCATACGATCGAATTTTTACAGAGTGTTCTTCCTGCGCCAGCTGTCATTCTCGATTTAGGTGTTAGAAATGAGTTTAGTGAGATTATGGAATCACATGGCTACACCGTTTATAATACTGGAGGAGAAGATTTAGATGTAGATTATAAAATGGTGGAAGAAACGAAATATGATGCCATAACTGCTTTTGAAATTTTTGAACATATGATTGCACCTTTTAACTTACTAAAAGCGGCAAAAGCAACAAAATTAATAACTACAATTCCTTTAAATTTATGGTTTGCAAAAGCCTATCAAAGCAATACTGATAAATGGGATCGGCACTACCATGAGTTTGAAGACTGGCAATTTGATTGGTTATTAGAGAAAGCTGGTTGGCATATAAAAACGCATGAAAAATGGACTAGCCCTATAAATAAAATAGGATTTCGACCTATTTTAAGAAAATATACTCCAAGGTTTTACGCCGTTTATGCAGAAAGATAATGATGCGAATTGGGATGATTTTAGACAAGACTTTTCCGCCCGATCCAAGGGTGGAAAATGAAGCTATAGCATTAATAGAAGGTGGTCATGAAGTTTTTTTATTTTGTTTGAAATACGATCAAAAGAGTAAAGATCAGGAAATTCAAAAAATTAAAGTAAAGCGATATCTTTCTAATACATTAGAATATAAGCTTTCTGCCTTGGCTTACACTTTTCCATTTTATACCAAGATCATGGAAAAGAAAATTAGCGACTTTCTTGTAAAAAATAAAATTGAAGCTATACATATTCATGACATTCGAATAGCGCAAGCGGCTTTCAATGCCAATAAAAAATTGCAATTACCAACGGTTTTAGATTTACATGATAATATGCCCGAAGTGATGAAATTGTATCCTCATTTGCAAAAGTTTCCGGGAAAGCAGATGATTTCTCCAAAAAAATGGAAAATAAAAGAAGAGCAATTTGTACAAATGGCGAGCAAGGTAGTAACCGTTTCTCAAGAATTTCTTTCAGAAGTTGAAAATCGAACGAAAATTGGCAGCAAACTTGTTTTAGTTCCAAATACAGTGCGAAAAGCGTTTTATGAAGATGCTGTAATAAAGCAAGATATACTTAAAAAATACGAAAATAATTTTGTGTTATTATATCTTGGCGACACCGGTTTACGAAGGGGTTTAGCAACCGCTATTGAAGCAGTGAAGCAATTAAAAGAAACGATTACAACTATTAAATTAGTCGTTGTAGGAAGCAATACAACTGATCCGATTTTAAAAAAGCAGGTAAAAGATTTACAATTGGATTCTTTCGTTGATTTTGAAGGTTGGCAAAATGTAGCCTTATTTCCATCGTATATTCTTGCTAGTAGTGTCTGTATTTCACCATTGCATCGAAATTTGCAGCATGATGTGGCTTATGCCAATAAAATTTTTCAATATATGAGTTTTGCCAAGCCGATTTTGGTTAGTGATGCAACAGCACAAAAAAACTTGATTCATAAAACTAAAAGTGGTTTAGTACACCAAGAAAGAAATGCGGTTGATTTTGCAGAAAAAGTGCTGCAATTATATGTTGATTCCAAGTTGCAAAAAGAACTAGGTTTGCATGGGAAATTATTTATTGAAAATGAATTTTGCTGGGAAAAGGTCTCCCAAAATCTGTTGAAAATATATAAAGATTTTGAATCTGTAAAACAAACAAATAGGAGTTGAAAGTACTTATAATTACATATTATTGGCCTCCTTCGGGTGGGAGCGGCGTTCAACGATGGTTGAAGTTCGTAAAGTATTTGCGTGACTTTCAAATTGAACCAGTGGTGTACACGGCTGAAAATCCAAATTATGCGCTTACCGATGACTCATTGCAACAAGAAATTCCGGATGGGGTTGAAATTTTAAAGCAGCCTATTAGAGAACCCAACGATATTTTATCCTTTTTTAAAAGCAATCAAAAACAAACCAGCTCTGGATTTTTAAATACTAATCCAAGTTTTTTTGAAAGGAAGTTACAATACATTCGTGCCAATTATTTTATTCCGGATTCTCGAAAATATTGGATAAAGCCTTCGGTAAAATACCTTTCTAATTATTTGAAAGATAATAAAATAGATGTAATTATTACAACTGGTCCGCCACATAGTTTGCATTTGATCGGGTTGGCTTTAAAGCAAAAAACGGGTATAAAATGGGTTTCAGATTTTAGAGATCCTTGGACGGATATTGATTACTTTCATCAATTACCTTTATCCAAGAAATCGAAAGAAAAACATGCTCTTTTAGAGCAGAAAGTGCTTAAAAATAGTGATGCAGTTTTGGTGGTTGGTAAAACTATGAAGGAAAAATACGACCCTTTTAATAAACATGTTCATGTAATAACAAACGGTTTTGACGGTGAAATAAATACCACTAAAAGCGAACAAAACAAAAAATTTACGTTAAACCATATTGGTTTAATAAATGCCGATAGAAATCCAGTAGTTTTTTGGGAGGTTTTGCATGAAATAATTGTTGAAAATATCGCTTTCGCGGAGGTTGTTTGCGTTCAACTAGTTGGTAAATTTGCCAAAGAAGTTAAAGATAGTATCACAAAATTTGAATTGGAAAAAGTTATTAAGTTTATTGATTATGTGCCTTATAGCGAGGTGCAAAAGTATCAAAGTGAAGCGCAAGTTTTATTTTTGGTGGTGAACAAGGTTCCGGCAGCAAAAGGAATTTTAACAGGCAAAATATTTGAATATTTACAAGCGAATAGGCCAATATTGGCGATTGGACCAACAGATGGAGATTTGGCAGAAATTATTCAAAAAACAGATTCGGGTGTCATCGTTGATTATGAAGATAGAAAAGCGATAAAAAGTGTGATTCTTGGTTATTTTAATAATTTTAAACAAGGGAAATTAGAAGCTCATGGAAAAAATATCGAACAATATCATCGAAAAAATATAACCCTAAAATTGAGCGAAGTAATTAAAAATTTATAGAGAAACAAGCCATATGAAGAATAAGAAAATAGTAACCATTTTAGGAGCTCGCCCGCAATTTGTTAAAGCGGCAGTTTTAAGTAGAGTGATTTCACAACACAATGAAATAGAGGAGGTTATCGTGCATACTGGTCAGCATTATGACGCTAATATGAGTGCTATTTTTTTTACGGAAATGGAGATCCCAAAACCAAAATATAACCTTGAAATAAACGGAATGGGTCATGGTGCGATGACCGGACAAATGTTAGAGAAAATAGAAGAGGTCTTAGTAAAAGAAAAACCTGATGTTGTTGTGGTTTATGGTGATACGAACTCTACTTTGGCAGGAGCATTGGCAGCAAAAAAAATGGGAATTAAAGTGGTACATATTGAGGCTGGCTTGCGCAGTTTTAATATGAAAATGCCAGAAGAAATCAATCGTATATTAACCGATAGAATTTCTGATTTGTTATTATGTCCAACAAGTACAGCAATACAGCATCTTGAAAAGGAAGGATTTCAAAACTATCCTTTAAAAATTGTTCAAAGTGGTGATATTATGAAAGATGCAGTTGAGTATTACAGTAAATTTTCGGCGGACAAATCAAGTATAGTTTCCAAATTAAAATTAAAACAAAATAATTTTGTTCTAGCAACAATTCATCGTCAGGAAAACACGGATAATCTCGAAAATTTAAAATCTATTTTTCGGGGTTTAGAGAATATAGCCAAAAAAATGCAAGTTATTATTCCGATACATCCAAGAACTCGAAAAATATTGGCAAACAATAAATTAGAGTTTGATTTAACCTTTGTTGATCCAGTAGGCTATTTTGATATGCTCGAATTACTAAAAAATTGCAAAATGGTCGTTACGGACAGTGGGGGACTCCAAAAAGAAGCTTTCTTTAACAAGAAACATTGCATAATTGCCCGTGAAGAAACCGAATGGGTTGAACTAGTTGAAAATGGTTTTGCTATCCTCGTTGGTAGTAATGCTGAAAAAATTCAACAAGCATTTGACACTTATTGCACTTCGAGTGTTGATTTTTCAAAAAAACTATATGGTGAAAATGTTGGCGAAAAAATGTACCAGGAAGTGAAAGAATTGATCAAATAAATAAGTCTCTTCGTTTTTTTATCTAATAATTCAAATTTCATTCTTCAAGCGTTATAATCGATTTTGAGTTAATTGATTACATTTGGTTATAAATATTTCATAAATAGTTTATAAATGTAATCATTTATTGAATTTATGTTTACATATCATAATACTTGATGCATATTTGCATCCTAATTAATATTTAAAAATAAATAAGAGATGTGTGGAATAGTTTGTGCATTTGATTTGAAAGAGAGTTCAGAGGTTTTAAGACCTCAAATATTGGAGATGTCTAAAAAAATTCGTCACCGCGGTCCGGATTGGAGTGGGATTTTTGCTGATGAAAAAGCAATTATGGCGCATGAAAGATTGGCTATTGTTGATCCGGCTTCCGGAAAACAACCTTTATTTAGTGAAGATAAAAAACTAGTTTTAGCCGCTAATGGCGAAATTTATAATCATAGAGAATTACGTAAACAATTTAAAGGAAAATATAATTTTCAAACCGAATCTGATTGTGAAGTGATTTTAGCTTTATATAAAGAAAAAGGTGTCGGTTTTATTGATGAAATGAACGGTATTTTTGGTTTTGCATTATATGATGCAGAGAATGATACTTATTTCATTGCTAGAGATCACATGGGAATTATTCCTTTATATATGGGTTGGGATGCTAACGGGACTTTTTATGTTGCTTCTGAGTTAAAAGCTCTGGAAGGGGTTTGTACTAAAATTGAATTATTTCCTCCAGGTCATTATTTATCGAGTAAAGATGGTGTTTTGACCAAATGGTATACTAGAGATTGGATGGACTATGATGCTGTAAAAGAAAATCAAACTAGCATAGATGAAATTCACAATGCCCTAGAAGCTGCAGTACACCGTCAATTAATGTCAGATGTACCTTATGGCGTGTTACTTTCTGGTGGTTTAGATTCATCGGTTACATCCGCAATAGCGAAAAAATATGCAGAAAAAAGAATAGAATCGGATGATACACAAGCCGCATGGTGGCCACAACTGCATTCGTTTTCTGTTGGATTAGAAGGGTCACCCGATTTGGCTGCGGCGCAAATAGTAGCAGATCATATTGGTACCGTACACCACGAAATAAAATTTACTATTCAAGAAGGTTTAGACGCGATTCGTGATGTTATTTATAACTTAGAAACCTATGATATTACAACAATAAGAGCTTCAACACCAATGTATTTGATGGCTAGAGTTATCAAATCAATGGGTGTGAAAATGGTTTTATCAGGTGAAGGAGCCGATGAGCTATTTGGTGGTTATTTGTACTTTCACAAAGCGCCAAACCCAAAAGAGTTCCATGAAGAAACTGTGCGAAAATTAAGTAAATTACACATGTATGATTGCTTGAGAGCGAATAAATCATTGGCAGCTTGGGGAATTGAAGGTCGTGTTCCATTTTTAGACAAAGAATTTATGGATGTTGCCATGAGAATAAACCCACAAGATAAAATGATCAACGGTGAACGTATGGAGAAATGGGTCGTGAGAAAAGCTTTTGAAAGTTATTTGCCTGCCAGCGTTGCGTGGAGACAAAAAGAACAATTTTCTGATGGAGTTGGCTACAGTTGGATTGATACTTTAAAAGAAGTTGTAAAACAAGAAGTTACTGATGATCAATTGGCGAATGCGAAATATAAATTTCCAATTCAAACACCAACTTCCAAAGAAGAATTTTATTATCGCTCTATTTTTACTGAGCATTTTCCTTCGGATACAGCAGCTAAAAGTGTACCACAAGAGGCATCCGTTGCCTGTAGCACAAAAATCGCTTTAGAATGGGATGAAAGTTTTAAAAATATGAATGATCCATCGGGTAGAGCAGTTGCAAAAGTGCATTCCGATGCTTATGTAAAATAAAATATATTTATCACATTTAAAAGCCCTTTTGAAGGGCTTTTTTTATGACTAAAAAGTAAATATTTGATTCAGTATTTCTATATTCTTTTTCAGGGCAATTGATTGAGAATTTTGTCCGTACATCAATTCTAATCGGTCGCTATAATTTTTTGTAATTTTATGTCGAACCATTTTTAATGTTGAATTAATCATGGTATTTACCTCTGAAAATTCCTCTTGAATTATTTGAAATTGAGAAGGAATCCATTTGGATGGGAATTTACCTTTGAATTCTGGTTGCTTATCAAATGCCAGTATTTCTTCTTTTAATTTTTTAATTAACTGCTCTGCAGAAGTAATTTCATTTTCTTTTATAAAATCTAAAGTATGCGGCTTATTTAAGGTAATTAAAGCTGTTGTATATTTTTTATGATCGTTATAAATCATGGTTTGTTGAATCACTGGAGAAGAATTTATAATCGCCTCTTCAATTTCTTCAGGAGAATATTTTTCGCCATCTTCTGAAATCAACAAGGCTTTTTCTCTTCCAACCACGACTAAAAAATTGTCTTCATCCATAAAGCCCAAGTCACCCGTATGCAGCCAACCTTTTTTTAAAGTTTCTTTCGTCGCGTCTTCATTTTTATAATAACCTTTCATGACATTATCGCCTTGAATACAAATTTCTCCTCTTTTACCTTGCGGAAGTTCCTCTCCGTTTTCGTTACAAATTTTGCACGTAATATTGCCTAAAATCTTACCGGAAGTTCCCATTTTATGCGCAAACGGAGTGTTGGTTGAGATAATTGGAGAAGCTTCTGTAAGTCCATAACCTTGATAAATAGGAATACCAATTGCTTTATAAAATTGTTGCTGTTTGATATCGAGTAAAGCGCCACCACCAACAAAAAACTCAATCTCAGAACCAAAAATCAATCGCAATTTTTTAAAAATCAACTTTTCCGCAAGGATATAATTAAAGTAAGTTGTGATTTGTGTGAAAGAATCTGGTTTTTTAAAACCATCACCATTTCTATGAATAGCAGCATCGAGACCTCGATTAAAAATTCCTTCGATAAAAGATCCTTTTGCTTTGATACCATCTTTTATTTTACTTATAAAATTACTTGTCAATGCTGGAACTGTGAGTAAAAAATTAGGTTTTGCTTCAATTAAATTTATAGGAATATTTTTTAAGGCATTCATTCCACCACCTCTGGCATCTACAAAATGAATAGAAATTCCGCGAACCAGCGATGTATAAATTCCAACAGTATGCGCAAAGGAATGATCGGTAGGTAAAATAATTAAGGTCGAAATCAATTCATCAATTTGAAATGTATTTACAGCTTCATGGCTATTCGAAAAATAATTCAAGTGCGTGAGCATAATCCCTTTTGGGTTTCCGGTTGTGCCGGAAGTATAAGAAATTGTTACAACATCATCTTCTTGGATTTTTTTTTCAATTTCTTGGATTTTTTTACCATTTTTATCTAATGTAGATTTTCCTAAAGCATACAAATCATCTATAAAAAGCAATTGTTTTTCGTCAAAATTAGCTGCTTTGCAAATCTCACTAATTTTAGCAGAAGGCTGGTCTAAAATTACTAATTGCAATTTTTTATTTTCGTAACCACTCCATTGACTAACTACTTTTTCAATGGTATTTTCAGAAATAATGAAAAGTTTAGAATCGGAATGATTTACACGAAAAGGGATTTCCTCGGGTAAGAGTTTTATGGAAAGGGGAACGATAATTCCACCAGAATACAAGGTTGCAAATTCAGAGATTACCCAATCCATTTTGGCCTCAGAAAGAATAGCAACTTTATCTTCATAGATAATGCCTAATTCTATAAAAGCAGATGCCAATTGCAACGCTTTTTCTTTCGCCTCGCTAAAGGTTGTTCTATCCCAACCGGTATCATTTTTCTGACTTACATAGTTCTTATCTTTATACGTAACTGACGCCTTGTTAAGCATCTCAAAAACAGTTCTTTTTTGCATGGTAAAAAATTATAGAAAACAAAAATACTGTTTTTATTTTAAGGTTTGTTTATAGTGACGGTATTCAAAAAAGAGTAATAAAACAGATTTTGCAAAATAGAATTTCTATTTTACTACTCTTAAATATAAATCGATTATCCGGTGTTTTTTAGTCCTCCAGATAACGAGTTAGTAATGGCTAGTAATTTAGTTAAAATTTGATCGGCTTTTATTGGGTCTTTATCTTTTATCGCCCTCCAATCTTTTAAAGATTCAATATGTAGTAAATGCAGTATTTTTAACTCTTTTTCGCGTCTTTTCAAATTGTCAAACTGACCTATTCTTCTTGTGGATGCTGGTTCAATAAGTAAATCTTCAATTTGCCTAATACCTTCTTTATAATCGTTTAAAATCATACTAATTAACTGGTTTTTAGTATCTTTTTGTGGTACTAGTTCTGCGTATGTTTTCATCAAGTTTTCATTCGCTAGAATTAAATTCGTTTCTATTTGAATCAATAAATACTTGAAAAAAGGCCAAGTATTGACGTATTGTTTTAGCTCTTCAAACTTTGCAACGTCATGCTCTTTTAATGCTTTTAAAGCTTGTCCGAAGCCATACCATCCCGTCAAGGTAAAACGAGATAAATTCCAACTAAATACCCATGGAATTGCGCGTAAATCTTTTAAGGTGCGTTCACCGGATCTTCGTGCAGGGCGAGAACCAATTTTACTTTGTTCTAAAATATCAATAGAAGTTGCTTGACTAAAGAAGTTAATAAAACCGGGATGTTCAATAAGTTTTTTGTAAAATTCAATCGATTTTTTAGAAAGCCATTCTAAGGTGTCTTTCGGATAGCCTTCTTCATATTTACCAGTGCAGTTTAGCATGGTTTGAAGTGCCATTCCAGAAGCCAACATTTCTAAATTATAAGTTCCAGTTAATAGGTTTCCGAACTGCTGTGCAATAGATTCTCCTTGTACGGTTAATTTAATTCTACCATGCACGGTATTAGCAGGCATGCTTTCCATAAATCGGTGGTATTTATCGCCACCTCGGCTAATGGTGCCGCCTCTACCATGAAAAAAGAAAATTTTCACCTCATGTTTTTCTCCAACTTTAGAAAGTTCTTGTTCGGCTTTGTATAAATTCCATTTACTTGCTAATACACCACCATCTTTATTACTGTCGCTATACCCAACCATTACTTCTTGCGTATGTGCCACTAATTTTTGACGTGATTTTGTCAACGGGAAACTCAAAAATTGATCTAAAATTTCATGTCCGATTTCCAAATCTTCTATGGTTTCTAATAAAGGAACAACTTGTAGTTTGGTATCTAATAATTGAGTTTCTTTCATTAAAAAATAGACCACCAATAAATCACTCAAACTTCTCGTCATACTAACAATTAATGACCCAATTCCATCAGAGCCATACAAATTAATATGTTGTCGTAACACTCTAAAATAATCCAAAACATTGTCAGCCTCTATACCGTAAGACAAGGTAATATTGGTTAGCGGACTTTGTTTTTGTAATTCTTCAGATAAAAATCGAACACGTGTATTTTCATCCCAATTATGGAAATCAAATTTATCAAACCCTGATTTTTCTAATATTTGACTCACCACTTTTTCATGGTAAATACTATTCTGACGAATATCTAATTTTGCCAAATGAAAACCGAAGCATTGTACCAAACGTTCCACCGGAAAAACGATATCTTGAGCAATACCGCTTGCGCCATTTTCAATTAAAATAGTGCGAATAAATTTCAAATCTTTTTGCAAAGCAGTGCTTGATCGATAGCGAGAATGGGAGTCAACATATTGTTCTGAAATGGTGTTTGCCATTTTAAGAACCAACAAACTAACATATTGACGCCAAGGCTCTAGCGGGTTTCTTTTTATCGCTTTTTCACCAGATTCACCAAGTAATTCTGCCTGTTTGGTGATTGCTTCAAGAAGGGCAGCAGGTACTGAATTACTGATAGACGATAAGGTCATTCGTTCGGCCAAATGCACCAGTTGTGTTTGAATAATCTGCAAGGATGCTTTGCGATGTAGGAGTAAAGTGTTATGTGTAATTCCGGGAGTCACAAATGGGTGACCGTCACGATCTCCGCCAACCCAACTGCCAAAACTAAATTTAGGAAACTGTTCCGGAAGGGTTAATTTTTCAGGATTTAATCCGGAAGCTATCCATGAATATTTTAATTTTTCATCGCTTTTTTGAAGTATTAGCGGAAAAATCTTACTTAGATAATATATGATATTATCTCGTTCTGAAGTCAAATTGGGTTTTTCTAAATAAATTTCACCTGTTCTCCACCAGCGCTCTAATATTTGAATAATTTTTTCGCGCAAAGCATTTTTTTCTGTTTTTGAAAGAGTAGGGTTTTCGTTTTTCACCAATAATAAATACAATTCTCGGTGCAATTCAATTATGGTAACTCGTTTTGCTTCGGTAGGATGTGCCGTTAAAACTGGTGTAATGTTAAGAGAAGATATAATGGTCACCATCTTATCTTCTGTTATGTTTTGGCTTTCCCATTTTTTAAAAGTTTCACCCCATGACCCTCGAATTGCAGCAACATCTTCTTGATTTTCTAATTGTCTTCTAAATTGTGTTGCGGCGTTTTCTTCGACCAAATTTATCATTTGAAAATAAATACCTAGCGATTGTATGATTTTCTCATCGGAGATAGCCTGCAGTTTTATATCTATTTCCGATTCTTCATTTAACCGCAATAGATGTGTTATTTCTTTCTCATTAATGCGTAAAAGCATTTCATTATAACAGGATAATAAAAATGCCCTATCTACTGTTATTTTATGAAAATCGTTTGATTGTACTTCTTTGTTCATCGTGTGTTTTAAGTATAGGAGGTTTCCTTGATTTGTGAAATTTTTGTTTTATGAATAATGACGTTTACACGGAAATATTTTCGTTCTGGATTAAGCTCATTAATTCATTTTTATATTTTCTTAAATAAAGAGTAGTTAAAAATATCTATCTTTTTGACCAATAGAATTTTCCTTATTTTCGAAAACTTTATTGTTTTTAATATTCCTGCAAATATAACTTTTTATGGAGTATTTATGACTTCCCTTTTGAGGGAAGATGGAGAATTTTTATTCAAAACCAATGTGAAAAAGAGCGTCGCCTTGGTTTACTAATGGTGTGTGATTGGAATTTAAAATATAACCTTCTTGTGTGCTTTTAAAAGTTCTTTCTGGGTTGCCATAAGGGTCTGAAATACTACCTAACTTAGCTCCTTTTTCAACTTTTTGTCCAACATTTACATGAGACCGATACATGCCAGAAGTTTTAGCTCTAATCCACTTTGTACTGGTAATAATTATAGGCGAATTTTCATTAGAAGGTTTTGTAATTTGTGCAGAAAAATCTCTCATACCTAGAGCATGCATTATATTTATAGCACCTTGAATACCTACTTTTGTAACCATTTTATCTAAATACAACGATTTTCCTCCTTCGAATAACAAAACTTTTTTTCCTTGCTTAACCATAGATTCTCGAAATGATTTATCTCTGTTTTTTGCATACATAATATAAGGCGCTCCAAAAGCTTTTGCTAATTGCAGTGTTTCGTCGTCATTGCCATTAATTCGCAACTGACTGTAATTAAATCGTTGCGCTCCGCCAGTGTGATAATCAATACAATAATCTACATGCGGTATGACTTCTTTCATTAATAAGTAAGCATATCTACTTGCTAAGGAACCATCTTTAGAGCCTGGGAATACCCGATTCAAATCTCGTCCGTCAGGAAATTCACGAGTCTGATTTAAAAAGCCGAAAACATTAACTAGTGGAATACAAATTACAGTTCCGGTAGTAGGTTTGTTTAAACCTTTTGCGATAAACTGGCGAATTATTTCAACACCATTCACCTCATCGCCATGAATACCTCCGGTTAATAGTAGACATGGTCCGGGATTTTTGCCTCTTTCCACAATAATCGGAACATCAATTTTTGTTCCTGTTGGTAATTTAGCAATGTCCATTTTAACCTGAACCGACTCACCGAGTCCGATTTTATGGTCTAATATTCTCATACTATTCAACATGTCTTTCAATGTAATGAATAATTTTCCCTGCTATATCTATGCCTGTTGCAGTTTCAATACCTTCCAGTCCGGGAGATGAATTTACTTCTAAAATTAACGGTCCTCTTGCTGATTGCAGTAAGTCAACACCTGCAACTCCAAGACCCATTACTCGGGCGGCTTTGAGGGCTGCATTTTCTTCGTCAATAGATAATTTTATGATTTCTGCACTACCACCACGATGCAAATTAGAACGAAATTCGCCTTCTTTTCCTTGTCGTTTCATGGCGCCAACTACAACTCCATCGACAACAAAAACCCGAATGTCAGCACCTTTTGCTTCTTTGATGAATTCTTGTACAATTACTCTTGCTTTTAGTCCGTTAAAGGCTTCTAAAACCGATTCAGCAGCATTGTCATTTTCTACTAAAACAACCCCTAAACCTTGTGTTCCTTCTAATAATTTAATAACCAAAGGTGCGCCACCAACGCTTTCTACAACATCTGTAACATTTTTAGAATAGTTGGTAAAAACGGTTTTGGGCAAACCCAAACCAGCACGAGAGAGTACTTGTAAACTTCGTAGTTTATCACGAGAACGCATTAAAGCTTGTGATTCAACTGCGGTAAAAACTTTCATCATTTCAAATTGTCGCACTACAGCGGTACCGAAAAAAGTTACTGATGCCCCAATTCTTGGAATTACTGCATCTATATCGGTTAATAATTCATGCTTGAATCGAATTGCTGGTTTTTTCTTTTCAATAATTATGTCACATTTGGTGTGATCGACCACAAAAATTTCATGGTTTCTTTTTTCTCCTGCCTCAACAAGTCTTTTCGTTGAATATAAATTTGGGTTTCGTGATAGAACTACAATTCTCATTTTAGATGATTTTTTTTAGATTTTTTATAAGATATATTTTTCATTGCTGTATCTACAATGAATTTTTTAGAGAGAAATTTTCTCCCCAATAAAACCGGATATTGCATCGAACCTCTTTCGGTTAAAGAAAGTTCAATAGGATACGTTTCATTAAATATTAAAATTTCAGTTTTTACTAAAAAGCGTTTTTCGGAAACACCGTTAGAACTTTTTATCAATTTTTCAGAGAAATCTTTAAAGTAGAAAAAGATTTCATGGTATTTTTCATGTTCTGGGTCTAAAAACTGACATCGTAAAACATCATTTTCCAGTTCAATATTATGACAATGAAAACTTGAGGTGTACGCACCTGTATCCACCTTAATTTCTATTCCGTACAAATTGAGTCCTGGAAAATCTGCAATATCACTTCTGCCAATGGTTAGTTTCACTTTAAATTTTTGTCAAAGTAAATAAAATAATAATAAGAGTAAATTTTATTTGTACTTTATTTATAATAAATTTTAAGAATATAAGCGTCTATAGTAATTACGCATCTCGAAATTAACTTTTCGCCAATAACAGTTGCTCTAAAATAAATTCAACACCCGCATTATTATTACTTTTCGTTTGAAAACGAGCAATTTTCTTAACATTTGGATGCGCATTTTCCATGGCATAACTAAAATATGCTTGGTCTAGCATTTCCAAATCATTGTTATAGTCGCCAAAAACCATCGTTTCTTCTTTAGTAATTCCCATTTGTTTTTGCAATAAATTAATTGCAAAACCTTTGTTGGCATTGTTATGCGAAAGATCTAGCCAATTTTCGCCAGATACTTTGACTTGCATTTCGGCTTCTAAATACTTAACTACAGGATAAATATACGTTTCAGAACTTTCGAAATGATACACGGCAATTTTGAAAAAATCGTCATTGGTAACTTTTGTTAAATCGTCAACTACTTCGTATTCAGAGTAATATTCACTAAACATATTGATAAAACGCTCATTATCGGTTTCAATATAGGCGGCATTTTTACCACAAAGAACGGTGAATGTTCCGTTTATATTTCGTAAAAGCGGAATCAAGGTTACTATTTTTTTTGATTCAAAACTTGTAATTAATAGTTCTTTTTCACCTTGTTTTGCAAACCCTCCGTTTTCAGCAACAATGGTTATTTCATTTTTTATCGATTCGAGTTTACTAGTAATACTGTGATATTGTCTACCACTAGCAGCAACAAAATGGACATTATGTTTTTTTAATTGCTCATAGAGTGGTAAAAATTTATCACTTACTTGTCCTTTTGAATTCAGTAGTGTTCCGTCCATATCGGTAACTACCAATTTTACTTTAGATAAATCCATATATTAATTTTGAAATGTAAAAATAACATTCTTTATGTGAAAGGAAGTTAATTACAAGTTATTTTAAATTCTTTTCACGATAAAACTTAGAATGGATTTTATCTTGAATTTACGACTCTTATTTTTTTCGCATCATGCTTAACGAAAAGCCTCCTAATAAAATAATTACTACCGTTAAAATACCCCATAACCAAATCTTATTTTTAAATAAAGGTTCGGTAATTTTTGCAGGTATTTTATCGATTTTTTGTTCAATTCCAAGAGTTATTTCAGACAGTTCCGTTGGTATTTTATCAGTATGTTTAACTATGTCGTATTTTGAATTTTTAGCCGAAATGTTTCCATAAGTAAGATAATATTTTGCTGCTTTGGTAAATCGAATTAGCATGGAATATTCAATGCCTCGCACTTGAACAGTTTCAATTGTTAAGGGCTCATTAGCATCATTAGCGATACTAATTTTTAACTTTTGTGCGATTTTCGGATTAAATTTAAATATATTTTTTTCAATGGAATTCAATGTTCCGGAGCTTATATTTTTGTAATTGTAAATAAACCCTTGTTCTGTTTTTGTGCTGTCTTGCAAGTATTGAATTGTAACTGGGCGATAATAATCGAAGGTGTTTTTAATTGCAATTTGCAGTTCGCTCACAGAAACGGGCATTTTTAAGTCAAGATCAATTTCGGTTAGCTTGGTTTCTTTATTCTCATGGATTACCATTTTATAAATGCTGTAATTTCGAAATATTCCTGGTGTAGTTTTCTTTTGAGATAAATTTGCCGAAATTAAATTTGGATTTGTTTTGCTTGGGATGAACAACCGAAAATAACGATATTTCGAATCAGGAAATACCACCTTTGTAAAATCATAATTGGTAACAGAATTTTTAATAGCTAAAATTCGATAATCTTTTAGTATCGAAAACCATTCTTGATTGTTCTGGCTGCCTTCTAAACCTATGCGCCAATCGAAATTTTTTGCACCAAAATCTAAATTGATTTCATTAATGGTTTTTTCTGAAGGAATTTCAAAAGTAAAGAAATAACCACTTGCAGTATTAGAAGTATTGATGGTATTGAACTTTATCGTTTCTGATACTATTTTCTCTGTTTCAAGTTGCAATAGATAAGGTGCTTCAATTGTATCGTTACTATCGGTGATTCCATAAATACGTAAATCGGATAAATCGTTGGAAACTTGACCAAAAATTTCATTTGGAATTGTGATTTTATGCCAGGTCTCAGAAATTCCGTTAAGCTCACGTTTATAATCGTAAGAATCCATTTGAGCGAAACTATAACTACAGAATAATAGTAGAATCCAACGGTACGTTTTAAGCTTGTTTCTCATCAGAAATAATATGTTTGTATTTGTTGTATAAAAATGAAATAATCAAAAGTAAGACCCCGAGAGATACCAAAACAATGGTTTTTGAAATAGTATTAAGATGGGATATATCATAAAAAAATAATTTGATTAGGGTAATACCAAATAAACCAATGGCACCGATGCGCAGGTGTTTTTTGTTTTTCCAAATACCAAAAGCAATTAAGAATAGTGAGCAAATACCCCAAAGAATGCTTAAACCTAGTTTATAGGATTGTTCAGAATCTGCGATATCCATCCAATGAATTAACTCACTGCTTAAAATCCAAATTATCGATCCATAAAGAAGTAGATCGAAACCCCAAATCCATTTTTTGTCACTAAAATATGGTTTGATGAATTTGAAACTAGAAAAAAGAGCAAGGGCTAAAAATGCAAATGAAATATAACGTATCACAAGGTTGAACTTGCCAATTTGGTAATAATCGGACAAAGTTTGTGATAAATAACTCACGCGAAGGTCGCTTAGCGCCAATAAACCTTGCGTTAAAAATACACCTATGGCTAATAAGAGCAAAATGTAATTGGTCGTTGTAAAACGAAGATCTTTCCATTTTTTATGATTGATAAAGGCTAGAAGTGATACAAATAATAAGGAATAGTTGATAACCCAAACCATTTTGAAATTTCTCAAATCATAATTCTGAAAATAATTGTTATACCCATCTTCCTTATTGGCAATTTGGATGGAAGAATCTGCATACAATTGATCAAAATAGTTCACTACTTCAATACGAAAGGCATAATATAAAGAAAATATAAAAATTGCAGGAATTAAAAAACCTACGATTTTTAAAACTCCTTTGCCATTTTCTAACTTTGACGGATATTTTTCTTGCCCGTTCACATAATTTATAAAGCCGAAAGCAACAATAAATAGAAGAGAAGTTAAAAAATTCAAATTTAAAAGAGGCGTTATTCTTGACTCCGGGATATCGCCATAATATTGATTATAGCCAACTGCCCAATCTTCTACAAGACTAAAAAAAGCAATGAACATTACGATATAGGACAAACGTTCGTAGAATGCTGCATTTTTAGTTCTACCAATCCAAAACAATAAGGCCGCCTGACCTGCCCATAAAATAGTAACCCAATTTCCATTTAACTGTACTGGAATGGCAATGGTAACAAAAATCAAAACCATTCCGGAAACCAAATAAAACAAGTTTTTATCGGCTAACTTTTTCTTGTAAATAAGGATACTAACCATGAAGTGGATAATAGCATTCGCTACAGTAAAGATTCCTAAAAGCTGTTCGCCTGTTTCATTTGAGCTTAAAACTGAATATCCAATACCATAAAAAATAAAAGAATTCAAGAATAAAAATAAAATATCTGGTGTGCTGAATTGCTCTTTTTGCAACATTTTGTAGGCAAGAAAAGTAAGGTAAAATTCTATAAAGAATATACTAGCAAAAGTGAGCGCGATTGTAAAATGATTTTCTGCATTGAAACTGAAAACATACCAAGAAAGGTAGATAAGCCATGTTAATGCGAAGGAAGAATAATATAAGGCTTTCCAATATTTTTTGAACGCAATAAAAAGAATACCCGCATTTATTATTGCCATATAGCTAAACATTATCTCAACTTTACCGGAACCATCACTCAGTAAATAAGGAACGGCATATGCGCCTACAAGACCTAGTACAGCAATGATTTGACGATTGTATTGCATGGCTGTGAATACCGTAAATACCGTAAAAATAACCATAAGTGCAAAGGCGATACTTTGAGGGAATAATCCATAAAAACTGTAGGCGGCAAAAGTGATAAAATATAATATTGCTATGGCTCCACTTACCAAAACAGCACTGTAGGCTTCATAATTTTTCTTTAATTTCATGCCAACGCCAAGAAGCACGATTCCAGCTAAATAACCCAAAATTATTCTTGTCAACGGACTAATTAGATCATGTTCAATAGAATATTTTGCACCGATGGCAACTCCAAAAACTGTGATTGCAATTCCTATTTTATTAATCAAGTTTTCACCGATAAATTTTTCAAGATCTGATTTAATTTTAGGAGGTCGTTTTGTATTTGTACGAGAAAATTGTTGCTTTTTCGCTGCTCGCTCTGCCTCATAATCTGCTTCATCAATTACGACATATTTCTCTTGCGCCGGAGCTTTTTGCAAAGGTTCTTCAATAATTGGTGCATTCTTTTGTTGTTCCTTAGATTCCTCTTTTTTTAGGTGATGAATTTCTAAACTTAAATTACTGATTTCTTTTGAAAAATCGTCTTGACGTTTTAATAAAACCTCTAGCTTTTGAAGCAGTAAGTTTATTTTTTCTTGGTTGTCGCTCATGAAGGTCTATTCCATTAATGGATTATAGTTAATTGAGAAACGTAAATATAGCCTTTATATTTTTTTTTGAAACTATTGAAGTTACTTTTTATGCTGTTTTGACCAAGGCCTTATTTGATGGGCTCCACTTATTTTTTTAGATATAATTCTCTAAAAAACTCTAAACGACTACCAGGAATAATCATTTTCCAAATATCTTTTTTTTGGATGATATTTTTATCAACAAGCCGAATTCCATCCGTAAAGGTTCTATAAACAAGTGCATAAAACAATAATAATATTACAAAGTAATTAGCGTCGATTAATTGGTATCTAATTAGAAAAACTAGAAGAATCAAAGGAAGAAAAATTGCAAGATAAAAGTTAAAGATGTTTTTCATTGCATTCAAATTTAGTCGATATAGGCATGAAAAATAATTGCAATAAAAGTAATAAAAATGGAGGAAAGTCTGCATGAAACATTTAAGAATTGATTCGTTTTTATTGGAACAAAAGGGTAATCTTTACACGATGAAAACTTTTTGCAAATATCTTTTAAAAAATTAGGCTGTTTTTAATGTAACTTTGTACTCCGGTTCACGTAAATTTTAACCGAAATAAAAAACAGTTACAGATGACTTTACCTAAATTTTTAATGGGAGATAATACTGATTTTCCCGATGACATTTTTATTATTCATACCGAATATCCACAATTTGTAATCAATTTAATTGATGATGAAATCGAATGGTTGGATGATGTGCAAGGCGATGAGGTGGAATTGGCAAATGAAGTTGCTGAACTTATTGAATTGGCAAGTACTTTTTATGATCGTGAAATGGAGCGATACGCAGAATAGTTTATTTTTTTGCCGCTTGCACTAATTCTAATTGGTCAACATTGGTTTTTGCTGTAAAAAAGCCATAGTTAATGGTCGCAATTTTTTTCTCGATTTTTTCAATCGTACCTTTTGCATTTCCATCAAATAATCGCACTCTGTCGTTTACTTTAAACTGGTAATCGGCCTTTTCTCGGGCAATTTTCTTTTCAATAGCCTGTTTTTTAACACGAACTTTTTTGACTTCTGTCAAAATTTCTTCTTCCACCTTTTTTAAACGTTCCTGTTTTTCCTTTTGGGCTAATTTTTCTTGTTGATTTAAGAGTTTTCGTTCTCTTTTAGAGATTAAATTATCTTTGGTTAGTACTTTTTTCTTGGTAACTGGTTTAGAGTCGCTTTTTAATTTTTCATGTTTTGCTTGTTCCATAGTAACCCAATTCATAAACTCAGAAAGTAATTGCTTTTTGTTTTTGGTTTGGAAGTATTTATGCACTAATTCATTTGATTTTCTACCGTAAGTCAACATTTTTTGATTGTTGTCGTACAGCTCTTGAAAACTATTTATCTTGTCTTGAATTTTTTCGCTTTGAGCAACTAATTTTTCAGAGCTTTCTACTGCAACTTCCTTTTCTTTTTCTAAACTAGTTGCTGTTCGTTGTAATTTGTTTCGTTCTTTTTGCAGTTTAGCAATGGTTTTATCCAATCTAATTTTTTCTGTTTCTACTTTCTTTTTAGCTCTATTGATCAATCGAAACGGAATTCCATTTTTTTGGGCAACCTCGAAGGTAAACGAACTTCCCGCTTGTCCGACATGCAACTTAAACAAAGGGTTCAATGATTTTTCATCAAATTGCATGTTGGCATTGGTAACATTTTCCAGTTCACTGGCCAATACCTTTAAATTAGCATAATGTGTGGTAATAATTCCGTAAGAACCTTTTTCATAAAACTCTTCTAAAAATACTTCCGCAAGAGCGCCACCCAATTCCGGATCACTACCTGTTCCGAATTCATCAATTAAAAAAAGCGTTTGATTATTGCATTTATTCAAAAAGTTACGCATATTTTTTAAGCGATAACTATAGGTGCTTAGCTGATTTTCAATGGATTGATTATCTCCAATGTCGGTTAAAATGGTATCAAAAAAGCTGACTTCACTTTTTTCATGCACCGGAATCAATATGCCACTTTGCAGCATCACCTGCAATAATCCGATTGTTTTTAAGGTGATACTTTTTCCTCCAGCATTCGGACCTGAAATAACAATAATTTGCTGTTTTTTGTTCAATTCAATGGTCTGCGGAACAGTGAGTATCTTTTTTTGCTCATTTTCTTCCCATAAAATGGGATGGTAAGCATCGCGTAAATAAATACGTTTTTCGCGACCAATTTTTGGCAAACAAGCTTTAATATGATGGGCATATTTTGCCTTTGCGCCAACCACATCTAAATGAATGAGATATTCTTGGTAGGTAATCAGTAAACTTTTATAAGGGCGAATGGTATTGGTCAATTGTTTTAAAATGCGAACAATTTCCTCTTGTTCATCATATTGCAAATTCTGTAATTCCCTCGTATATTGCAAAGTTGCTTCGGGTGCGATATAAACAATGCTACCGGTTTTTGAGTTACCTAAAATAGCGCCTTTGATCTTTTTTCGATGCATCGCCAAAACCGCCAATACGCGATGATTATCAACAATAGATTCTTTGATATCATCTAAATAACCCGAGCCGGCATAATGACTTAGAGCTTTCGTAAAACTTGAACCTATCTTGCCACGTACACTATTAATTTCTCTTCGGATATTTTTTAAATCATCGGATGCATTGTCAATAATCTCACCATAAGGAGAGATTATTTTATCAATACTAGCGACCAAAATTTTGGTAAATTCAATATGCTCTGATTGCTGAAAAAGAGTAGGGTAGTACTCTTTAAATTTTTTAAAGAATTTTAAAACCTCGTTTACATTGGTAGAAATGGAAGAAATTTTTTGAAAAGATTTTCCTTCTAAATAACTATCTTCAATGCCCAATAAATGAATTTCCTTGGTGATTTCATCAAAATAATGATTCGGAATTCTATTTTCGTTTTCCAAAGAGCCCAAATATTCATTGACTTGATTCAGCTCTTCTTTTAAAGCGATAATTCTCAAAATAGGTTTTATCTCCAATGCTTTTTGCCTTCCCAAATCGGAAATGCAATAGGTTTCGATTTTTTTCAAAACCGTGGCGAATTCTAAATCGTTTAATGTTTTTTGTGTTATTTTGTCTACCAAAATTGTAATATTGTACGCCTGCAAAATTAAGTAAATTAATATTAAAGTTTTGCTTAATTATGTGGCTTATAATTTTTGAAAAAAAGAATAAAATAATGCAAGTAAATATTGATCCAAGTTGGAGCGCAGTTTTAGAAGAAGAATTCAATAAGCCATATTTTTTACAACTTACTGATTTTGTAAAAAAGGAATATACCCAACATATTTGTTACCCTAAAGGGAAAGAAATTTTTGCCGCTTTTGACCACTGTTCTTTTGATAATGTAAAAGTTGTTATTATCGGTCAAGACCCTTATCACGGTGCAAATCAGGCTAATGGTTTATGTTTTTCTGTTCATGACGGAATTTCGCACCCACCATCGCTCATCAATATTTTTAAGGAATTGGAAACCGATATTGAAAAGCCATATCCTAAAAGTGGAGATTTAACAGTTTGGGCAGATCAAGGTGTTTTATTATTGAATGCAACTTTAACGGTTCGAGCCGGAGAAGCTGCTTCGCATCAAAAACAGGGTTGGGAAACTTTTACAGATACTATAATTGAAACTATAAGTGAAAAAAAGGAACATGTAGTTTTTTTACTATGGGGAGGTTTTGCGAAGAAAAAAGCCAGTTTGATTGATAAAGACAAGCACCATATCTTAACTTCTGGGCATCCTTCTCCGTTAAGTGCGAATAGAGGATATTGGTTTGGCAATGCTCATTTTAGTAAAACTAACAATTATTTAAAAAGTGTAGGTAAGCAAAAAATTATCTGGTAATAAAAAAGGCTGTCGAATTGTTCGACAGCCTTTTTTTAGATTACCATTTTTTATTTAACTGGAATGTTTTTTAGAATTTCTAAGGTATATTTCCAAAATTTTTGAGTGGAAGAAATTGATGCTTTTTCATCTGGTGAATGTGCTCCTTTAATTGTCGGGCCAAATGAAATCATATCCATTTCGGGATAATTTGTACCTAAAATGCCACATTCTAAGCCTGCATGACAGGCAACAACATTTGGTTTTTTATCAAAAATATCTTCATATAATTGATCCATTACTTTTAAAATAGGCGAATTGGCATTGGGTTTCCAACCAGGGTATGAACCCGAAAAACTGACCTCAAAACCTTCTTTTTCAAAAGTAGATTTTAATAATTGAGAGACCTCGTTTTTTGATTCCTCTACCGATGAACGAGTTAAGCATTCGATTTGAATGATACCTTTATCTACGTTTACTTTTGCAATATTATTAGATGCTTCTACCAAATCAGGCATTTCTGCACTCATTTTATATACACCGTTGTGGGCATTATCTATGGCTGAAATTAGTTGTGTTTGATCTTTTTCGCTCATCACTTTTAACGGACAATTAACCGCCTCAAAAGTGAAATTCATATTAGGTTCAGTAGTTTTAAACTCTGTTTTGATAGTGGAGACAATTTCATCCGCTCTAGCGATAAATTTAGCTGCATTTTTTGTATCGCAAACCACAGTTGCAAAGCTCTCTCTTGGAATTGCATTGCGTAAACTACCACCATGAAGGGTACCTATTCGAATGATATCTTGTGTTGCTTTGAAAACTCGATTCATAATTTTGTTGGCGTTGCCTAAACCCAAATGAATTTCCATACCAGAATGTCCGCCTTGTAATCCTCGTAGAGAAATTTTAAAAGCGTGGCAATTGCTCGTGGTTTGCATTTCTTCATAGGTTTTTTTAGCGGTAACATCAACACCTCCGGCACAACCGATATCAATTTCATCATCAGCTTCTGTGTCAAGATTGAGCAAAATATCTCCATTTAAATATCCTGCTTGTAAGCCCATGGCTCCGGTCATTCCTGTTTCTTCATCAATGGTAAATAAAGCTTCCAAAGCAGGGTGAGGAATGTTTTTTGATTCTAAAATACTCATAATCGTTGCAACGCCGAGACCATTATCAGCACCCAAAGTAGTGCCGTCAGCTTTCACCCAATCACCATCAATCATCATTTTTATGCCTTCTTTATCAAAATCAAATACAGTATCCGCATTTTTTTGGTGTACCATATCTAAGTGCGATTGTAAGACGACCTTCTTTCTATTTTCCATACCTGGAGTCGCAGGTTTTTTTATGATGACATTTTGAACCTCATCAACGATAGTTTCAAGTTCTAATTTTTTACCGAAAGCAACCATAAAAGCGATTACTCGTTCTTCTTTTTTAGATCCTCTTGGTACCGCATTTAAATCTGCAAAATTATTCCATATTTCTTTAGGCTCTAAATTTCTAATATCTTCATTCATAGATAATTTCTTTTATGTTGTTAATTAATATAAAGATTCTATTTGACCTTTTTTTTAAGGCAAAAGAAAGTTTGAATTGTTATTTTTTTTCAAAACGTAAAACTATAAAAATAGAAGTAAATAAAGGAAACTTTTATTACTAGATAATTTTCTGCTTAAATTTCAATAATCATTTCTTTCAATGGTTTTCGTACTTTTTTCTCCTTGCTCATAAAATCATCTGCCGCTCTAATTCCAACAGGTAAAAGTAATACAGATTTAAGATTTTTTTCTTTTAAATGTAAAATTTCATCAAATTTTTCAGCTTGAAATCCTTCCATTGGACAAGAATCAATTTTTTCTAAAGCACAAACGGTCATTAGAGTTCCTAAAATAATATACATTTGATAAATGGCAGACTGCTCAATTTCATGCGCACTGTTGTTTTTATATATTTCTTTTAGTTGATTTCGAAATTTTGAAATAACTTCTTCCGGTGTATTTCGAATCTCGTTTACCAGATCAAAATAAGAATCTATTGTTTTTTCGTCGATATTTGTTTCAATACAAAGTACCAATAAATGGGAACATGTACCGATTTGCGGCTGATAATAAGCAAGAGGCTGTAAGGTATCTTTTGTTTTTTGGTCTTTGATAACCAGCATTTTAAAAGGTTGTAAGCCAAAAGAAGTTGCGGTAAGATTAAAAGCTTTTTTTAAGGTTTCAATTTTTGAATTGCTTAACTTTTTCGTTTCGTCGAACTTTTTACAAGCATAGCGCCATTCGAGACTTTGTATACTATTCATTTTTTAATTGCACTCTAAAGGTTATTGTATTTTACAAAAATCCGTAAAATTTGGGTAAATATCGATTAATATGGTTTTTTTGTTTTGGATTGGCTATTATTAATAGAGTTTATTTTTCAATTTACTTTATATACTGTGTATTTTCTAGACCATTGTGTGGATTCACCTGGTTTAATATTTATATTGAAAAACAGCTCTGGACTTATTACATGTTTCCAACCCCAAAGATTTACTTTATTTGTTTGAAAACTTCCGGTTTCACTTATTCCTATTTTGCTTTTCAGGTTTATTAATTCCCATTTCGCATCAATAGTAGCATTACCAGTAAGATTGCTAAAGAAGAATTGCTCTTTGGGTGAGTCATTAAATTTAATTTCATTTTGCCCGATTGCAACGTTTAATTCCGGATTAACTGTTTCTCCAAATAACTTTGGTTTTAATGAAAATGGAAATTTTAATACATAATTTTCACCTATTAGATCTTTATTTATTGCGGTAAAATTGTGGACGTATTCATTTGTTACAATATCTTTTTCACCTGTATTTTGTAAATAATATTTAATTGTAAAACTATTTTCATGTAATTCAATTTCTTTTCTTAATAGATATGAATAGCCATTGATAGAGTCTGATGTACAGCTAATTATGATTTTATTTGATTCCGGAATTATATTAAAATCGGCAGGTTTAATTTCATATTTTTTAGAAAAGAGATATTGAGAATCTTCTTTTTTTAATAAGCCGACACCTATTTTGTGAAACCAGCCACCTATTTCAGTTTCATCAAAACTTATTGAGGTATCAATGCCGAATTCATTATAAAATCCTTTTCCAAAATAATTCTCGTTTTGACAATCAGTTCTTTCAACATTTGTTAATGATATGTTTTGAAATTTTACATCCACAATTTTTCCACTCCAATCAAATCGTGAAAAATTATAATTTTCTAAAGGAAGGTCAATTCTAATTTCTAGGTTTTTGTTTTTAAGTATATGCGTCATATTAAGAAAAATGGAATATAATTCGTATTTGATAAAAACTATATTACAGATTTCTCAATTGCGTTGCAAACTCTTTTACTTGGTCCCAGTTTGTATATTCAATTTCTGTATTTGTGTCTGTTGGTCCTTTGGTCATCCACATAATAAATTGAATCATGGTCCTATCAAAAAAAGAATATTTTTTATAGTCTAGTTTTCCTGCAAATACTTCCACGACAGTAGGTGTCCAATCAATAGTTTTAAAAAACTTTATCACATACGGATTTGTACTAGGGGTGTTTTTTTCAGGTTTTCTGGCAACTAGATTTACAGAAAAGAAAGCTGTTTTTATAGAATCAAGTTGTTTTTTATGGGTATTAATAAATTCAATTATTTTTTCATTGTGAACTCCATATCTAATGCTTGAGCCTATAATTAGCCTATCATAATTGCTCACATCTTCGGTCAAATCTTCAATGGAGAATAATTCAATGTTCTCCTTGTTTTTTAGAAATTCGTCTCTAAGTATATTGCAAATTTTTAGAGTTTGTCCATCTATTGAAGAATAGATTATTGCGGTTTTAACATTCATAATTTTAACAACTAATAAGTGTAAGTTTCTAACAAGCAATTTATAAATGTTTGACCTAAAGTGCTATGATATAAATCAGCAAACATTCATATTTATTAAAAGTAAATTTTATTCTTTTAATGTATTTTTCTAAGTTTTGGAATAATTAATTGCAACGTATTTGGGTATGATTCGTTGTGATTAAATTAGTTTTTTTTTGTTAAATCACTTACTTTTAAAGATAAAAAAATCTGGATAAAATACTTAAAAACAATGAATTATACACTATGTTGTGCACTGGATTTTTTCCGCACAAGTATTAGAATAAGACCGACAACTACAAAAGGAATGCTCAAAATTTGTCCCATATTGATTGCCATTCCATCTTCAAATCCAACTTGGTTTTCTTTAAAAAACTCGATTATAAATCTTGCTAAAAATATCAATACTAATGCTATTCCTAAAATCAGTCCGTTAGATTTTTCTTTTTTCTTCTTATAGATTAGCATTAATATTCCAAATATTAAAAGATATGAAAATGCCTCATAAAGTTGAGTCGGATGTCTTGGTATTAAATCATCTCTTTGAAAAATAACTCCCCAATTTCCATTTGTTGGTTTTCCATAAATTTCAGAGTTCATAAAATTCCCAAATCTGATAAAGGCAGCGACTATAGGTGCAACAATTGCAATTTTGTCTAAAACCCATAAAAAATTTGTTTTATACTTTTTGCAATAAATTCCGATTGCTATTAATACTCCAATTGTTCCTCCGTGGCTAGCCAACCCTTGAAACCCGATAAATTGATAAGAATCTCCGATTTTTTTGATTGGTAATAAAATTTCGAGTGGATTTTCAAAATAGTATGAAGGGTCATAAAACAAACAATGTCCAAGTCTTGCTCCTAAAAGTATTCCAACAACAACGTAAATAAATAGCTTATCTAAATTTTCGATTGATATTTTCTCTTTAGAGTAAATGCGTTTCTCAACGTAAAATGCTAAAAGAATACCAGTCATAAAAAATAAACCATAATATTTTAAAGGAAAAGATTCTGTTATCCAAAAAATTACAGGGTCAAGATCCCAATTTATAATTCTATCATCCATTCGTTATCGTAAGTTTTTTCAACCTTGTGTACAACGTAAAATTTCAAAAAATTATTTGTATTTTTTCACAAACACTAGCTCAATGATTGCATGGTTACGAGCTTAAAATAGTTGCCTTTTTTGGTCAGTAATTCATCATGCTTTCCTTGTTCAACAATTTGACCATCTTTCATTACGACAATAGTATCGGCATTTTGAATGGTAGACAATCGATGCGCAATAACAATAGAAGTTCTGTTAGTCATTAATTGATCTAAAGCTTTTTGAACTAATTGTTCCGATTCGGTATCAAGGGCTGAAGTTGCCTCATCTAAAATCATAATTGGAGGATCTTTTAAAACGGCTCTCGCAATGCTCAAACGTTGTTTTTGTCCTCCAGAAAGTTTGTTGCCGCCATCTCCAATATTAGTTTCCATACCATTTGGTAATTGGCTTACAAATTCCCATGCATTTGCAACTTTTAAGGCGTTAATAACCTGTTCATCAGTTGTTGATTTATCAACGCCTAATAATAAATTATTTTTTACCGTATCGTTAAATAGGATGGCATCTTGGGTCACAATACCTAATAAATTTCGGAGTGATTTTATGGTTAAATTTCGAATATCGACACCATCAATAGTTATTGCACCACTATTAACATCATAAAACCTTGTAATCAAATTAGCCAATGTTGATTTTCCGCTACCCGATTGACCAACCAAAGCAACCGTACTTCCTTTCGTGACAGTTAATGAAAAATCTTTTAAAACTAGATCGTTTTCGTACTTAAATGAAATATGGTCAAAAATAATTTCATTTGTAAAATCCTTTTTATTTATAGCGTCTTCTTTATCTTTTAATGGATTTTCAGTGTCAAAAATTTCTTGAATTCTTTCCGCAGCAGCGTTACCTTTTTTAATATTATAACTTGCTCTTGAAATTGCCTTTGCAGGAATTAAAATATTGTAAGCCAGCCCCATATAAGTAATAAATGAGCTACCGTCTAAACTGCCATCAACCAAAACCAATCGGCCACCATACCATAAAAGAATAGAAATTACAGTAATTCCCAAAAATTCACTAGTAGGAGAAGCTAAATTTTGACGATTTAATAATTTATTCGAATAGTTATAAAATCGTGAAGTAGATTCTTGAAACTTTTCATTAAATTTTTCTTCAGCATTGAATCCTTTAATGATGCGTAAACCGCCTAAAGTTTCTTCTAAAATAGAAAGAAAGTTACCCTGTTCTTTTTGTACCTTATCCGATTTTCGTTTCAAACTTTTTCCTATTCTTGAAATAATAATACCCGTTATCGGGATAAAAATAAATACAAATAAAGTCAGTTTTACGCTTATGAGCAACATCATTATAATCGTGAAAATTATACTTAAAGGTTCTCTAAAAATTACTTCAAAAATAGATAAAAACGAATACTGCAATTCTAAAACATCAGCACTTACCCTTGCCATCATATCTCCTTTTCGTTTTTCTGAAAAATAGCTTAATGGTAATTCAACGGTTTTTCTATACAACTCATCTCTAAGATCTCTTACTACGCCATTGCGTAAAAAAGTAATGAAATAATTGGCCAGATAGCCAAAAATATTCTTCAATAAAAATAAAATTATCACTAAACTTACCACTAATAAAAGAGCCTTTGAGATATCATTTTCTGCAAACTGATTTACCTGATAAGCCATATAATCTTTATAAAAATCTTTGAGAGTTGACAAACCTTCGTAAACTGGTTTTACAGCAGGAACATCTTTTTCTTTTTCAAAAAGAATATCAAGCATTGGAATCAACGCAACAAAAGATAATGCGCCAAAAAGTGCGTATAAAATATTCGAAATAATATGAGCTACGGCATATCCTTTATAAGGTTTAGCGTAACGTAAAATATTTGTAAAATGACTCATTAATACAACTTCAATTCTTTAATAATTCGATCAATTTTTTGGTCTAATAATTTTTCTACGGTATTCGCATTCTCCACTTTGTCTAAAGGTAAATTCACGCTGAAATAAAACTTGATTTTAGGTTCTGTACCACTTGGTCGTGCCGCCATTCTTGTTCCATTTTCAGTTTCGTAAATTAAAACGTTTGATTTTGGTAAATCAATTGTCGATTTCGTTTGCGTAATTAAATCTGTGCGAATTGAAGCCTCATAATCATATACATATTTTACTTTTTCTCCGCCAATTATGGTTACCGGATTTTCACGTAAATCGGTCATCATTTGTTTGATTTCATTGGCACCTTCAATTCCTTTTTTAACTACCGAAATTAAATGTTCTTTATAATAACCGTGTTTTACATAAATATCGATCAAATCTTTATACACAGTACTACCTTTACTTTTTGCATCGGCAGCAATTTCACAAGCCAGTAAGGTGGCAGAAACAGCATCTTTATCGCGAACAAAATCTCCTACCATAAATCCGAAACTTTCTTCACCACCGCCAATAAATTCTTGCTTGCCCTCGGTATCACGAATCATTTTGGCAATCCATTTAAAACCTGTCAAACCAACTTTGGCTTCCACTCCGTAACTTTCAGCCAATTTGATGATCATTGGTGTAGAAACAATGGTTGAGCCAATAAATTGCTTACCATTTATCTTGCCTTCTTTTTTCCAGTTTTTGATTAAAAAGTTGGTTAAAATGCTAAAAGTTTGATTTCCGTTCAACAACACTAATTTGTTGTTGAGGTCTCGCACTGCAATTCCTAATCTGTCGCAATCAGGATCAGTACCAATAACGATATCAGCACCAATTTTTTCTGCTAAATCGGTTGCCATTTTTAAAGCTTCCGGTTCTTCTGGATTTGGCGATTTAACCGTTGGAAAATTACCGTTAGGCTCACGTTGTTCTTCAACAATATGAACATCTGTAAAACCGGCTTCTTTTAAAGCTTGAGGTACTAATGTTATGGATGTACCATGCAAAGCAGTAAAAACGATTTTGATTTTATCACGACCAATTGTATTTTTAGAAGTAGAATTTTTAACCGATTCGGTAATAAATTTAGCGTCCACTTTTTCTCCGATATATTCTATCAAACTTTCATTAGCGTCAAACTTAATATCCTGAAATTTTGTTGCGTCGATTTCATTAATAATATCGCCATCTTGTGGAGGTACAATCTGACCTCCATCATCAAAATACACTTTATAACCATTGTATTCTGGTGGATTATGAGAAGCTGTAAGCACAATTCCGGCATCACATCCTAACTCACGTACCGCGTATGACAACTCTGGGGTTGGTCGTAAATCTTCAAATAAAAACACTTTTATTTTATTTGCAGAAAACACATCAGCAACCGATTTTGCAAAGGTTTTACTATTGTGTCTGCAATCAAATGCAATCGCAACTTTTGGTTGTTTATTTGGAAAGACCTTATTTAAATAATTAGATAAACCTTGTGTACTTTTTCCTAAGGTATATTTGTTGATTCTGTTGGTTCCTGCTCCCATAATTCCGCGCATTCCTCCAGTTCCAAATTCTAAATCTTTATAAAATCGATCTGCTAAATCTTTGGAATTTTCTTGAATAAGTTGTTCAATTTCTTTTTGAGTAGATGTGTCAAAAGGAGCTTTTAACCAAAGCTTCGCTTTTTGTAAAATTTCATTTGTTTGCATAGTGATGAACTTTATTAATGTAGTAAATATAAACTATTTATAAATTTATTTTATTTTGTATTGTATAGCGTTTATCGTCTCTTTTTGAACGTAAAATCAATTCAGCAATAAAACCTGCCAAGAAAAGTTGAACTCCAATGGCCATTGCTGCAAGAGCGATAAAAAACCATGGATTATTAGTAACTAAAATAGCTGGTTTGTGTTGGTATAATTTCACCAGTTTCGAAACACCTATATAAAAGGAGGCTAGAAACCCGATAAAAAACATAAAAGTACCGAGCAAACCAAATAAATGCATCGGTCGTTTGCCAAATTTAGTTAAAAAACTGATGGTAATTAAATCAAGAAAACCATTGATAAAACGATCCATTCCAAATTTGGTTTTACCGTATTTTCTTGCTTGGTGTTGCACTACTTTTTCATCAATTTTCGTAAAACCTGCATTTTTTGCTAAAACCGGAATATAACGATGCATTTCTCCGTGTACATCGATGTTTTTAACAACTTCATTTTTGTAGGCTTTCAGTCCGCAATTAAAATCGTGTAAGTGTAAACCAGAAGTTTTTCGAGCAACTGAATTGAATAATTTGGAAGGAATATTTTTACGAATAGCAGAGTCATAACGAACCTTTTTCCATCCGGAAATTAAATCATAATTCTCTTTTGTAATCAAATCAAAAAGTTCAGGAATTTCTTCCGGATTATCTTGTAAATCAGCATCCATAGTGATAATTACATCTCCTTTTGCTTCTTTAAAACCAATATTCAAAGCTTGGGATTTACCATAATTCATATTGAATTTTATCCCTTTTACATGCTTGTTTTTTTGCCCTAATTCCTCAATTATTTTCCAGGAATTATCGGTGCTTCCATCATCAATAAAAAGTATTTCATAAGAATACTGATTGGATTGCATGGTTTTTACAATCCAATCATGTAATTCATATAATGATTCTTCTTCGTTAAGTAGTGGAATAACTACTGATATATTCATTAACTAGGTTGTTTATCTGGGTGGTTTCGTTTTAAAATCAATGCAATTAGTAGTCCGAATAAAGAATAAATCGCAACCATAATAAAATAAGACTTAATTTGATTAACTATCGAAAAAGAGTCTTGTTCTCGCATTTTATCTATTGTTTCGTCTATTTGCTCTTGTGGTACATTAAAACGTTCCATAGTTTCTATTGTTTTTTCAACCGACATTTCTGTAATTTGTGATTTTACTTGCGGATCGACAACATTAAAAATTAAGTAACCAACAAGAAGAGAGATTAATAATCCTATGGCAATGGTAATCACATAAACAGTAAAACCTTCTTTAAAAGTGATAAAACCACCAAGCCCTTTTTTAGTGTAAGCAACAGCTAAAATTCCAACAATAATAACGATAAAAAAGTTTAAAATCAGCAACCAGTAACTTGTAAAAAGCTTTAGGTCAATTGCGTAGCCGTAGGTTGTCATTAAGGCCAAAATAAAGCCTAAAATTAATCCAAAAGATATTCCTTTTGTTTTTATGATTTGATTCATGGTATTGAATTTATGGTTAGATGAACAAATATACTTCATTTCTTTATAAAGGAAAATCAAAGCTTAAAAATAGTTTAAAAAATGGTTGGTATTTTATAAAAGGATTGTATTTTTGCAGCCGGGCAAGTCCTGCACAACCAGCTCCCTTTGAACCCTCCAGGGCGGGAACGCAGCAAAGGTATTAGGTCGTAGCGGTGTGATGTAGGTAGCTTGCCCTTTTTTATTCCAATTCAGGTTTGAAAAACTTCCAAGAATAATTTATTTCACTTTTTTAAAGTTTATTTTACTTCGATTAAAGCTTCTTTTTTTCGATATTTGTTGCATGAATAAAGTTGTTTTAATCACAGGTGCTTCTTCGGGAATAGGAAAAACCACAGCAGAATATTTAAGCCAAAAAGGATTTAAAGTTTACGGAACAAGTAGAAGTATTCGTAAAGAAAAATTTTCTTTTGAAATCTTGCAACTAGATGTAAATAAGCAAGACACCATTACAAGTGCAATTGCTTTTATTATAAAAAAGGAAGGTCGGTTAGATGTTCTCATCAACAATGCCGGTATGGGAATCACTGGGCCGATTGAAGAAACACCCACTGAAGAAATGCGTCATGTTTTTAATACGAATTTATTTGGTGCAATTGATGTAATGAAGGCCGTTTTACCACAAATGAGAAAACAAAAAGCCGGATTAATTATTAATATTACTTCTATTGCCGGTTATATGGGATTACCCTTTCGGGGAATATATTCCGCAAGCAAAGGTGCATTTGAAATTGTAACCGAAGCTTTGCGTATGGAAGTCAAAGAATTTGGTATTAACGTTACCAATGTTGCTCCTGGAGATTTTGCCACAAACATTGCAGCAGGAAGATATCACACTCCGGTTTTTGAAGATTCAGCCTATAAAGAGGTGTATCAAAAAAATTTAGAAACCATGGATGCTCATGTCGATAGCGGAAGTGATCCAATGCAAATGGCTGAAAAGATCTTTAAAATCATTCAAAATCCAAATCCGAAAATTCATTTTAAAGTAGGCAGTTTTATGCAGAAATTTTCGATTGTTTTAAAGAGGATTCTACCAGATAAAATGTACGAAAGGTTACTTATGAACCACTATGGAATAAAATAAAGTTGGAAGTTTGAAGTGAGAAGTACGAAGTTAGATTCTTCATTGCGAGGAGGGACGAAGAAGTGACGTGGCAATCTGTTTCTATTCTAGCAGTCATTTCGACTGAACCCACCATGTCATTTCGACTGAAGCGACAGCGAAATGGAAAAATCTCATGAACATTTGAGTGTTGTCATAAGATTCTCGCGTTCGCGAGAATGACAAGAATCAATGTTAAACAAATCAACATCAACCATACCTCATTCATAAAATTTCGAAATTTCCTTCAAGCTTTTTCTTTTCAAATCAGGAACATAGACGGAATCTTCTGCATAACCAATGGGTAGGAGTAAAAACGGTCGCTCGTTCTCAGGGCGGTTCAATAGTTTACTTAAAAATTTCATCGGACTTGGAGTGTGTGTTAAGGTCACAAGTCCGGCATTTTGTATGGCGGTGATTAACATTCCACAAGCTATCCCCACAGATTCGTTGACGTAATAATTATTTTGTTTTTCCTGATTTTCATCTATTTCATAGGCTTTTTTAAAAACAATTATCAGCCAAGGTGCAATTTCTAAAAATGGCTTTTGGGCATTGGTTCCGATAGATTTTAAATCGTTTTTCCAACGCTCACTCATGCGACTTTCATACGATTCTCTTTCTTCTTTTTCTGCAGCAATTCGTATTTGATGTTTTAATTCATGATTTGAAACAGCACAGAATGTCCAAGGTTGTTTATGCGCTCCTGATGGAGCAGTACTCGCAGATTTAATCAAATTTTCAATAACAGTTTTTTGTACAGGTTTGTCGCTAAACTCTCGAACTGACCTGCGTTTATCCATCCAATCAAAAAAGATTTCACTTTTGGTAAGCATCTCATTTTCCGAAAAGTTTTGGGTTGAATAGGCTATATGTTTGAAGCCGTCGATAGTTATTGATTTTTTGTCATCCATGTTTCACTAATTTTAAGAGCATAAAGTTAGTTTTTTTGATGAAAAAAGTGGTCTCCACCTTAAATTCTTCCGCGAAAGCGAATACATCAAACAATTTTAAAATAAGCTAGCCGTTATAACCAATGAAATATTTGAGATAGAGAAGCGGCAAATGCGTATGAAAACTTATCTTTGCAAAAATTAAAAACTTAATCCATGAAATTTTTTATTGATACTGCGAATTTAGACCAAATTAGAGAAGCACAATCTCTTGGTATTTTAGACGGCGTAACGACTAACCCATCGTTAATGGCGAAAGAAGGAATTACCGGAGAAATGAATATTATCAATCATTACAAAGCTATTTGCAAGATTGTTGAAGGTGATGTGAGTGCCGAAGTAATTGCAACTGATTTTGACGGAATGATCAAAGAAGGAACTGCGTTGGCAGCTTTAGATCCGCAAATTGTGGTAAAATTACCAATGATTGCAGACGGTATAAAAGCGTGTAAATATTTTTCGGATAAAGGAATTAAAACGAATGTGACTTTGGTTTTTTCAGCTGGTCAAGCATTGCTTGCAGCGAAAGCCGGGGCGACCTATGTCTCTCCATTTATTGGTAGATTAGATGATATTTCAACAGATGGATTGCAATTGATTTCAGAAATTAGATTGATTTACGATAACTATGGTTACGAAACTGAAATTTTAGCTGCTTCTGTACGTCACACCATGCATATTATTGATTGTGCAAAATTAGGTGCTGATGTGATGACGGGTCCGATTAGCGCGATCAAAGGATTATTAAATCACCCGCTAACAGATATCGGTTTAGCAAAATTTTTAGAAGATTACAAAAAAGGGAATTAATTTCTTTTAAACATAAATTAAGGCCTCATGATGTTTAGATTGTGAGGTTTTTTTATTTAAGTACCTTTGGTTTGATTGCCGTTTTCACGGATTAAGGTTTGCTAAGCCAAAGTATCAGTTGCAAAATAAAAATGGAAAAAGACTACTTAAAAAACATTCAATTTTTCTTTAAAAGTTCAAGCTTTCAAAAAGGTTTGGTACTGACGTTTGCGATTTTGATTCCGATTGTAATTTTGAACATTGCCGGATTTCAAAAACTCTCTTTTTCTATTGCTATTGGTGCACTTTTAAATGCACCTAGTGATGTTCCTGGAAGTTTAAAACGAAAAGTAAATGGTATTTTAATCAGTATAGTTTTAACCATGCTGGTTACTCTAATTACGATTTATGCCAAACCGTATTTTTATTTGTTATTGCCAATTTTGGCGTTACTATCGTTTGGTATATCCTTAATTGCAGTATATGGTTTTCGAGGTTCTCTGATTTCATTTTCCGGACTTTTGGCCATTGTTTTGGGATTGGCAAATCATGAATATTCGGGTGCATATATATGGATTCATGTTGGTTTGATTGGTGTTGGTGGTTTATGGTACTTATTGGTTTCTTTGTTTTTTTATCGGATTTCTCCAAAAAAAGATGAAGATGAGTTGCTAAAAGACACACTTAATTTAACTGGTGATTATCTAAAATTGCGCGCTGATTTACTGCGTTATCATACCAATCGGGATAAACTGCAAAAGGAAGCTCTTAAACTACAAACACAAATAAGCGAAAAGCATGAGCTTTTGCGCGAATTACTTTTAATAACCCGAAAAAGAACCGGAAGATCACATTTTGACGAAAAGCGATTGTTAATTTTTATTTCGTTAGTGGATATTTTGGAATTGGCATTAGCAAATACTTGGGATTATAAAAAACTAGACCAATTGTTTAAAAATGAGCAAGATTCGTTAGAACCTTTTCAAAATTTGAATTTAGTAATTGGTAATCATTTAAAAACTATTGCTGATTTGATTATTACCAAAAATAAGCTTCCGAATAAAGATATATTGTTGCAAGCACTATCTAAAGCGAATGCAGCCATTGATACTTATGTCGAAAAAATCACACTGCAAAAAGCTCGAGACGGTGGAATTATGTTGCGAAATTTATACGATTATCAAGAAAAACTGGTATACGAAGTGCGTTCTATTCGACGAGTACTTGCGAATGTAAAAAATGCTTCTAGTTTATCGATAAAAAGACAAGAAGCAGATCAATTTATTACCCATCAAGAATACAGTTTTTCGATTATTGTAGAAAATTTTAGTTTTAAATCTCCTATTTTTCGACATGCGCTTCGGCTGACCATCGCTGTTTTATTTTCGTATGTATTCGGTTATTTTATCGGAATTAAAAATCCGTATTGGATTGTCTTAACCTTGATTGTGATTATGCGTCCGAATTACGGACTCACAAAGCAGCGTTCTTTTAATCGGGTTATCGGTACTTTGATCGGAGCTGCCGTTGCTGGTGTTATTATTTTACTCACACAAAATGTTGTTATTTATGCGGTTCTGGCAATTTTGTCATTAACATTTGCCTTTGCATTGGTACAACAGAGTTATAAGATTGCCGCCACATTTATAACGATTCATATTGTTTTTTTATATGCATTACTTGAGCCAAATGCTTTTGAAATCATTAAATTTCGGGTATTAGACACGTTCATTGGTGCTGCTATTGCCCTCGCTGCGAATTATTTGTTATGGCCGAGCTGGGAATTTATGAATCTGCAAAAAGTCTTACAAGAAGTTCTTCAAAAGAATAAAGCATATTTACAAGCTACCCAGAATTTATACCATACCAAAAAAGTAACACAAGTTGGCTATAAAATTCCCCGAAAGGAAGCCTTTCTTGCCGTTAGTAATTTAAATGCTGCATTTGAACGAATGACGCAAGATCCGAAATCGAAACAAAAAGAGTATGAGTTGATTTATGAATTAGTAACGCTTAATAATACTATTTTATCTGCGATTGCTTCCTTGGGCAGTTTTATTCAAAATCATGAGACGAAAGAAGCTTCTGCTCAATTTGACGTCATTATCAAACATATTAGTACCCTTTTTACCATAACCTCAGATGTTTTAACCAAGGATGTCGCAACCCATACTATTTCTGATTTTCAGGTTATAGAAGCTGAAGAAAAATTATTAGATTCTTATGAAAGTCTAGTAGAGAAAAGTCAAAGAGAAATTCAAGAGGGAAAAATCACGATTGAACAAGAAATGTTATTGCATTTACAAGAAGCACATTTGTTATACAATCAATTGATTTGGTTACGAAATCTTTCTGAAAACTTAAAAAAAACTGCCACAAAGTATCGTGAAAGTGTTTTAGATTAAATTCGAAAAACGGAATTCAATGAAAAAATATAGCTATACATTTATCGGAGTTGCTGTTGGAACAGTAGTTGGAATTTTAGTCGGTATTGCAACATTTAATATTTTGATAGGAGTTTTTATAGGAGCCTTTACCGGATTTATTTTTGGTTCTTTTTTGAATAAGAAGAAGTTTTAGTTTTTGAGGAGCCTTTACCGGATTTATTTTTGGTTCTTTTTTGAATAAGAAGAAGTTTTAGTTTTTGAGGAGCCATAATCTCAGATTCCTGTTCACCAACAATCAAATAAGATTTACCATGTACTTTTAAACTTTTTCAAGCTATAAGTCACAGTTAAATTTGCAGTACCTTTGTCAAACTATTTGCTAAAACAATCAAAATGTCATTTAAAAACTTACAACTCAATAAACCGATTCTGAAAGCAATTTCAGAAAAGAATTATGAAAATCCAACATTGATTCAAGAGCAAACTATTCCTTTGGTTTTGGCGAAAAAAGATGTCATTGCTTCGGCGCAAACCGGAACCGGAAAAACCGCAGCCTTCGCTTTGCCCATTTTGCAACTACTTTACGATAAGCAAGATGGATCAAAAAAAGGAAAGAAAATTAGAGCTTTAGTGGTGAGTCCGACTCGTGAATTGGCATTGCAAATCGAAGAAAGTTTTAAAGCTTATGGTAGATATACCAGTTTGAAAACAGCAGTTGTTTTTGGTGGAATTTCAATCGAGCCACAAAAAGATTTTCTTAAAAAGGGAGTGGATATTTTAATTGCCACGCCTGGTCGTTTATTAGATTTGCACAAACAAGACATTGTTAATTTGAGCTATGTTGAGACTTTGGTTTTAGATGAAGCTGATTTGATGCTCGATATGGGTTTTATAGATGATGTAAAGAAAATAGAGAGACTTTGTCCAGATAATAAGCAAGTGCTTTTATTTTCGGCAACCATGCCTTTTAAAGTGGTGCAATTAGCGAATACTATTTTAAAAAATCCAGTAAAGGTTGAGGTTTCTCCAACTTCTTCAGCGGCAAAAGGAGTACATCAACTTTTATATTATACGCCAAAACCTCAAAAAATGGAATTGTGTTTGCATCTGCTGAGAAACACCATAAAAGGAAATATTCTAATTTTTAGAAGAACAAAATACGGGGTGGATAAATTGGAAAATTCTTTACAAAAAAATGATTTTAAGGTTGAAACTATTCATGGTGATAAAGCCCAGTTAGACCGCCAAGAGGCACTTCATAAATTTAAAAAAGGAGAAGTGAATATTTTAATTGCTACCGATGTCGCTGCACGCGGAATCGATGTGCAAAATTTAGATGCAGTAATTAATTTTGATATTCCGAATGTGCCGGAAACTTATGTGCATAGAATTGGTAGAACAGGTAGAGCAGGAAATATTGGTGTTGCTTATTCGTTTTGTTCAGCAGATGAAAAAAGCTATATTATTGCGATTCAAAAGCTGATCAATCAAACTATTACAGTAGAAGAAGAGCATCCCTATCCTTTAGATCCGAAAGCCAAACCTGAAATACACAAAAAACAAGGTAGCAAATATAGAAAAGGCAGAAAATCAGATGCTTCGAAACAGAAAAAAAAGCGCTGGTATTGATTGGTATTTAAGTAAATTTTAGTGAAATAACTACCTCCTAGAACCTGAATAGGTCATGGCTTCTCCTTTTCCAAATCCATAACTAAAACCAAGTGTTATAAATCTTCCTCTGGTGTTATAATTATAAAGATAGAAGTCCGGTTGAAAAGTTTCAATTTCCCTAATTCGAGATTCAAAAACATCTCTTATCCCTAGATTGATCACCGCTTTTCCTTTCAGTAACTTTTTACGAATCCCAATATCCGCGAAAGCGTTTGCCGAAATCTCACTTTGAACAGTAGGATATCCAGATTGGTATTGGCCTGTAATTTCAAAATCAAAATCGGCAGGTAATTTAAATTTTCCGGTCACTTTGGTTGTCCAGTTATTTCCATTAAAATCAAAAGATTTATCTTCATATGCACCATCTCTTTTAAAATAATTGAAGTTGAAATCACCATTTAAGGTAAACCATTGTAGTGGACTATATTTTGCATTGGCTTCAAAACCCGTGGTATTATTTGTGCCTATATTGATTGGTGTAGAAAGGGTTTTGTCATTTTCAAAAACAGATACTTGCTCGATTACATCAGTAGTGTAGCGATGGTAAAGCCCAACATTTATTGATGCTTTTTCAAGAATAAAAATGGTGGTAAGTTCAAATGAATCGGTGTATTCAGGTTGTAAATTTGGATTTCCGGTACGGATATTATAGTCATTACGAATATTAAAAAAAGGATTCAAATCCCAAAGTCTTGGTCGGTAAACACGACTCGAATAACCGATTTGCAACGAAGTTTTTTCTGAAAATTTATAGGTGGCATGTGCGCTCGGAAAAAAATCGGTATAATCTTGCTTATTGGTTTGATCGGTGTTGGTAAGAAGCGTTTTTAGGTCGGTATTTTCAACACGTAATCCCGCTTTAAAACCCCAAACATCTCCCTCGTAAGCGCCAGTAGCATAAAGTCCCAAAACCTTTTGATTGTATTCAAAATTATTGGTTAAGTCTTCGTTTACTATCCAATCACCATCGTCAAAATCTCTTACTTCATAGTCGTTTCCAACATCATTGATGATATATTGTGTACCTACTTCTACGGTGTATTTTTCAAGAAACGGTTTTGTATAATCGAGTTTAAACGTATAATCGGCTTGTTGAAATTCGGTTTCTGTTTGTTGCTGGTTATCCTTCGGTGTTCCTGAAATTGATTCATTTTGAAAATCTGAGTTTTGATCCTTACCAAAAAAACTTCCTAAAGCACTAATTAAAAGCATGTGGTCTTCATCATCTTCAAACTCTTTTTTATAATTTAGTTCATATTGCCATTTCGGATTTGTAGCATCTGTTTTCTCCTTCCGTTTCCATGCTGATGTTACATTGTTCGTTGCATCCAATAGCTGAAAATCAGTTTCCGATGGTTGCTCTTCTACTTCGTAAGCGAAATTACCTGAAAGTGTGAGTACATTCCATTCGTTAATATGATAATCGGTACCTAAAATAACATTATAAAATGTTTCATTTCTAAAGTATTCACCTTGATTTTCGACACTTGTATTTTCAATAAGATCTCTGTTTATATTTTTTGTTTCACTCGGAATAGATCGGTATCCTGCGCCAAGTTGCGCAAAGAGATTGAATTTTTCGGTTCTTCGATTCAGACTTAGGCCAACACTGTGATTATCTGGAATTCCGGTATTTAATGAAATGGAACCATTCAAGCCTCTTTTATCATCTTTTTTGAGAACAATATTAAGAATACCTGAAGTTCCTTCTGCATCATATTTGGCTGAAGGATTGGTAATTACTTCAATTTTTTCAATCATATCAGCTGTAATTGTGCCTAAAGCATTGCTTCTGTCATTGGCGATAACCGATGGTTTTCCGTCAATTAAAATCTGTACACCCGTACTGCCACGCAAGCTAATTTCTCCTTCAATACTGACATTTACAGAAGGTACATTATTCAATACTTCAAGTGCACCCATACCAGTTGATGCAATGTCTTGTCCAACATTAAAAACCCGTTTATCGAGTTTAAATTCCGTACTCGATTTTTCCGCATTTATGGTTACTTCTTGCAACGCCTGGCTGATTTCTTCCAAAGAAATTGCCCCAAGATTAGCTATTCCATTTTTAATGGATAACTTAGTAATTTGCTTGCTATCATAGCCAATAAAGCTAATTTCTATATAGATTTCTGAAGAATTAGAGTCTATTATAAAGGTGCCATCTTCTCCTGTAGTTGTTCCGGTTACTGTTTGATTACTATTTTTATCGATTAAAACTACTGTCGCAAATGGTATGGGTTCTTTTCGCGTTTGATCGATAACCGTACCTGTAATTTCAAACGATTTATTTTGAGCCGTTAAAAGATTTACGCAAAGTAAAAAAATGAAAAATATAGAATATGTAAGTTGTTTTCGAATCATGAAACTGCTGTTATTTTTGTGTTGCTAAAATAAGGCTTTTAAAATAGTTGAAAATAGAATTTCAATGATGAAGAATTTTTTATAAAAAATTTAACTTATATCTAAAGTAGACTCTAAGATTCTTATACTAAAAGTTTAAAATTGTGCTACTTTGTTTAAGGAATTGCCTAAATTTAAAGTGCTTTATTTGTTTAACGAAAATACCATAAAATGAATAAAACAGCTATTGTTTTAGGTGCGAGCGGTTTAACCGGAAGTATTCTTTTGGAGCTTTTGCTTCAGGATGATCAATATTGTTCCGTTAAGATTATCTCTCGAAAGAACATTGAAAAAAAGCATCCAAAAATAAAGGAATTCGTTGGTGATTTATTGCAATTGGAAAATTTTGAAAACGACTTTACCGGTGATGTTTGTTTTTGCTGCATTGGTACAACAGCAAAGAAAACACCGGACAAAGAAACATACCGCAAAATTGATTTCGGAATTCCTGTTGCCGCGGCAAAATTGTGTACCAAAAATAAGATTCCAACTTATATGGTAATTTCTGCTTTGGGAGCAGATGCTAAAAGTTCTATTTTTTATTCTCGAACTAAAGGTGAAATGGAACAAGCAGTTTTACAAGAAAATATTCCGTATACCTATTTGTTAGAACCCTCCTTAATTTTTGGGGATAGAAAAGAAAGTCGAGTAGGTGAGAAAATTGCGATTGTTCTAACCAAACTATTTGGTTTTTTATTGGTAGGAAAATTAAAAAAATACAAAGGAATTGAAGCTGAGAATATTGCAAAAGCGATGTTCTATTTGGCAAATAACAAAACAGATGTGACAAGAATTCCTTCAGATAAAATTCTTGAAATTGCGAAATCTTAATCTTGAAAATCGAACATAAATAACTTCAAATTTTTTATCGTATTTTTACTTTTAACAATCTGCTTAGTCAAAATCCAAATGAAATATTTACGATTATCCTTGTTTTTTACCTTGATCAGTATCGCATTTTATGCACAGACTACTGAAACTATTTATGAAAAATTTGTCTCAAAAACCCTAAAAATTGACGGGTATGACATTCATGTCGAAACCTTAGGTAATGGTGATGCTATTTTCTTTATTCCCGGTGGTCCCGGAAATTCACATGATTATATGCAAGGAAATTTCGGACACTATTATAAAAGTCACCAAGTTGTTTTTATGGATTTGCTCGGGCGAGGATTATCGGGAGATGCTAAAACTAAAACAGAATATTCGGTTGCGAATGATGTGCATGTTATCGATGAAATTAGAAAGGCATTAAAACTTGATAAAATTTCATTAATAGGTCATTCTTATGGTACGGTCGTAGCGCAAGCTTATGCGATTAAATATCCTGAAAAGGTAAACAAAATGGTCTTGATTAATGGATTTCACAGTGGTGAAATGTGGCAGGCAAACTGCGATAGTTACAATCATTATGCAAAAACTCATTTTCCTGAAAAATGGCAGAAAGTTGATTCTTTACGAAACTTAGGATATGTTTCCAGCGACCCGGTTTTTAGTGAATTATATGGTAATATTCCTGCGAAATATGTGTATTACCACGATACCAAATTAAAACAAAATGTGCCAAAAACAAATTTTAGAGGCATGAATGTCGAGGTGTATTTTGCGATTATCGGACGAGATGCCGATTTTTTCGTTTCCGGTTCTATGATGGATATCGATTTTCGCAGAGAACTTAAAAACCTAATGTTTCCAACCTTAATTATGGCGGGTAGATACGATGGAGTTTCCACTCCGGAATACGCTATTCAGTATAAAAAATTTATGCCAAAAGCAAATTTTGTGATGTTTGAACAAAGCGGTCATAATCCGTATTTGGAAGAGCCTGAAAAATTTTATCAAATTTTGGATGATTTTTTAAAGGATTAGAATTGGATTTAAACAACGAATAAAATCATATTATGAAAATATCTTCTTTAAAAATAGCACTAGTAATTTGTCTATTTCTATTACCGATCGCAAATTTTGCTCAGATTTATAAAGATCAATTAGCGCATACATTTTCTATTGTTGCCCGTGACACGGTAACCGGTGAAATGGCAGTTGGTGTGCAAAGTCATTGGTTTTCGGTTGGTAGTATAGTGTCTTGGGGCAAATCAGGAGTAGGTGTTGTAGCGACACAATCTTTTGTCAATCCGGCTTATGGGCCGCAAGGAATCCAGTTGATGGCTGAAGGCAAAAGTGCAAAAGAAGCATTGGAAATTTTAGTATCCAAAGATACTGGTAAAGATGTTCGTCAAGTTGCGATGCTTGATGGTAACGGAAATTCTGCCGCTTTTACAGGGGATAAATGCATCCGGGAAGCCGGACATTTTATTGGAGATAATTTTTCTGTGCAAGCAAATATGATGCTTAATGACAAAGTAATCCCATCGATGCGAAAGGCCTTTGAAGAAAATGGCAATTTGCCTTTAGCAGAAAGGGTTGTTAAAGTTTTACAAGCAGCACAAAAAGCAGGAGGTGATATTCGCGGAAAACAATCGGCAGCACTTATCGTTGTTGGTGCAAATAAAGTCGAGGAGCCTTGGTTGGATAAATTGGTAGATTTACGTGTCGATGATCATCAAAATCCTTTAGAAGAATTAGAAAGATTGCTGAATGTACACAATGCATATCAGCATATGAATAAAGGTGATCTTGCAGTAGAGCATGGGGATATGAAATTAGCATTGGAAGAATATGGTGCTGCGGAAAAATTATTTCCTGAAAATTTAGAAATGAAATATTGGACAGCCATTGCCATGGCAAGTAATGGGCAACTGGAAGATTCACTGCCTATTTTCAAAGCAATTTTTAAAAAGGATAATAACTGGCGCGAATTAACTAAAAGATTGCCCGAGTCAGGTTTGTTAGAGTTGCTTGAAAAAGATCTTCAAAAGATTTTGAAATTGTAGATAAGATTTACAAATGTCCCTGTAATTCTTTTATTTCATCACGCATTTGTGCAGCGACTAAAAAGTCTAGCGCTTTTGCTGCCTCTTCCATCGTTTTTCTTTTTTCTCGTATACGTTTCTCAATTTCCGGTTTGGCCAAATATTGCAAATCCCGTTCAGCTGCCTTTGCATTTGCGCTGTCATATTGATAGGTTGTAATTTCTTTTTTGGTTAAAGAATCACCGATTATTTTATTAATCTGCGTTGGCGTAATCTTGTTTTCAGTATTGTAAGCAACTTGCTTCTCTCTTCTTCTATTAGTCTCATCCATAGTTAATTGCATGCTTTTTGTAATCCTATCTGCATACAAAATTGCTCTACCATTTATGTTTCGAGCGGCTCTGCCAACAGTTTGTGTCAGTGAACGATGACTACGTAAAAAACCTTCCTTATCGGCATCTAAAATAGCAACGAGTGAAACTTCTGGTAAATCTAAACCTTCTCGTAAAAGGTTGACACCGATCAATACATCAAATAATCCTTTTCGCAAATCTTGCATGATTTGTACTCTTTCTAAAGTATCGACATCTGAATGAATATAGCGGCATCGAATCTGAATTCGAGTGAGATATTTCGTAAGTTCTTCGGCCATTCTTTTAGTAAGTGTAGTTACTAAAACACGTTCGTCTAATTCAACCCTTTTTTGAATTTCTTCAATTAAATCATCGATCTGATTCAAACTTGGTCGCACTTCAATTTCGGGGTCTAATAAGCCAGTCGGACGAATTACTTGTTCTACAAAAACACCTTCTGCTAATTGCATTTCGTAATCTGCAGGAGTAGCACTGATGAAAATTACTTGGTTTTGTATGGCTTCAAATTCTTCAAATTTAAGCGGACGGTTATCCATCGCAGATGGTAAACGAAATCCGTATTCTACCAAATTTTCCTTACGGGAACGGTCGCCTCCATACATTGCATGAACTTGCGGAACGGTAACATGACTTTCATCTATCAACATTAAATAATCACTAGGAAAATAATCTAACAAGCAGAATGGTCTCGTTCCTGGTGCTCTGCCATCGAGATAGCGAGAATAATTTTCAATACCGCTGCAATAACCCAATTCACGAATCATTTCTAAATCGAATTCGGTTCTTTCTTTTAATCTTTTTGCTTCCAGTCCTTTTCCAATTTCCTCAAAATATGCAACTTGTTTCATCATGTCATCCTGAATTTCATGAATAGCATTTTGTAAAATATCTGGAGAGGTAACGAATAAATTAGCAGGATAGATGGTTAACTGTTCGTATTTTTCGAGAATCTCGTTATTTATCAAATCAAAACTTTCGATTTCTTCAATTTCATCACCAAAAAAATGAACTTTAAACCCAGTTTCTCCATAAGAAGGGTAGATAGAAATTGTATCACCTTTTACTTTAAAACTACCACTTTTTACCTCGGCATCAGTTCGAGAATATAAACTGGTAACCAATTGGTGCAAAAATTTTGTTCTCGGAATAATTTGGTCTTTGTAAATTTCAATGACATTTTTTTTGAATTCTACCGGATTTCCTATCCCGTAAAGGCAAGAAACAGAAGCAACGACTAAAACATCTCTTCGCCCCGAAAGTAGGGATGAGGTCGCACTTAACCGAAGTCTCTCAATTTCATCATTAATAGACAGGTCTTTTTCAATATATAAACCAGTAGTAGGGATATAGGCCTCGGGTTGGTAATAATCATAATAGGAAACAAAATATTCAACCGCATTATTCGGAAAAAACTGCTTGAATTCGGAATACAATTGTGCAGCCAAAGTTTTGTTATGTGCTAAAACCAAGGTCGGTTTTTCAACTTTTTCAATAACATTGGCAACGGTAAATGTCTTTCCAGAACCTGTTACACCTAGTAATACTTGGTGTTTTTCTCCATCCTCCAAACCTTGAATCAATTCTTTTATAGCTTGTGGTTGATCTCCTGTAGGTTTGAATTCTGATTGAATAGTAAATTTCATGGGGCAAAAATAAGACAATTCAAATGGAATTTATAAATTATGTAAAAGGAAAAGAATTGGGAGTGGATAAATACATGACCAAATCCTTTTCTATAGAAAATATAGTTTCTTTAAATTACTCTTTGACAGAATGTGCTGTTTTGGTATGGAAGACACATTAAAAGGGCATATACCTTTGGCCTTAGGCGTATTGAAATTTAGTGTTTATGCACCTAGTTTGGAGCTGGAATATAACATTTTAAAAGAGGTAAGATATCTCCACTTTGTAAAATATGAATGTCGTTCAAGCAATTATGGATAATGCATTATATTTTTTCTTAAATTTAGAAAATCAAAATAAAAATAGTTAATTGGAGATAAAATATTAAAAAAAACGTACAAAAATGAGTAATTATCACATCAAGCATTTAGAGGAGTATTATCAAGTTTATAGAAAATCGGTTAGAAACCCGGAAAGCTTTTGGGAAGAGGTTGCAGAGGAACATTTTGTATGGCGAAAAAGATGGGATAAAGTATTGAGTTGGGATTTTAAAAAGCCTGAAATTAAATGGTTTGAAGGTGCAAAATTGAATATTACGGAAAACTGCATCGATCGACATTTAATGACAAGAGGTGATAAAACGGCTTTTATTTTCGAACCGAATAACCCTGAAGAAAAAGCACAGTATATTAGTTATAGTGATTTGCATGACCGCGTTTGTCAATTTGCTAATGTGCTAAAAGATAATGGTATAAAAAAAGGGGATAGAGTTTGTATTTATCTTCCGATGATTCCTGAGTTGGCAATTTCTGTTTTGGCCTGCGCGAGAATCGGTGCTATTCATTCGGTGGTCTTCGCCGGATTTTCATCTACAGCACTGGCAACAAGAATTAATGATAGCGATTGTAAAATGGTAATTGCCTCTGATGGCTCTTTTCGAGGTACAAAATCAATTGATTTGAAAGTAATTGTTGATGAAGCAATAAATAATTGTCCCTGTGTCGAAACTGTTTTGGTGGTAAATCGAACAAACACCAAAGTGACCATGAAAGAAGGGCGAGATAAATGGGTACAACCACTTTTGGATGCCGCTGATAAAACTTGTAAGGCAGAATTAATGGATGCCGAAGATCCGCTTTTTATTTTGTACACTTCCGGTTCAACCGGAAGGCCAAAAGGAATGGTTCATACTACCGCAGGATATATGGTTTACACCGCATATACATTTAAAAATGTTTTTCAATACAAAGAAAATGATATCTATTGGTGTACCGCTGATATTGGTTGGATTACAGGCCATAGTTATATTGTTTACGGTCCGTTAGCAAACGGTGCAACATCGGTTATGTTTGAAGGAGTTCCTAGTTATCCGGATTTTGGTCGTTTTTGGGAAATTGTTGCAAAACATAAAATCACACAATTTTATACCGCACCAACTGCAATTCGAGCATTGGCAAAAGAGAATTTAGATTTTGTAGAAAAACATGACTTATCTTCTTTGAAAGTTTTGGGCTCGGTTGGAGAGCCAATTAATGAGGAGGCTTGGCACTGGTATAATGATAATGTTGGTAAAAAGAAAAGCCCAATTGTAGATACTTGGTGGCAAACAGAAACTGGAGGTGTAATGATTACGCCAATTCCTTTTGCAACGCCGACGAAACCTACGTACGCAACCTTACCTTTTCCGGGAATTCAACCTGCTTTAATGGATGAGAATGGTGTGGAAATAACAGATAATCAAGTAGATGGTCGACTATGTATTAAATTTCCATGGCCTTCTATTGCAAGAACTATTTGGGGAAATCATCAACGGTATAAAGAGACCTATTTTACTGCTTTTGAAAATAAATACTTTACAGGAGATGGCGCTTTACGCGATGAAGTTGGTTACTATCGAATTACAGGTCGTGTAGATGATGTGATTATTGTTTCTGGTCATAATTTGGGTACTGCTCCGATTGAAGATGCTGTAAATGAACATCCTGCAGTAGCAGAATCCGCAATTGTTGGATTCCCACATGATGTGAAAGGAAATGCGCTTTACGGCTATGTTATTTTAAAAGAAACAGGTGAAAGTAGAGATCAAGAAAATTTACGTCGTGAGATCAACCAAATTATTACTGAGCATATCGGGCCGATTGCGAAATTAGATAAAATACAATTCACGGTTGGCTTACCTAAAACACGTTCTGGTAAAATAATGCGAAGAATATTACGAAAAATAGCCTGTAATGACACCAGTAATTTAGGAGATACAAGCACGTTGTTAAATCCGGAAGTAGTTCAGGAAATCATGGATAACGTTTTGTAATTAAAATAATTATAATTAAAAAGGCTGTCGTTTCTGGCAGCCTTTTTTTATGAGGTAGATTTATTACAGCACTCCAAGTTTTGGTTTTTAAAGCATAAACCATTTTAAGAAATTGAAGTGGGTTTATAAATCATCATCTGAGGCGTTGTATTTACCCTATTTTTACTATAAAAAATGTTTACACAATTTATATATTTCGATAGATAGAAAAATACTTTCTGAAATTTCAACTACTAATTTTTTTTTCTGTAAATCATAGTCGAAAAACATCGTGCATAATATAATTTTATCTACAATAGGTTTGGTGGCCCAATTAAAGCTGGAAATTCAATTTTTTTTGCAGAATTTTATAAATCACGTTTCTTTAACAGGAAATATGATCCGTAAATAAAAAAGGCAATCCATCCCATGACAATCGCAATTTGATACCAGTGCACACCATAATCATATTCGATATTTTCACCAATTTGAGAAGCCAAAGTTTTTACAGCATTGAGTCTTGAAAAAGGTTCGTCAATTAAATTCCATAAGGCATGAAATGGTCCAAATTGATAGATGTTATCTGCAATATTTGTACCCTTTAAAAAATTGTATTTTAAAATATTATAACTGATGGTTTCGATGACAAATAAAATCAGCATGGCTCCAACAGCAAAAGCAGATCGTTTAATTAATAAACCCATAAACAAGCCGAAAGAGAAAAATCCAACAAGTTTTATAAAATAAGCAACAAGGTATTCTAAATTTGAAAAGATGATGGAAGGTTCGTTAAAGTCTGAATAAATTAATCCCAAAATTAAAGAAACTACAAAAACAAAGATTGTCGAAATCAAAGCAAATAAAATAACGGTATAAAACTTACTTAAAATGAATTCTTTTTTACTGAGGCCGTCGATTAAATTTTGCTTTAAAGTCTTGTTGCTGTATTCGTTAGAAACCATGGAAACAATAACTAGCAATAAAAAAAGTTTAAAAAATGCGGCTATAAAAGTGTTAAAATGCCATATGTATGGGAAATTAAAAATCCCCTGTTCTGCCAAATGAAATTGAATAGGACCGATATCAAATTTAATCGCCGCAATAAGCGCGATGGAGGTCAACAGTAAAAAATAAGTGCTGATTAAAACTATGCTAGCACGGCTATTTTTGAGTTTGTGAATTTCTATATTGAGAAGTCTAAACATTGTTAGTCAAGGTTAAGAATTGTTGTTCTAAAGTTGGTTTTCTTTTCGTTAAATGCGATAAAAATATGTCATTTTGAAGGCAAAATTTGTTTAAATCCGCTGTAGAAATATCTTTATTCAACACGGCAAAAATTAGATTGTTTTCCATTTTTACATTTGCAATACCGTCATAATCTTGCAGTAATTTTATAAGTTTACCGGTTTTATTATCAGCGTTTAATTCAATTATGCCAAAAGAAGAGGTCATTTCGTCTACACGACCGGAATACAATTTGATTCCTTTTCGAATCACCACCACATGCGAACAAACTTTTTCGACTTCATCTAATAAATGAGAGGCCAATAAAATGGTTGTTCCTTTTGAAGCAATATCTTGAATAATACTTCTTATTTCATGAATTCCTTGCGGATCTAAACCATTGGTAGGTTCGTCTAAAATCAAAATTTCAGGATCGTTAAGCAGGGCCGAAGCGATTGCCAAACGTTGTTTCATCCCTAAAGAAAAGGTTTTGAATTTGCTATTTTTTCTTTCGTAAAGATTTACTTCCTTTAATTTTTGATCGATTTTATCATACGGAATTTCCTTAATTTTACACACCAATTTTAAATTTTCAACTGCCGACATGTATGGGTAAAAATTGGGTCTTTCAATAATTGCTCCAACTTTTTTTAGCGCATCGTGTGTTGAGGTATTACCGTTGAACCAGCTAAATTCGCCCGAAGTTTTGTTTACAACATTTAAAATAATACCTAAAGTGGTTGATTTTCCACTACCATTCGGACCCAAGATACCATATACATTTCCTTTTTTAATGTCAAAAGAAAGGTTGTTAACGGCATGAATTGCACCAAATTTTTTATGTAGATTTTTTAAAGATAAAATTGTTTCCAAGGAGATTTTGTTTTGGTTATCTATACGACGAACAAATAAATTATTTGTTACTCTTAGGCTTGAATATTAATCTGATTTTTCTATTATTTAGGAAGAAGACCTAAAGTTTTAGTATCTTCGTGACACCTTTTTTTAAAGGACTTTAATAATGGATAATTGCAATGGAACAAAAACTAATTTCTAAAAAAAAACCAACTTTTCCGATTAATCAAATGCTTTATGATTATTTGACGGAATACAATCGAAATATAAAAATTCCGGTTTTTTATGACGATTTATTGCGTTTTTCAGGTTCTGTAACGGTTTATGATAAAAATGATAAAGATACCTTATGGATACGTGTTTATTATCCTGAATTTGAGCAAATTGACATTGATTTGAGCTTGAAGCGAATGTATAATATTTTGCATAGTGACGGTACCGAAGATATTTTAGAACACTTGATGGTCGATGAAATTGATTATTGCACTTTTGGAAATTCCAAACCATTTCGTGTGAAAATTCGAAACATATTGAATGATAACTATACCTATATCTATGTAAAAAAAGCCGATGCATCGCGAGTTTACGGATTAGAGTTAGAAGATATTCTTTCACCAAATAACATCAATTTTTTAGTTTATAAAGACACCTTGATTGAAGAACATGTGTTGGGAATTCCTGGTGATGCTTTTATGGAAGAGAGTTTTTTAGAATTATCAAGAGTTGAAAAACTCCGATTGTCGAAAGAATTTGTAAAATTCAATGAACGGAGTTTGATGCGTTTATTAGGGGATATGCGTGCATATAATTATGTAATTGTACCAACTTTTGATTTTGATCAAGTACAATATCGTATTCGTGCAATGGATTTTGACCAACAATCGTATGAAGGAAATATAAAAGTTTATTTGCCCCAGTTTTTTAAAGATAATTATCCGTTTGTAAAAATGGTGGAAGAATGTTTACAACCCAAATCTATTGAGCAATATCGAAAAGAAGAACGATCTATGGTGGCGAAAAGGTTAAAAGGTTCTCATGATCGTGTAAAGCAGTTGCTTCACTGCATGATAAACGATAATATTTCAACACCTGAAAATGTAGAGAAACTTAAAAAAGGTTTGAATCAATATACCAATGATAAACGATTTAAAAGCTGTAGAAATATGGGAGAAATATTAACAGTAGCCTTTGATTTTGTGGTACGTAACTACGAGAGTGCGAATACCTATATTATTCGGTAATTTTAATACGCGTCAATATCATCATCGTACTCGTCAAAATCGTCTAGATCATCGTCGTCTATGTCGTCATCATCTAAATCTTCATAATTATCTATCGATTTTGGACTTTTTTTAGTGTCTTTTTCAAAAACTAAATCAGGTGCATTTTTAGGAATTGCTCCTAAAGAAAAAACCAAACTTGGAAGTGAAAAATCAATAGCTTCAAAATCAGTTTCAATCAACTCGACGTAAAAAGACCACATATTGAAAAAATCGTACACATAAATCAATTTTTCATTTGGTTTTGTAAGTACGCTTTCCAAAATTACTTCGCTCATCATGATGGTATCATCACTATATTCTTCGCTCATGTCGAATAAAGGAAATTCTTCTCCTTGATTCCATTCATTATCTGCTTTATAAAAGGATGCCATTTCATGTCCGGAAAAACCGTAAGCATTCGTAATTGCATTGTGTAAATCTTCTAAAGTTTCCGATTGTTCAATTGCAATATCACGTATAACATCTGTTTTTGCATTTAAAATAACACGAATTTTGTACGCCATAATTTTTGAAATATTTTTGTGCAAAAATAATATTTAAAAACGAATTCCAAATAAAATTGACATTGATTTTGTTTTATTTAACAGTTCTTTTTAAAGTTTTTATTTTTTTATTTTAACCTCTTGTTTGTTAGGAGCAAACCATTGAAAAATCTTATTTTTACCGAAATAATATAGTTTTAATATGAATTCGAAAGACATTTTATCTAAAATAAATGCGATGTGCAAAAATACGCTCATGGAAACTCTTGAAATTCAATATACTGAAATTGGAGATGATTTCTTAACAGCGACTATGCCAGTAAATTCTCGCGTGTACCAACCTATGGGGCTTTTGCATGGTGGTGCAACTGTTTCGTTAGCAGAAAGTGTCGGGAGTATGGCTTCACATATTTTTATAGATAATAGTAAGTTCGAAATTCGCGGAATTGAAATAAATGCGAACCACCTAAAGAGTAAAAAAGAAGGTATTGTAAGCGCCACAGCACGCATAATTCATAAAGGAAGATCTACCCATTTATGGGAAATTCGCATAGTAGATGAGGAAAATAAATTAATTACGATATGCAAACTTACCAATATCATCTTGCCGAAAAAACAATAGAACTTAATGAAGAAAGCTCGGTGGAAGAAATTTTTTAAAATCGTTGGCATTTTACTATTAGTTATTTTGGTAGCCCTGGCTATACTTTTTTATCAGATTACTAAACCGAATACAAATACTCAGATTTTAGAAAAATTATCTTCAGAAAAAATTCATCCAACCATTCGTAATATTGATTACAAAGACAAAAAAGTAAGAGTGATTGAAATGCAAAAGACAATCGATACAGCCTTGCCAATTTTAGTTTTTATTCATGGTTCACCTGGTTCTAGCATGGATTTTAAGAAATACTTAATTGATGCTGATTTACGTCAAAAAGCTAATATAATTACCTATGATAGAATTGGTTATGGTAATGAAAATACAGGAGAAGTATTAAATTCAATCCTCCTAGAATTAGAGGTTTTAGAGAAAGTGTTAGAAAATTGGGATCCTAAAAAAATAGTTTTGGTAGGATATTCTTATGGTGCTACTATTGTAATGGCTGCCACTAAAAATTATAAGCAGAAAATAGCATTGGCTCCCTCAGTAAAAGGAGATTTAGAACCAATGTTTTGGGCTTTGAAATTGTATGAATGGGAGCTAACAAGAAGATTAATTCCTGATATTTTTCAAGCTGCCTCCAAAGAAAAACTGAAACATATTTCCGAATTACCCAAACTGGAAAAGCAATGGAATATAAGTGAATCAAAAGTGATTGTAATACATGGAACTTCCGATAAGATTGTTCCTTATAAAAATTCTTTATTTTTGGAAAAAATTATAGATCAAGATAAATTTCAGTTGGTCTCGATAAAAAACGGAACTCATGCTTTAGTATGGACGGATTTTGAATTTATAAAAAACGAAATTTTAAAAGCACTTTAAATTGCAAACAGATTTAAACGATTTATTAGTAAAAATAGAAACAGCTAGAAATGCAGGGTCTCCTTTTGTAATCTATAAAAAACCAGAGGAGAGCTTGGTAAAAGGCTTATTTCAAAAAGATAAGGAATTGTATTTGTCTAAAAATTTGTCTGAATCAGGTTTCGTGTTTTCACCGTTTGAATATTCTGCTCAGAGTATTCTGTTTCCAGTTGAAAAATGTGATTTATTTTTTGCTGATTTAGGTGATTATGCAAAAGAGGAGCATACAGATGAAACTTCTTTGATTCCCAAGGAGAGCGAGAAAGAAAAGCATTTGAAATTAGTTAAAAATGGTATTTCTGCAATACAAAACGGATTATTAGAAAAAGTGGTGTTGTCGAGAATAGAAGTTGTTAAAATCGATCATTTTGATGTGAAAATTGTTTTTCAAAAATTGCTTGCAGCCTATCCTTCAACCTTTGTGTATTGCTGGTTTCATCCCAAAGTTGGTTTTTGGATGGGAGCAACACCCGAAATATTGATCAAAACAAAAAATAACCATTTTAAAACAATGGCGCTCGCAAGTACACAAAATTATAAGGGAACTTTGGATATTATTTGGGGAGATAAAGAAATTCAAGAACAACAGTTTGTGACCGATTTTATTCAATCTAATTTAGCAGAAATTGATTTAAAAATCAGCAAACCTTTTACATTGAAAGCCGGGAGTCTCTTGCATATTTGTTCCGAAATTTCTGGGAAATTGACGTCAAAAAAACAATTGTTGCATTTAGTGAGAACTTTACACCCAACGCCGGCTGTTTGCGGTTTACCGAAAGATGCAGCCAAAAAATTTATCCTGAAAAATGAAAATTACGACCGAGAATTTTACACTGGTTTTTTAGGGGAAATTCATTGTAAATCGCAAAATAAACAGGATTCCGAAGAAACAAATCTTTTTGTGAATTTACGTTGTATGCAATTAAAGAATCAAAAAGCTTTTGTTTATATTGGTGGTGGAATTACTATAAATAGTAATGCAGAAAAAGAATGGGAAGAAACTGTCGCGAAAAGTGCCATTATGAAAAGAGTTTTGTAAAAACATTCTTACTTTTGTTTACTGAATTTCAAATCTACTAAATGCCGCAATATCCTAAAAACGAACTTGCCCAATTAATTATTCAACATTGTGTAGCTCAAAATATTGAGCACGTGATTATTTCTCCAGGTTCGCGAAATGCTCCGTTAATTATTGGTTTTTCAAATCACCCCAAAATTACTGATTTACAGATTGTTGATGAAAGATGCGCTGCTTTTTTTGCCTTGGGAATTGCACAACAAACCAAAAAACCTGTTGTGGTAGTTTGCACCTCAGGTTCGGCATTATTGAATTATTATCCCGCTGTAGCGGAAGCATTTTACAGTAAAATTCCGTTAATAGTTATCTCTGCAGATAGACCAAATTTCATGATTGATATTGGTGACGGTCAAACCATTCGACAGAAAAATGTTTTCGCGAATCACAGTCTGTTTAATGCCAATTTAATTGCTCTTGAAGCTGAAAATTTCGGTTCAACCGGAAAGAATTCTGAGATTGTAGCTAATGAACTGCTCATAAAATCAGCCATAGAAACAGCAAAAAACAAGAATGGTCCGGTACATATCAATGTGCCGTTTGAAGAACCGCTTTATGAATTTGTTGATGAATTTACGGTTCCTATTATAGAAGATTCAATTAATTTAGAGTCGGATAGTTTGTTAGATGAAATTCCTTTACAAGTGGATGAATTAGAAAAATTCGCAACAATTTGGAATGCTTCATCTAAAAAAATGGTTCTGCTTGGCAGCCATAATCCTGATGCGCTTATTCAAACCCAACTTTCGCATCTAATCAAAGATTCTTCGGTATTAGTTTTGACGGAAACCACTTCGAATGTTTATCATGAAAAGTTTATTAATAGCATTGATAAATTGATTATTCCTTTTAACGAAAAAGATTTTATAGCATTACAGCCTGAAGTTTTACTCACTTTTGGAGGCATGGTTGTTTCTAAGAAAATAAAGGAGTTTTTGAGAAAATATCCACCAAAATACCATTGGCATATAGATAAAGAAAATGCACCAAACACCTTCTTTTGTTTAAACCATCATTTTAAAATATCGGCTCAGCTATTTTTTAGTCAGTTTTTCTTTTTGACTAAAACTCAAGAGAGTAGTTATCAAAAAGAGTTTTTAGACCTGAAAAAAATCCGTCAAGAAAATCATGCAAATCATTTGAATGAGTTAGTTTATTCTGATTTTAAAGTTTTTGATAAGGTTTTAAAAAGTTTACCTGAAAATATCCAGTTGCAACTTTCAAATAGTTCGATAATACGCTATGCGCAATTGTTCGATTTAAATAGTACGTTAAACGTTTTTTGTAACCGAGGAACAAGCGGCATTGATGGTAGCACGTCAACTGCTATCGGAGCAGCTTATGCCAATACGGGTCAAACAGTTTTTGTTACAGGCGATATTAGCTTTTTTTATGACAGCAATGGTTTGTGGAATAATTATATTCCGAAAGATTTTAGAATTGTACTTATTAATAATTCCGGAGGTGGAATTTTTAGACTTATCCCAGGACCCAAATCTACAAACGCCCTGAATTATTTTGAATCTCCGCATCATCTTACCGCAGAAAATTTATGTAAAATGTATGGGTTTGATTATAAATCTGTAAAAAATGATACAGAATTGGATAATTGTTTTCAAGATTTTTATAAGAAAAGCGAGAACCCAAAATTGATTGAAATTTTTACTCCAACTATTGAAAACGAACTTATTTTAAAAAAATATTTTAAAAGCTTAGGTTGATTTCTTTCTTATTTTCTTAAATTTGAGAAAGAAATATTTTTTAACCAATTTAAATATAAAAAATTATGAGTAAAAGGGATGAATTAATTGCGTTGTATGCGAGTGAATTAAAATCGAAAGCTGGCGTTAATGCTAAAATGGATTTATTAACAAAAGTAACTATCGGATGCGGACCATCAATTTATAATAAAGATTCCGCGACTGTTTCTTGCTCAGATAAGTCAGAATTAGAAACTGTTAAAAACAATTACTTGATCAAAAAATTAGGTTTGAAAGATGGACCAAAATTAGATGCAGCAATTCAAAAAGTTTGTGAAAAATTAGGATCTTCTAATAGAAACAAATATCGTGCGATGTTCTATTATTTATTATGTGTAGAATTTGGAAAAGAATCTGTCTACTAGAAATTATTTTTCCCCTAAAAAAATAAAAGCTCCTCAAATGGGAGCTTTTTTTTATCTGTTTTAGTAGTATTTTTTATTGTCCGCTTTCGTTATTATCAACTTCTTCTGCTTCTTGTTCTGCCTCAGGTTCTTCGGGTGAAATTCCCAGTTTTTGCATTCGCTGTTTGTCCAATACTCTTTCTACATTGCCATAATACGCATCGGAATTCGGATTGTCAGAACCGATTTTTGCATAACCGTTTTTATAATATTTGATAGCTTTTTTATAGTCATAACCGGTTTCATAATACATGCCAATATAATAATCACCAATCGGAGATTCTGGATATAATCTTAAAATCATTTTACCAAACTCTTCAAGATAATCTCCGTTACTTTTATCAATAATAACAGGTTCTATCATGTAAATATCACTTTCTCTTATTTTTACGTTCGAACCGTATAAATAATCAATTTCAACATATTTTTTTTCTAAATACGCAATTGCTTCAGGAGGCGTTAATTCTGCTATTTCTTCATCGAATTCTTTTTTAGAAATCGGAGCGAACAGTTCAAAAATAAATCCCATCGCACTCGGTATTGCTTGTCCGATTGATGCTGTTTTGGTTGAATTTGAAAAATCGTCATATTTGTATTTAAATTTTTCATTATCGGATAGTTTTAAAAGATTGTGAACACTGTTAATAGATTCTAATTTGTCATCCATATTAAAATTACCAGAACTTAAATAATAAAAAGCATTCACGGTTAGATGCTGACTTTTTGCTTCTAATCTTTCACTGATTTTTGGCGCATAACTCGGATTTATATTGATAAAAGCATTAAATGCACTTTCATTTTCAATATAAAAATAGTTTAAAAAATTTGCTGTAATTGTGTTTCCAACGATTGTTTTAAAAAGAGAAGTTCTATAATTTCCGTCGATATAATTTAATAACTCTTCTCGAATAAATTTATAAAATTTTGTACTTGATTCATTTGGTAAGCCATTATCAATGCTAAAATCGCAATCAATATATCTTTCGTCATTTTGATTCTGAAAAACGCCAACAACAATTTGTTCCGGAGCTTCATTTCTTGAAGAGAACAGTTTTGAATTTGCCACATAAACATCAAATAAATATTCGGCATCAAAAACTACGGCAACCGGATAGGTATTGTCTTTATTGGTTTCGTAAGAATCAGGTACATATATTTTTAGTATTCTTTCGGCATCTAATTCGTTAGAATTAAACTTTTTTAAAATAATATTTTCTTGAGAAAATCCATAAAAAGAAACGAATAATAATAGTAAGACTATTTTTTTCATAGAATTAGTTTTGTTTTTTTAGTTTTATAAATGATAAATATAACCAACAAGAAGTTTAATTTCTAAACTTTTGTTAATTTCGCTATCATTATTTATAATCCCAACGATTTAGCGCGCTAAATATTTCACAATAATTGTAAAACTTATCAAATGATACAACCAGAATGGAAAATTGCCAAAGAATATGAAGATATAACCTACAAAAAATGCAATGGTGTTGCTAGAATTGCTTTCAATCGCCCAAATGTCAGAAATGCATTTCGACCTAAAACAACAAGTGAACTTTACAATGCTTTTTACGATGCACAAGAAGACACTAGTATTGGAGTAGTTTTGCTTTCTGCTGAAGGACCATCAACCAAAGATGGAGTGTATTCCTTTTGTTCTGGCGGCGACCAAAAAGCTCGAGGTCATCAAGGCTATGTTGGCGAAGATGGCATGCATCGATTGAATATTTTAGAGGTGCAACGTTTGATTCGGTTCATGCCCAAAGTTGTAATTGCCGTGGTTCCGGGATGGGCTGTAGGTGGTGGGCATAGTTTGCATGTGGTTTGTGATATGACTTTGGCGAGTAAAGAACATGCTATTTTCAAGCAAACGGATGCAGATGTTACTAGTTTTGATGGGGGATATGGTTCTGCGTATTTGGCAAAAATGGTGGGACAAAAAAGGGCTCGGGAGATTTTCTTTTTAGGCAGAAATTATTCTGCTCAAGAAGCTTACGAGATGGGTATGGTAAATGCAGTTGTATCTCATGATGATTTAGAAAATACGGCTTATGAATGGGCTCAAGAAGTTTTAGCGAAATCTCCAACTTCGATAAAAATGTTGAAGTTTGCCATGAATTTAACTGATGACGGTATGGTTGGGCAACAAGTTTTTGCGGGAGAAGCTACGCGCTTGGCTTATATGACCGAAGAAGCAAAAGAAGGTAGAAATGCCTTTTTAGAAAAACGCAAACCTAATTTTGAGAAAAAATGGTTGCCATAAGAAGTATGTGATTTGAATTTTAGAAAAAGAAAATTACAAACAAATTGTTCTTCCAGCGAAAGCAAAAGAGACTAGAGAAATAATATAAATCAGCAACAAGCAGTAATACATGAAATCACAAAAAATAACTTTTCTAATAAAATGCAACGACCAGAAAGGTTTAGTAGCTAAAATCACGAATTTTTTTTATCAGGAAGGCTTTAATATTTTAAGTTGTCAGCAATATGTAAATGCAGCCCAGAATTCTTATTTCATGCGAATCCATTTAAATGCTGATGGTATAGAAATCAGTAAAGATACACTCGAAACTAAGTTTTTGACCTTGGCGGAGCCTCTTAATTTTAACTGGTCGGCTCATTATGGAGAACATAAAATGAATGTTGCAATAATGGTTTCTCATACAAGCCATTGTTTGTATGATTTACTCGAAAGGCAACAAGAAGGGGATTTGGATTGTAACATAAAAATGGTCATTAGTAACCATGATAAGTTAAAGCCAATTGCCAAAATGTTTGGAATACCATATTTTTATTTACCTGTAGATAAAAATGCAAAACACGAACAAGAACAGCAAGTCATGAAATTGATAGAAGAAAATTGCATCGATTTAATTGTCATGGCGAGATACATGCAAATTCTAACTTCAAATTTTATTCATCGTTATCCGCAGAAAATAATAAATATTCATCATTCTTTTTTACCTGCTTTTCAAGGTGCAAATCCATATCAAAGAGCATATGAAAGGGGTGTTAAGCTAATCGGAGCAACTGCGCATTATGCTACGCAAGATCTCGATGAAGGGCCGATTATTGAACAAGGCGTTGAGCGTGTAACTCATGATAGTACACCAAAAACATTAAAAAGAATTGGTGCTGATATTGAGCGATTGGTTTTGGCGAAAGCAGTAAAATGCCATCTTCAAAATCAAATTATTGTAGCCAATAATCGTGCAATAGTATTTCCTGAAACTGGAGAGTAATTTTTTTAATAATAATTTTTAACCTTTTAATACCAATTCTGTCATGAAAATTATTTGTATCGGCCGTAATTATGTCAAACATATTGAAGAGCTTCAAAATGAAAGACCTAAAGATCCCGTAATTTTTTTAAAACCTGATTCAGCCGTATTGATCGATAAGAACCCTTTTGTCATTCCGCCATTTTCAAAAGACATTCATTATGAAGTTGAAGTTCTTGTGAAGATTAATAGGGTAGGAAAATTTATTGAACAAAAGTTTGCGCATAAATATTATGACAAAATTGGTTTGGGAATAGATTTTACTGCAAGAGATGTACAAAATGAGCTAAAAGCTAAAGGTTTACCTTGGGAAAAGGCAAAAGCATTTGATGGTAGCGCTGTATTAGGGGAATTCGTCTCCAAAAAAGGTTACGATTTAGAGAACTTGAGTTTTCAGTTGTATAAAAATGATGAATTAGTGCAAAACGGAAATACAAAACACATGTTATGGAAAATAGATGAAATTATCTCTTATGTTTCTCAGTATTTCACACTTAAAATTGGCGACATTATATTTACAGGTACTCCTGAAGGTGTTGGTCGAGTAAATTCAAATGATATTTTGATGGGGAAATTGGAAAACAAAACCCTCTTTGACTTGAAGGTTAAATAGTAATAGTGAATAAAAAAAGTTTAAATTCTTAAAATAAAAACAAAACATAAACACTACAATCTGTTTTTATGACACAATGCATTTACTACATACTACAACTTATATAACTGATATTTAAGCTATTAAAAATAGTGAATACACTATTTTTTTTTCAAGAACTATACAGACTGATTTATATCATGTTTGTAAGCTTCGATTCAACTTACTTTTGAAGTATCAACGGTAAAAGTGAAATAATGAATAATATTTTTAAAACTTCAAAGTCGGTAGCTCTTAGTGTAGATGAGTTTTTTGATAAATTAGATTTAGGTATTTTAAACTTCAAAAAAGGGGTTAACAATTATATTAATGGCAACAGTATTGAGTTTGAACACAACCTTGTGGCCTTAAAAAGTTTAGAAAAAGAAGCAGATGCCATTCAACGAAAAGTTGAAAATGATTTCTATTTACATGCATTAATGCCAAATTACGCAAGTGATATCTTAAACTTGATTGAAAAGGTTGACGATATTATTGATAGATCTAAAGATTTATTAACCCAGTTTGATGTTGAAACCCCAAAGATTCCTGAATCTATCAAAAATGATTTTTTAGAATTAACAAAGCTATCTTCTAACTCTGCTGAAAATGTTGTTTCGGCTTCTAGAACATTTTTTACTTCGCCAGATGATGTGAAAGATAAAATACAAAAAGTTCTTTTTTATCAAAGAGAAGCTGAAGTATTGTCTACCAAATTAAAACGAAAAATCTTTCAAGAATTAGATATACTGCGATTAAGTGAAAAAATTCACCTTCGATATTTTGCCTTGCACATTGAACAAATTTCTAACAATGCTAAAAGCGTTGCACATCAATTATCGTCACTTGTGATTAAAATTAAAATGTAATTGTTCAATATAAAGCAAAACTATGTTGCTATTTTTTATTTCAAGCGGACTTTTTTTAGGATGGACTTTAGGTGCCAATGATGCCTCCAATGTTTTTGGGTCAGCAGTTGGTTCTCGGTTGATTCGATTCAAGCAAGCCGCAATTATTGCCTCTATTTTTGTTATTTTAGGTTCTATTATGCAAGGTTCTGGTGGTGCAGAAACTCTTGGAAAATTAGGTTCTGTCGATGCTTTAGGAGGCGCTTTTACGGTCGCTCTAGCAGCAGGGATTTCTGTTTTTTGGATGACCAAATTGAAACTTCCGGTATCTACTTCACAAGCCATTGTTGGAGCTATTATCGGTTGGAATTTTTTCACCGGAAATCCAACAGATTATACATCGCTCACAAAAATTGTAACAACTTGGATTTCTGGTCCTATTCTAGGCGGTATTTTTGCTATTCTGTTATTCTTATTACTGCGATTCTTTCTTAAAAAGAGAAAAATTCACCTTATTCGATTAGATGCGTATATAAAATATGGGCTGCTTATTGTTGGGGCCTTTGGTTCCTATAGTTTGGGTGCCAATAATATTGCAAATGTTGTTGGTGTTTTTATACCATCGGCGCCAAATATTTCTTTAGATTTTGGTTTTTTTACTATTAATGGTGTTCAATTATTATTTCTTGCAGGTGGTGTTTCTATTGCCATAGGAATTATTACCTATTCGAAAAAAGTGATGATGACGGTCGGAAATTCTTTAATGAAACTAAATGCTGAAACCGCCTTGGTTGTAGTATTAGCACACTCCTTGGTTTTATTCGTTTTTTCTTCTCAAAGTTTATCCAATTTATTTACGCACATCGGATTACCGCCAATACCACTGGTTCCGGTATCAAGTTCGCAAGCAATTGTTGGAGCTATTTTAGGTATTGGTATTTTAAAAGGTGGTAGAACAATTCAATTGAATATTATTGGAAGAATTGCAATAGGTTGGGTTATAACTCCTATAATAGCAGGTTTTTTCGCATTTTTTGCTCTTTTCTTTATGAGTAATGTTTTCAATGTGACGGTATCACAAAACCCTACAAAGAATGTAAAAGGAGATGTTATTCCCAATCAAAACTCAAATATTTCAATAGATGATAAAACAAAAATTTTACAAAATTTTGAGCCGGTAAACGAAGAAATAAATACCATCGAATTATACAAACCAGCCTTTTTAATTGTACTTATTATATTGATTATTATCATTATATATCAAATATATATCATTGTAGAACTTAGAGATAAAGATAAACTTGGAGAGTTTCAAGAGAGCATCGAAAAATATGACAAGCAGCAAAAAGCTTTAGAGAATGAATTAAAAATGAAAAACAGGGTAAACTCTGAACTGGAAAAAGAAATTGATGAAAAAGAAAAAGAACAAAAGAAAATAGCCCTAAGTATCATTCGAAAAAATGAAATTCTATCCAGATTAAAAGTAGAAATAGAAAGACTTAAAGCAAAACCAGAAGAATCATTGAAATATAGCGATTTAAACACATTACGGGTGTTGGTTATTGAGAATCTTAATATTGAAAATGAGCGAAAAAATTTTGAAGAATACATCAAAGAGTTAAACAAAAGTTTTTACAAAAATCTAGAAAAGAAATATCCGGGATTAACAGATAATGAAAAAAAATTATGCTCACTTCTTCGATTGAAATTGACCTCAAAAGAAATAGCATCCATTTTGAACATTACGCCAAAAAGTGTGGAGGTGAATCGATACCGATTGCGCAAGAAGATGAAAATAGGGAAAGATGAAAAGCTTTCAAAAATGATTAGAAAATTATAAATAATGCAAATAAATAGATAAGTAAATTAATTAGTAATGAGAAACAAATTTTATATTATGATCGTGGCATTTGTCCTTTACAGTATTGGAATGAGTGCACAAAAAGAATTGGCGGAAAGATTGGATTCAGTTAGAATAAATCAATACGGCCAAGAGGTAAACTGGTTAAGCTTAAATCCAGAGGTTCAGGATGGTATCCTAAATTTTACGTCAAAAGATGGTAGTTATCATTTTTGGATGGATAATCGTGTGCAATTAGATGCTGCGGTTTTTTCTAATGATGTCTATAATCCTATTGGAAACGGACTAACCATTCGTAGGGCAAGAATTGCCTTTAAGGCGGTTTTATATAATAATTGGTATGCTGAATTAGATTTGGATTTTTCAGGATCGGCAATTGAAATGAAAGACATGATCATCGGGTATATTTTTGATGAACAAAATCTAATTCTTAAAGCAGGTCACTTTAGAGAAAGTTTTGGGATGGAAACCTTGACAACATCGAGATATTTGACCTTTATGGAACGCTCTTTAATGTCTAAAATGGATGCGTCTCGCCATCTTGGATTTCAAGCCAACACCTGGGGGGAAAGATATAGTTTAGCCGGAGGTGTATTTTTCAACACTCAGGGTGAATTTGAGGAAGTTGAATTCTCACAGGATCAAAACAAAGATTTAGGAATAGATGAGGGTTATTCCCTAACTGGTAGAGCGGTATTCAGACCTATTTACGATCAAGATAAAGTATTGCATTTTGGAGTTTCAGGTACGTATAGAACTCCAAAAACAGATACAGAAGTACCCAATATGTATAGATATAGTACCCGTTCACATACATCGATTAACCGAAAAAAATATATAGATACTGATGATATTCGTGATGTTGAATCTGAAGTGGCATATGATATAGAATTCGCGGGAGCCTTTAAAAATTTTATGTTTCAAGGAGAATATAAAAAGGATGCAATAAGCAGAATGAATGATTTAGAAACCATTGATCTTGATGGATATTACATTCAAGCTGCTTATCTTTTATTTGGTGGGCGTTACAACTACAACCGGGCAGATGGCGAATTTACAAGACTTACAAGAGGTAAAGATTACGGAGAGTTGGAAGTAGCTTTAAGATATGATTATGTTAATGCCAACGATTTTGATGCAAATGTTTATGGTGGATCTGCAGAAGGTTACACACTAGGTTTGAATTACTATTTTAATCCAAATGTTAAATTCATGATGAACTATATTTATAACAATCACGATAGATATGCCAATGGAAAAGGTGCCCTTTTTGTTGGACATGATGCCAATGGCGATTTAACCAAAGATCCGTTTTCTGTGATTGAGGCTGACGGTAAAGGTGGCGATGATTTCGGAATGTTATCCTTTAGAATAGAAATTGATTTTTAATTAAGATAGAAAACATTAAAATAAATAAAATGAAAAATTTAAAATATTTGTTAGTAATGCTTCTTACAAT
>CBDTUD010000008.1:0-78433 GCA_965363545.1 uncultured Flavobacteriaceae bacterium | reverse complement strand
GGGTCATGAATCAGATATAGACACACATACAGAAGAGATAATTATTGATCCATCTCTTGAAAATAATGATATTTTTAAGTGCGCATATAAACTTGCCACTAGTACAAATTTGTTTAAAGAAACAATTGAAAAATTTGATAAAGATGCTAATATAATGTTACATTTAAAAAGGGTACAAGTAAAGATTGTGGCAATTATGCTGCAGCTATGGCCTGTACAAACGCAAAAGATTTGCAGACTGGTAACATAACAATCTATTGGCTTGGTACTAGTGGATATCTTTTAGAAGACATTGCTACTATTTTACATGAAGGAATCCATGCTGAAATTTACCGTTATGTCGATCAGTACAAAAAAGGTTTAGACCCCAACAACAGACCAAATTTATTGTATTGGTATATGTATTATAAAGCTGAAAATGGAAGGGATTATGGAACGACAGAAGCACAACATCAACATATGGCTGATAATTATGTAAAACCAATTGCCAAGGCAATTAGAGCGATTGATAATAATTCATATCCATTGGAATATTATATGGGGTTTGGCTGGGATGGATTAAGAAAATATGGTTATGATGATTATATGGATAATGGCGTTAACATAGAGCTTTCAAAAGATAGAAGTGGTGAATATTATAGATTACAAAAGACAGTTCTTGATAATTCACAAGTAAATTGTAATTAATGAAAAAGATAAGTTTAATACTATTGATAATAAGTATAGGCTGTACTTCCCAAAATAATGAGGAGCAGGATACGTATAAAATATTGTCCTTAATCACGAATCAATTAACTAAAATTGAAAAAAGGGTACCTTATCCTCCAAGACCAATTACTGCAAATGGAATAAATGTACCATTATCGAATCAGGATAGTATAAATATGGAAAGAAGCCATCAAAAAAATCTTGACAAACAATATATTATTGCAATAGATTCCATTCAACATCCCTTTTCTGGAAATATAATACCAGCTCTTTCGGAAACATGCCAAGAATTTAAAGTGTTATACACAATTTTTTTAGAAAGTGAAAAAAAAGGAATGATAGATATAAAAAAAATTCACCTTCAAAGAAAGGATAGTCTGGTATATTTTAAAAATGAATATGATAATAAAAATAGAAAAGACTATGAGGTTATAAATACAAGACTAGTTTTTTCTAACATAGTTTTTAATTCTGAAAAATCAAGAGCTATAGTTAGAGTAGATTGTTTAAAAAGCAAATTAGCAGGGGTTGGATTGATTTATTTCTTAGAGAAGATAAATGAAAAATGGCAAATTGTTTGTGAGGAGGGTCTTTATATTTCATAAAATTTGATTTGTTCTTACTATGAAGTTTTAATTTTTTTTGAATGAAAAACCATCGCTATATGATTAGAAAGAGAATTCAATTTTACCCCAAAAACCCTTTCTTTTCGAAATACATCACAATAGCTTCTTTTATCAAAACACTTTGTTCACCGGCTTTTAAATTAGGTAATTCGTCTAAAAATTTAAAATGAGGCCAGCCATCTTCATCGAAATAATCAAATTCATAAAAGCCAAACGGCTCTAATAAAGTACAAATGGCAACATGCATAATATCTATTTTTTGATCCTTTTTAAAATTATCAGGCCCTTTTCCAAGCTCCTGTATTCCAATAAGATAGGTTATAGAATCTACATCCAATAGCTCACCACCACCAAATTTTTCCGAGAGTTTGTCTCGAACCACTTCCCATTGTAATTTTAACTTTTCGTCTCTTGCCATTGGTTGAATTTTGAAACGCAAAAATAGCGATAAGTATTCATATGTATTACAAAAAAACAAGAGTCAGTTTCCAAGCAGAATTGTTTACTTTTGTAGTTCTTAAAAGGATAAACTTATGTACGGCAAAATAAAAGAGTTTCTGCAACAAGAGTTAGAAACTATAAAAGAAGCAGGTTTGTATAAAAGCGAACGTATCATTACCACTTCGCAAGATGCAGTGATTAAAATTTCTACCGGCGAAGAAGTAATTAACTTTTGTGCGAATAATTATTTAGGATTGTCTAATCACCCAAAGGTAATTCAAGCCGCAAAAGAAGCGATGGATTCCCATGGTTATGGCATGTCTTCCGTTCGTTTTATTTGCGGAACGCAAGATATTCACAAAGAATTAGAACATCGAATAGCCAAGTTTTATCACACTGAAGATACTATTTTATATGCAGCAGCTTTTGATGCAAATGGTGGAGTTTTTGAGCCTTTATTGGGTGCTGAAGACGCGATAATTTCCGATTCTTTGAATCACGCCTCGATTATTGACGGAGTTCGTTTGTGTAAGGCAGCTCGTTATCGTTATGATAATAATGATATGGCAGATCTCGAAAAGCAATTGATAGAAGCCAATAAACAAAATCACCGATTTAAAATTATTGTTACCGATGGTGTTTTCTCCATGGATGGGATAGTTGCCCAATTGGATAAGATTTGTGATTTAGCCGATAAATATGATGCTTTGGTAATGGTTGACGAATGTCATGCAGCTGGTTTTATTGGTAAAACCGGAAGAGGTACCGTAGAATTAAAAAATGTGATGGGTCGCGTTGATATCGTTACCGGAACTTTAGGAAAAGCGCTTGGCGGAGCAATGGGTGGTTATACTACAGCAAAAAAAGAAATCATCGAATTATTACGGCAACGTTCTCGTCCGTATTTGTTTTCAAATTCTTTGGCACCGACAATTGTTGGTGCGTCAATCAAAGTTTTTGACATGATAGAATCCGATACATCGTTACGAGATAAATTAGAAGAGAACACCAATTATTTTAGAACTAAAATGCACGCAGCAGGTTTTGATTTGGTTGGCGCAGATGCGGCGATTGTACCAGTAATGTTGTACGATGCAAAATTGGCACAAAAAATGGCAAATGCCTTGTTAAAAGAAGGTATTTATGTCATCGGATTTTTCTTTCCGGTTGTACCGAAAGAAAAAGCTAGAATTCGAGTACAATTAAGCGCGGCGCATACAAAAGAACATTTAGATAAAGCAATTGCAGCATTCACGAAAGTTGGAAAAGAGTTGCATGTAATTGATTAATAAGGTTTCCATTGAATTTGTCATTCCAGTGAAAACGGGAATCTAAATAAGGAATTCCAAGAAATCCTTTATTAATCGTTGAAATTTTAAAAATGAATAAAATTAGAATCACCAAACATTTCGATTTTGAATCGGCGCATGCCTTGTGGGGTTACGACGGAAAATGCAAAAATATTCATGGTCATAGCTATCATTTGTATGTTACGGTTATTGGTGAACCGATAGACGATATCAATCACCCAAAAAACGGAATGGTACTTGATTTTGGCGATTTAAAAAAGATTGTGCAAGAGCAAATTGTGGAGGTTTTTGATCATGCCACTGTTTTAAATAACAATTCACCACATAAAGAATTGGCGAAAACCTTAGAAAATCATGCGCATAAAATTGTGTTGGTAGATTATCAGCCAACAAGTGAAAAAATGTTGTTTGATTTCGCTAAGCGGATAAAAGCACAATTACCTAAAAATGTTTCCTTACATTCGTTAAAATTATTCGAAACAGCCAATTCGTATGCCGAATGGTTTGCTGAAGATCAAAAATAGTTCATGAATATTCCCGCTAACAAAAAAATATATTTCGCTTCCGATCAGCACTTTGGAATTCCTACAATGGAAAAAAGTCAGTTGCGTGAAAAGAAATTTGTGCTTTGGTTAGATCAAATAAAAAATGATGCAGAAGCGCTTTTTTTACTAGGTGATTTATTCGATTTTTGGTTTGAATACAAACGGGTTGTTCCGAAAGGATTTGTTCGAGTATTAGGAAAATTAGCAGAAATTCGAGATAGTGGAATTCCGATTTATTTTTTTGTTGGTAATCATGATTTATGGATGGAAAACTACTTTGAAACCGAATTGGATATTCCGGTATATCGCAAAGCAAAAGAATTTGTTTTTAATGATAAAACCTTTTTAATCGGCCATGGCGATGGTCTTGGACCTGGAGATAAAGGATACAAACGTATGAAAAAAGTGTTTACAAACCCCTTTTCTAAATGGTTGTATCGTTGGTTACATCCGGATATTGGTGTTGGTTTAGCACAATATTTATCTACTAAGAACAAATTGATTTCTGGCGATGAAGACATTCATTTTTTAGGCGAAGACAACGAATGGCTGGCGCAATATGCCAAACGAAAATTAGAAACCAAACATTACGATTATTTTGTTTTTGGTCATCGGCATTTGCCAATGGAAATTGAAGTCGGTAAAAACAGTACCTATATAAACACGGGAGATTGGATTTCTCAATTTACCTATGCCGTTTTCGACGGAAAAAAACTCGAATTAAAAAAAGCATAAACTTTTAGAATGGCTAAAACCAAAACTACTTTTTTCTGTCAGAATTGTGGCACGCAATTTCCTAAATGGGTTGGTAAATGTACCGCTTGTCAAGAGTGGAATACCATTGTGGAAGAAATTATTCAAAAAGAGGAAAAAAGAGATTGGAAACAAACATCTGCTCCGAAAAAAGCGTCTAAAGCTTTAAAAATTAAAGAGATATCTACAACCCAAGAAGATAGAATTCACACCAATAATAATGAATTAAATCGCGTTTTAGGTGGTGGTTTGGTCACCGGTTCTGTTGTTTTATTAGGCGGTGAACCCGGAATAGGAAAATCGACCTTACTCTTGCAAATCGCATTATTAATGCGGCATAAGGTGCTTTATGTTTCGGGCGAAGAAAGCCAATCACAAATAAAATTACGTGCGGAAAGATTGGAAGGAAAGAATGAAAATTGCCTGATTTTAACCGAAACTAAAACCCAAAATATTTTTAAAATAATTGAAGAGGTTACCCCAGATGTTGTTGTAATCGATTCGATTCAAACGCTACATACAGATTTTATAGAAGCTTCTCCTGGAAGTATATCTCAAATCCGGGAAACCGCAGCAGAGCTGATAAAATTTGCAAAAGAAACGAATACTCCGGTTATACTTATCGGACATATTACCAAAGAAGGTACCATTGCCGGACCAAAAATTTTAGAACATATGGTAGATGTTGTGCTGCAATTTGAAGGCGATAGAAATCATACCTACCGTATTTTAAGAGCACAAAAAAATCGATTTGGTTCTACCGCAGAACTTGGTATTTATGAAATGCAAAATACTGGCTTGCGTGAAGTTTCCAATCCTTCTGAGATTTTGATTTCTGAAAAAGATTCCGATTTAACCGGAACCGCAATTTCAGCAACTTTAGAAGGTATGCGACCTTTAATGATTGAAGTGCAAGCTTTGGTAAGTACTGCTGTTTATGGTACACCACAACGATCTTCTACAGGTTACAATATCAAAAGGTTAAACATGCTGTTGGCGGTTTTAGAAAAAAGAGCCGGTTTTCGCTTAGGTTCAAAAGATGTGTTTTTGAATATTGCTGGCGGACTTAGTGTGGAAGATCCTGCTATTGATTTGGCGGTTGTTTGTGCGATTTTATCTAGTAATGAAGACGATCCGATTGCCCAAAATGTTTGTTTTGCTGCTGAGGTTGGCTTATCAGGTGAAATTCGAGCTGTAAATCGCGTGGAACAGCGCATTATAGAAGCCGAAAAATTAGGTTTTGAAAAAATTATCCTATCCAAATTCAATAAAATAGCATCTAAAAAATTTAAAATTGAGATTATTAAAGTCTCAAAAATTGAAGAAGTTATTCGGGTATTGTTTTAGTTGCTAATTGTTATTTCTTCCGCAAAAACGCCTGAATATAATCGTGAGTTGTCAAATATTCTACTCTGGTATCTCGTAAAAATTGCAATACTTTTTCTTGGGATGGATGATTTGGTTTCAAGCAATCTTTCATATTGGCATCGGTAACGAGCAGTGCTAAATACCAATTTCCGATACGGGTAAATTGGACGTTTTCAAAAAGAGGATCAAATCCATGATCATCTAAAACAGCATCAAATACTATGGGAACGAGATTTATCGTTTTGGTAGGAATTTCGATTTCATAAAACGATAAAAAATACGGATCATCATCAATATAAAAAGGCACGTTAAACTCTACATCATTATGATTTCTTTGGTATTTGGTATTGATATAATGGTAAAACTCACTTGCATCTTTTGGGTCTTCAAAAATAAAAGCGTAATCTCTTGGTAGATTTCTTTTGAATTTTTTTCCAACCATAACTTTATCTTCTTTTATAGTCGGAGCAATTCGCAACGGAATACAAGAAGAAAAAATCAAAATAATAATAAGAATGTAGTATTGTTTCATGAATTAAAATTGAGAAACGTGGTCATTATCAGAGTATCAAGTATTATACCAATAAGAAGAATAAGTTCGTCAAATTATCTTTCAACGGAACAAATGAACTACTATTTCTGAAATATTTTAGGAATAGTTCGGCTTAAACCCTGATTCTTGTCATATTCTATAACCTATTTATACCTTAATTTTATGCCTTCAATTTTGCGCAGTTTTAATTAATGGAAAAACTTGATTTAAATAGAACCAAAACAGCTCCGAAGAATTTCGTGAAACACGAAGGAAATATCATGCGTATTTCTAACGGAATTCTTACCGTGGCCTTAAAAGGGAATATAAACTGCGAAGCCTGTAATGCGAAAGCGGCATGTGGTGTTTCTGAATCGAACACCAAAGAAATTGAAGTCGATATGACCGATCAATCATTTCATCTTCATGAAGATGTCGAAGTTGTTTTAGAAAAACAATTGGGTCTGAAAGCTGTTTTTTGGGCTTATGTTTTCCCGTTTATTCTAGTACTATCAGTACTTATTATTGCTTCAAACTTTCTCAAAGAATGGGCAGCAGGATTACTCTCTTTATGTATTCTAGCACCTTATTATTTAACACTTTATGCTTTGCAAAGTTCATTTAAAAAAGCATTTAAAATCACGATCTTAAAAAATAGTTTATCATGACAGTTTCTGTTCTATATAGTGTATTATTATTGGTTTCCTTAGGCGGACTTGCAGCCGTTGTGCTGTATTTCGTTTCAAAGAAATTTTATGTGTATGAAAACCCATTGATTGCCGAGGTAGAAGAAATTTTACCGGCTGCGAATTGTGGAGGTTGCGGTTCTCCCGGATGTAAATCTTTTGCTGAAAAACTGGTAAATACAGAAGATATTTCTGATTTATTTTGTCCGGTTGGCGGAAATAGTGTGATGAATCAAGTTGCAGAGCTTTTAGGCAAAACTGTCGTTGAAAAAGATCCTACTGTTGCCGTTTTACGTTGTCAAGGAGCTTGTGATATTCGTCCGAAAACTACAGAATTTGAAGGGCCGAGAACTTGTGCAATTACTGCAATGGTTTATGGTGGCGAAACCGATTGTCAATATGGTTGTTTGGGTGATGGTGATTGTGTAAACGTGTGTAAGTTCGATGCCATGTACATGGATGAGTCTACGGGATTACCAGTTATAATTACCGATAAATGTACTTCTTGTGGCGCTTGTGTTGAAGCTTGCCCAAGAGATATTATTGAAATGCGACCTAAAAACAAACGAGATTTAAAAATATTTGTTGGTTGTTTAAATGAAGATAAAGGAGGTATCGCAAAAAAATCTTGTGAGGTTGCTTGTATCGGATGTTCGAAATGTGAAGATGTTTGTCCGAAAGATGCGATTACCATGCTTAATAATTTGGCGTATATCGATCCAGCTTTATGTTCACTATGCAGAAAATGTGTTCCTGTTTGTCCGACACATTCCATCATTGAAACAAACTTTCCTCCACCAAAAATAAAAATAGAAAAAGAGGTGAAAATACCTTCCGTAAAAATAGAAGAAAATGTTGAATCTGTAAATGCAAAAACTGATGCTTAAAACATTTCCAAAAGGAGGAATTCATCCTCCTGAAAATAAATTGACATCTTCTAAAGCAATTAAAAGATTACCAGTTCCGAAAGTAGTTTATGTACCTATTGCGCAGCATATTGGTATTCCGGCAGAAATTGTGGTTGAAACGAAACAAAAAGTTGAAATCGGACAAGTAATTGCGAAATCGGGTGGATTTGTTTCAAGTAATATTCATTCTCCAGTTGCAGGTACGGTAACCAAACTAGATAAAATTATTGATAGTAGTGGTTATAAAAAGCAATGTATCGTTATTCGAACCGATCAAAAAGACGAATCTAATTTTGAAGTTCCAGATTTTCCTTTAAAAAAGGAGATAACCATGAATCAAAAAGATATTCTAAAACATATTACAGATTCTGGTATAGTTGGTTTAGGAGGCGCAACTTTTCCATCTCATGTTAAATTAGATCTTAAAAATGATAATCACGTCGATTGCCTTATTATAAATGGCGTAGAATGTGAACCTTATTTAACAGCAGACCATCGTTTGATGCTTGAAAAGGCAGACGAAATCATCGTTGGAATCCAAATTCTAATGCATGCCTTACACATACATGAAGCCATTATTGGAATCGAAAATAATAAAAAAGATGCTGTTGAAGTCTTAAAGAAAGCTGCTCAATCTGACAAAAGAATCAAAGTAGCAGCACTTCAGGTAAAATATCCTCAAGGCAGTGAAAAACAACTTATAAAAGCCATTCTAAAACGCGAAGTTCCTAAAGGCGGATTACCAATGGATGTTGGAGTTATCGTACATAACGTAGGAACTATTTTCGCCATTTATCAAGCAGTGCAATACGACCAACCATTAATTGAACGTGTTGTAACGGTTACAGGTAAGAAAATAGAACATGCCTCTAACTTTTGGGTAAAAATAGGAACTCCAATTACCGATTTGGTGAATGAAGTAGGTGGTTTGCCTGAAGGAACTAGAAAATTGGTAAATGGTGGACCAATGATGGGAAAAGCAATAAAAAACACCGACGTGCCGGTAACAAAAGGAACCTCAGGTATTTTAGTGATTTCCGAAGATGAAGCGAGTCGTGGAAATCCAGAAAATTGTATCCGATGTGGTGAATGTGTAACGGTTTGCCCAATGGGATTAGAACCGCATTTATTAATGAATCTTACCGAAAAAGGCATGTATGAAAAAGCCTCTTATGAAGATATCATGACGTGCATCGAATGCGGCTCATGTAGCTATGTTTGTCCGTCGCATCGTCCGCTTTTAGATTATATCCGTTACGGAAAGAATATTGTAAAAAAATTAGAAACAGCAAAGAACTAAAAATGAGTACTGAACCAATTATTATTTCCGCCTCACCTCACGTACACAGCGATAGAACCTCAAAAAAATTAATGTATGATGTGGTGATAGCCTTGATTCCTGCATTTTTAGTTTCGCTATATGTTTTCGGAATAGGAGCATTTATTGTAACTGCTGTTGCCATCATATCTTGTTTGGGATTTGAATATCTCATTCAAAAATATCTCTTAAAAACAGCGATCACTATTGGTGACGGATCGGCTTTAATTACTGGTATTTTACTGGCATTTAACGTACCGTCGAGTTTACCAATTTGGATGGTGATTGTTGGTAGTTTAGTCGCTATCGGAGTTGCAAAATTATCTTTCGGTGGCTTAGGATTTAACATATTTAACCCAGCATTGGTAGCTCGGGTTTTTTTATTGATTTCTTTTCCGATTCAAATGACAACTTGGCCAACCGCCGTGGTAAATAACACCACTTTGGTAGATGCAACTTCAGGCGCAACTACTTTGGGAATTATTAAAGAAGGATTGATGATGGGAGAAACTATGTCTAGTTTAAGTGCGAAACTGCCAACTAATTTAGATTTATTTTTAGGAATTACAGGTGGTTCGATTGGCGAAATGTCTGGTCTGGCCTTACTTCTTGGCGGAATTTATTTGATTTATAGAAAAGTAATTACTTGGCATATTCCAGTCGTTGTTTTAGGAACAATGGCAATTATGACAGGTGTTTTTTGGGCAATTAACCCAGAACAATATGCAAACCCAATGGTTCATTTGTTGGCAGGAGGCGCAATTTTGGGAGCTTTTTATATGGCAACTGATTTAGTTACAAGTCCGATGACCAAAAAAGGAATGGTAATTTTTGCTATTGGCGTTGGTGTAATTACCGTTGTAATTCGATTATTTGGGGCATATCCCGAAGGAGTTTCTTTTGCAATTCTTATTATGAATGCCTTTGTACCATTAATAAATACGTATTTCAAACCAAGACGTTTTGGTGCAAAAATTAAATCTAAAATTGTGTAAAAATGAGTAAAAAGGAATCTACATTTTTAAGCATGGTCGTGTCTCTTTTGGTGATTACACTCGTTTCGGGCTTATCACTCGGTTTTGTAAACGATTTAACCGCAGGACCAAAAGCGAAAGCTAAATTAGAGAAAAAAATTAAAGCCCTAAAATTGGTTTTACCCACTTTTAACAATAATCCGGTAGAAGAGGTTACTATGATAAAATCAGAATTCGCCAAAGATAGTGTGGAATTGTATCCCGCTTTCGCGGAAAATAATTTTGTTGGAGCAGCCGTAATTGGGTCTTCTGAAAAAGGATTTAGCGGTTTGGTAAAATTAATGATTGGATTTACCGAAAATGGACAAATTCAAAACATTGAAGTTCTTGAACAAAAAGAAACCCCAGGATTGGGAACAAAAATGAAAGACGAAAGGTTCTTAAAACAATTTAGAGGAATTGATCCGGCTTCCTATAATTTAAAGGTAAAAAAAGACGGAGGAGATGTTGATGCTTTGACAGGAGCAACAATTACATCGAGAGCTTTTGGCGAAGCTACCCAAATGGCATATGACGAATTTATGCAAAATAAAGAGACCTTAAAAACACCTAAAAACTAACCATTATGGCAGAAATAATGAGTTCAAAACAAAATTTCTTAAAAGGAATTGTAAAAGAAAATCCAATATTTGTCATGCTTTTAGGAATGTGTCCCACACTTGGGGTAACCTCTTCAGCGTTCAACGGATTAGGAATGGGCGTTGCAACTTTATTTGTTTTATTGATGTCTAATATTGTTGTTTCCTTGGTAAAAAGTAAAATCCCGAGCAAGGTTAGAATTCCCGCATTTATAATTATTATCGCTTCATTTGTGACCATTGTTGAAATGGTTTTAGAAGCTTATATTCCTTTTTTATACGAACAACTCGGAATTTTTATTCCGTTAATTGTGGTTAACTGTATCATTTTAGGGCGAGCAGAGGCTTTTGCTTCTAAAAATAACGTAACAGCCTCAATTTTAGATGCTTTAGGTATGGGTTTAGGTTTTACGATGGCGCTTACCGCTTTAGGTTCTGTAAGAGAAATTTTAGGAAGTGGCAGCTTATTCGGACTCTCATTTGTGCCTGAAAATGCAAATACATTTATCCTTTTTATTTTGCCTCCAGGTGCATTTATTGCCCTCGCTTATTTAACTGTTTTATTCAATAAAATTACTGTAAAAACTAATTAAAATGGATTATATCGTTATTCTCATAGCAGCCGTATTTGTTAACAATATTGTACTATCACAATTTTTAGGAATTTGCCCGTTTTTAGGAGTTTCCAATAAAGTTTCGACATCAATAGGTATGTCGGGCGCTGTTTTATTTGTCATGACCATCGCAACCTTGGCGACCTATTTATTGCACCAATTTATTTTAGTCCCAGCCGGATTGGATTATTTACGTACCATCACTTTTATTTTGGTTATCGCAGCACTCGTTCAAATGGTTGAAATTATTTTGAAAAAAGTAAGTCCGCCATTATATCAGGCACTCGGCGTTTTTTTACCATTAATTACTACGAATTGCGCTGTTTTGGGTGTAGCAATTTTAGCTTTAGGTTTAGAAAATGGAAGTTTGTTAAAAGCAGTATTTTTTGCAGTTGCGAACTCCTTAGGTTTTGCATTAGCACTAATTGTTTTCGCAAGTATTCGCGAACATTTAGAATTGGCAAACATCCCGAAAGGCATGAAAGGTGTGCCAATTAATTTACTAGTCGCCGGACTTCTTTCTCTTGCTTTTTTAGGCTTTACAGGATTGGTTTAGAGGTTTTTATACTTAATTTATTATTTGGGTTTACTGATAATTATCATTTCATTAAAGATTGAAAGGCTGTACATTTAATCATTGTTATAGAATAAAAACGACATCATGAAAACCTTATATAGCCTCATATTCGTATTATTGTTCACATCAATTTTGCACGCACAAGAAGATAAAATCAAAAAAGTTGTACCTGTTGGTAACCTATTTGAAGTAACAATTTTTTACGATAATGGCAATGTAATGCAGCATGGTTTTTTAACCAAAGAAGATAAACTGCATGGATCTTGGGAGAGTTATAACGAAGACGGAACTCGACAATGCATTGCTACCTATAATTTTGGAGATAAAGTTGGTGTTTGGTTTTATTATAAAGGAGATAAAAAAACGAAAGTTATTTATGACGATAATAAAATTATAAGCGTAGAAGAATTGCTTCCTGAAAATCAAATAATTAAAGATTTTTAATACTTAATCTCTTTTTATCACATAGATATATACTGGAAAATGATCACTGTAACCACCGGTAAAATTACCATTTCCGAAACTTCGAAATGGATAACCTTTATACCGACCCTTTTTGGTAATTAAATAACTTGGATTAAAAATTCCTGCCTTAAAATACTGAAAAGAGCTGTATTGTTTATCTAAGCTAATACAAGTTGAAGACATTAAAATCTGATCAAATAAATTTATTTGATCGCGATATCCTAAGGTATTTAAGCCCTTTTTATACAGATTTTCCATGGGATTGTAAAAGGTGCTATCTGTCAGTTTTTTGAGATTATTACCACTATTTAAACCTTTTTTTAGAGAGATATCGATTGGGTCATCATTAAAATCTCCCATTACAAAAATTTTAGCATTTTTATTTTCTAAGTTTATTTTTTTAATGATTTGTGAAGTGACATAAGCAGCTTTTTCACGTTTCGGATTACTTCGTATTTGTCCGCCTCTTCTCGAAGGCCAATGATTTACGATAATAAAAATAAGTTCATCGTCAAGTATTCCGCTAACTAAAAGTTGGTCTCTTGTATAGATTCTATTCCCGTTTTCTTCCCAAAGTTTTACTTCAAAAATTTCATGACTTAAGGGGGCGAAATATTTTTCTTGATATAAAAGGGCAACATCAATTCCCCTTAAATCTGGCGAATCGTAATGAATAATATTATATTGTTTATTCTTTAATATTTCGGAATGGATGAGATCTTCTAAAACAGCTCTATTTTCTATTTCTGCTAGACCAATTATGGCAGGTGAAGTATTCGCTTTTTCTTTGCCAATCTCTGAAATCACTCGACTTATATTTGCAATTTTTTGGTAATAAACTGCTGAAGTATAGTTATTTTTTCCTGTTGGGGTGAAGTCTTCATCGAAAGTTTCCGGATTATTAATGGTGTCAAAAAGGTTCTCTACATTATAAAAAGCAATCGTTCTTATTTTATATTTTATATTTTGACAATGAGGGCTTTGTATACTAACAAATAGGGAAAATAAGAACGATATAAAGAGCTTCATGTTAATTCAAATAACAAAGTTTCACTTATTAGTTCCATTCATTATAAAAGGTTAACATAAAAAATTAATTTTTTTTTCATGTTAACTTATCTTTTTTTTAAACACTAATAATAACTGGAGTAACCATTTCATTATCAAAAAAATATGAAGTTTCTTATTGGTTTATTATTTTTCTGTTTGTTTCTTTCCTTTGGAATAAGAGCGCAAACAGGTATTGTTTTACAAGGGCAAATTATCGATGAAATCTCGCAAAAGGGTTTAGAAAATGCAAAAATTGAGATTTTAAAAGCGAATTTGGAAACCATTTCTACAACAGACGGAAATTTTGAAATAATCAATTTTCCTGTTGGTGATTTTCTTGTTGAAATTTCTTTGACAGGATATGAAACGAAGGTTATTCCGGTAGAAACGAGTATAAATAATGTCTTAATTGACCTTTCAATTGTCCGTTTGACGGAAATAATAGTATCAGAAATCGATCAAAGTTTTATCAGTTTGAATGACGAAGATTTGTACGACAACGAACGCGAAGAAAGCAATTCTATTTCGGGTCTATTGGTTGCCACAAAAGATGTTTTTTTAAGAACTGTTGCCTATGAATTTAGTCCTACTTTTTTTAGACCAAGAAATTTGGGTTCTGAAAATTCTTCGGTTTTACTCAACGGAATTTCCATGAATAAACGATACAACAACAGACCGCAATGGAGTAATTGGGGTGGATTAAATGATGTCTTGAGAAATCAAGAATTTTTTGAAAATACAACAGCTTCTGCTTATAATTTTGGAGGTTTTGCAGGTACTACAAATATGAATACTAGGGCTTCGGAATCGCGAAAAGGGATGAAAGTATCTTATGCAACTTCCAATCGAAGTTATACTTCTAGAGTAATGGCGACCTATAGTTCAGGAATTTTAAAAAGCGGATGGTCCTTTTTGTTTTCAGGGTCTTATCGATTTGGTAATGAAGGTTTTAAAGAAGGAACTTTATATGATGCAAAATCATTTTTTGCATCGATTGAAAAGAAAATTAACAGTGACCATAGCTTCAATTTAACAGCGATTTATGCCTCAAATATTCGTGGAAAAGCCTCGCCTTTAACTCAAGAGGTTTTTGAGTTAAAAAGTGTCAAATACAATGCGTATTGGGGAAATCAAAATCAAAATATTCGCAATTCTCGAACAAGAACTATAGCAGAACCAATATTACAATTGAATCATTTTTGGAAGATCAGTTCGAAAACAAACCTGCAAACAAATGTTACTTATCAGTTTGGAAAAGTAGGCAATAGCAGATTAGATTATGGTGGAACTAGACTTATTACAGACAATGATGGTACCCAAACTATTGTTGGTGGAGGTACAAATCCAGATCCAACTTATTATCAGAAATTACCAAGCTATTTTTTACGAGATCCTGCAAATCCAGATTATGCAAATGCCTATTTGGCAGAGCAAGAGTTTTTACAAAACGGTCAAATAAATTGGACCGATTTATATGCCGCGAATCAAAATTCAGAAATCACCGGTGGAAATTCTATTTATGCACTTTATGAAGATCGAAATGACGATAAGCAACTTACTTTTAAATCTATGTTTTTTACCGAAATAAACTCAAAATTTAATCTAAATGCTGCCATAAGCTACACAAAATTAGAGTCTGAAAATTTCGCTTCCATGTTGGATTTATTGGGTGGAATTTCTTTTTTAGATGTTGATTTATATGCCAATAATATTGATCAAGCGCAGAGTGATTTGCAAAATCCGAATCGTTTGATTACTGAAAATGATAGATTTAAATATAATTATAATTTAAATGCCAATAACATTATTGGTTTTGCTCAAACCCAATACCATTCTAAAAGAATTGATGCTTATCTAGGATTGAATTATGCTACAACCAGTTACCAAAGAACAGGTCTTTACGAAAATGGGGCTTATCCTGATAATGCTTCTTTAGGAAAAAGTGAATTGCTCCAATTTTCAAATTTCGGAGTTAAAAGTGGGCTTACTTACAAACTATCAGGTCGTCATATTTTTACGGCAAATGTTGCCATGCAAACCAAAGCTCCAACCTTGCAAAATTCCTTTTCTAATTCTCGTGAAAATAATGCAGTTGTTATTGGTTTAACAGACGAAATAAATAGCTCGATCGATGTGAATTATTTTATTAGACATCCAAAGATTGTTGCGAAGGTTTCCGCGTATTGGTTGACCTTAAAAGATCAAACCGATATCTCATTTTATTTTGCAGATGGAATTTCTGGCATAGAATCTAATGAAACGACAGCTTTTGTTCAAGAAGTTTTAACCAATATCGATTCGCAAAATATTGGTGTTGAAATTGGTATAGAAATACCTGTAATCACAAGTGTAAAGTTGAAAGCTGTGGCGGCAATCGGACAATCGGTTTACACCAATAACCCCAACCTTTATTTAACATCCGATGACTTTGTAGAACCCTTGAAATACGATCAGGTATATTTAAAGAATTATTTTGTTTCCGGTGGTCCGCAACAAGCTTATTCGGTTGGCTTTGAGTATAGCAGTCCGAAATATTGGTGGTTTGGTATGACGGCAAATTATTTTACTAATGCTTATGTGAATGTTGCTCCAATTCTAAGAACTAATAATTTTTATTTGGATTCCGATGGTTTACCTATCGAAAATTATGATGAAGATATTGCTAAAGAAATGTTACAACAAGAGAAATTTGATTCGTATGTTTTGGTCAATATGGTTGGCGGAAAATCATGGAAAATCAACGATTATTATATAGGATTTTTTGCAAACGTTGGTAATATTTTGAATACTGAATATAAAACTGGCGGTTTTGAACAATCGAGAAATGCAAACTACAATACCTTATTAGAAGATAAAAGCCGAACCAACGCTTTGTTTAGTTCTAAATATTGGTTTGGTTATGGCACATCTTATTATACCCAAATTTATTTTCGTTTTTAAATTAATGACTATGAACAACATAAAATTACTTCGTAAAATTGCTTTGAATTTGATACTACTTTTACTCTTTTCGTGTGTGAAAACAGATGATTTTGATATACCTGAAATACAAATTTTAGACTTAAACTTGACTTCGAATACAACAATTCAAGCGGTAAAAAATGCTTTTGAACAATCTCAAAAAGACCTATTTACCTTTGATGCAGAAGATAATTCAATTATTGAAGGTTATGTAATTTCAAGCGACGAGGCAGGTAATTTTTACAAAGTCTTGGTACTTCAAGATAAAAGCGAGAACGCCACGTCAGGAGTAGAAATTTTAATCGACACGAAATCGTATTTCACCAAGTATAATTTTGGAAGAAAAATTCATGTGAAAATGGCTGGGTTAAGTATGAAAAATGATCAAGGTAAATATAAAATCGGGTTAAATTTAAAAAATGATGTTGTTGAAATACCCGAAACATTACTTGATGATTTTATCTTCCGCTCGACGGAAACAGTACCAATTATTCCAACAACTTTAGAAATTTCACAATTCTCTAAAAATAGAATTAATACTTTAGTTCGATTGGAAAATATGCAGTTTAATTACGATGAAATCGGAAAAACCTATGCAGGCGAGCAATTTGATCAATTTAACGGTGAAAGAGGGCTAAAACAGTGCAATAATTTATTGCCAATTACGCTTAGCACCAGTACCTATTCCGATTTTAAATCAAACTTAATATCTGATAAAAAAGGAAGTTTAGAAGCTATTTTCACAAAAGATTTTTATGGTGAAAAATATGTTTTAGTGTTAAACACTCCAAATTTCTTAGACTTTCAAGAAGAGGCTCGCTGCGACCCAAGTTTTTATGCATGTGATGCAAATTTTGAAGAGGGTTCGAAAATCATCTTTTATGAAGATTTTGAAAATGTAACAAACACTGCCGCTTTAGAAAAATTAGGCTGGACAAACACCAATCTAAATTTTGGTAATGAAAAGTTTGCAAGACGCACGGTTGATGCTAATGCCTGTGTTAGAATTTCGGCGTATGGCACAGAAGAGAGCCCTTTAGAGGCTTGGCTTATCACACCACCAATAGATTTGGACAATTCTACCAATGAAATATTTACTTTTAAAAATAAGGCAACTTATGATAATGGCACCGTATTAACAGTATGGATTTCTACCGATTTCAATGGAAATATAAAAGAAGCCACTTGGGAACAATTGGATGTTACAATTTCAGTTGGGCCATCAAGCGGCTTTGCAAACGAGTTTATTTCATCAGGCAAAATCAGTTTAAATTGTTTGCAAGGTACCGTTCATATTGCCGTTAAATATGTTGGCGGTGATCCCGGAATTACCACCACGTATGATTTGGATCACTTTTTAATTATAGGAGAATAATTTACTTAAAAATAGATATAGTTAATGGTGAAAAAGGCAAATTAATGTACCTTTAATTTGTCAAAATAACAAAATATTTTGCATGATTTTATGAAAAAATTTCATCTTTTGCTTGTTCTATTTATATCTGTTTTGAGTTGTAATGATAAAGATGATTGTGATAATATAGATTGTTTTACACCACCACCCTACTATGGTTTTGAAATTGTAGATAAACAAACAAGAGAGAATTTATTTACCAATGGTACTTTTAAAGAAAGTGAAATCAAAGTTTTAAACACAGATACGCAGGAAAATCTTGAATTCAATTTTATTTCCGAAAACAGCCTAAATATTTTGGTAGTTCAATCCATTGGTTGGGAAACAGAAAAAGTAAATGTAACTGTTGCAATTGGGAATGAATTTTATTTTAATTTTTTTGTAGATGCCGAAAGAAAAAATGGAAATTGCTGTTCCTTTACACAGGTTAATGAATTTACAATTACGAATACAGCGTATGAAATTATTGATAATAATAGGTATGCCGTAAAAATATTGGTTGATATGGAATAATTACTTTTCCAAATAAGCAACCACTGGAAAATGATCGCTAAAACCGCCCAAATGATATTTGCCTAAAAAGGTTCGTTTCGGACTTCCTTTTCGTTTACCGGTTTTTTCTTGTAGAAAATGGTCGTCAAAAATAGCAACATCTTTAAAAGTAAGTCGGCTTGAAAATTCTTTTAAAAACGGGTTACTAAAAATAATTTGGTCGAATAAATACCATTTTCCATAATGATTAAGCGATCCTTTTTTTTGTTCCTGTAAAGTAAGCATCGGATTAAAAAAATCTTCAGTAACCATATATTTTTGAACACTATTGCTATCGGGTTGATCGTTAAAATCTCCCATAATAATTATTCTTGGATCTTGACTTTCTTGATAAATTTGTTCGATAATTTCTCGAACTAATTTTGCCGCTTTGACTCTCTTAACCTCTGACAATTTTTTACCAGAATTTCTGGAAGGCCAATGGTTGATAATCACATAAACTTGTTCGTTAAAAAGTTTTCCGGAGATTAATAAAATATCTCGGGTGTAATCTCTATTATCTTCATTGTCGGTAATATACAGCGTAAAAGTATTAGAATATATCAACTCGAAATGTTCTTTTTGATATAAAAAAGCAACTCCGATGCCTCTTTCGTCGGGAGAATTATAATGCACAAAATCGTATTGGTGCTGCCGTAATTTTTCATCGTTGATTAGGTCTTCCAAACAGGTTTTATTTTCAACTTCAGCCACCCCTAAAAAAATTGGAGGTAGAGCGACTTTTTTATGCCCGATTTTTGAAATGGCATTTCCTAGATTTTGAATCTTTCGAAGATATCTGTCACGACTCCACTGAAAAATACCATCTGGTGTATAATCTTTATCTAAAGTATATTCGTTGTGTTCAGAATCAAAAAGATTTTCTAAATTGTAAAAAGCAATGGAAAAAACAGTAGACATGTATTGGTCAATTTGATTTCCCGAAAATAAAAAATATTAACCACATCTGTAATAAAAAAATGCGATGTAAATTTGCACTATGATTGAAGAAAGAAAAGTTGCAATAGAAGATGTTGTTCTAATCGGAGTGATTACCGGACAACAAGATGAAACGAAGTCTAAAGAATATTTAGATGAGCTTGAATTTTTAACTTTTACAGCCGGCGGAACCGTAAAGAAACGATTTACGCAAAAAATGGAAATTCCTAATCCGAAAACCTTTATCGGTACCGGTAAATTGGATGAAGTTAAACGCTATATCAATGAGCATCAAATTCAAACAACCATTTTTGATGATGAATTGAGTCCGGGACAATTGCGAAATATTGAAAAAATTCTGGAATGCAAAATTTTGGATAGAACGAATTTAATTCTCGATATTTTTGCTCAAAGAGCACAGACTTCTTACGCCAAGACACAAGTTGAATTGGCACAATGTCAATATTTACTACCTCGATTAACCCGAATGTGGACGCATTTAGAGCGACAAAAAGGGGGAATTGGAATGAGAGGTCCGGGTGAGACAGAGATTGAAACCGATAGACGAATTATTAGAGATAAGATTTCGTTGCTGAAAAATAAGTTGAAAACCATTGATAAACAAATGGCAGTGCAGCGAAAAAACCGCGGTAAGTTGGTTCGGGTTGCTTTAGTGGGTTACACCAATGTTGGCAAATCGACTTTGATGAATGTGATTAGTAAGAGCGATGTTTTTGCTGAAAATAAATTGTTCGCAACATTAGATACAACGGTTCGTAAAGTGGTTATAAAAAACATACCTTTTTTACTTACTGATACCGTTGGTTTTATTCGAAAATTACCTACGCAATTGGTAGAATCGTTTAAATCAACCTTAGATGAAGTTCGTGAAGCGGATTTATTATTGCATGTGGTAGATATTTCTCATGCAAATTTTGAAGATCATATCGAAGCTGTAAATGGTATTCTTGATGAAATTACTCCGAAAGGCGAAAAATTTTCGAAACCAACGTTAATGGTTTTCAATAAAATTGATTTGTATGAGCATGAAACCATCGACGAAGATGATCTGGTTACTGAAAAAACAAAGGCACATGCAACTTTAGATGATTTAAGAAAAACATGGATGTCGAAAATGAACAATGATTGCGTTTTTATTTCTGCATTAAACAAAGAAAATTTAGAAGAATTTAAAGAAAAAGTATTTGAAGCGGTAAAGAAAATACATATTACTCGTTTTCCGTATAACGACTTTTTATATGACGAATATGAAGAAGAAGAGGGAAATTAATTTTTCTCTTCTTTTTTATTTTCTATTTCGAGAATGCCTAGTCTTTTTGCGCGATCTTCCCACATTTTTCTGGCATACACTTGTAAATCTTCTATTCCTTCATCACTTTCGTCTAGAATCTCTAGGCCGAGTAGTGTTTCAATAATATCTTCTTGTGTTACAATTCCGCTAACGGAACCAAATTCATCAACTACAAGTGCGATATGTTCTTGTTGTTTGATGAGATTTTCAAAAAGGGTTTTTATCGGAACATTTCTTTCGGTTACCAATAATTCACGAGAAATACTTTTTAAAAGTTGGTCTCCTTTTTTTAGAATGATAGCTTGAAAAAGTTCATCTTTTAAGATATAACTTTTGATATTATCCATTTTACCGGAATAGATTGGAATTCGAGAGAACTTCAATTTGGTATTTTCATTGTAAAAGTCTTCAATTGTTTTATTTTCTGAGGCTATTTTCATCACAACTCTTGGGGTCATGATATCTTTTGCCCGAATATTTTCAAAGTTGAGAATGTTTTTAATAACGGTGCTTTCTGATTTTTGAAAAAGGCCTTCTTCATGGGCAATATCCGCTAAAGCGTTAAAATCTTCTCTACTCACATTACTTTCATGTGGATTTTTACCAACCATTTTAGTAGTAAGTTCTAAAAACCACAAAATTCCGGTAATTCGTAAAGGAAACATTAAAGCTGAAATCGCATTTGTTGCAAAGTTTGCCAATTGTTTCCAATAACTAGCTCCAATAGTTTTCGGTATAATTTCAGAAACAATTAAAATTAAAACAGTCATAATAGCAGAAACGATTCCGACAGCATTATTACCAGAATCGAATGTTTTTTCGGCTTGAACTCCAACCAAAATGGCTCCAACAGTATGAGCAATTGTATTAACCGTTAAAATTGCAATTAATGGTCGGTTAACATCATCTTTTAAACTTTTTAATTTTTCTGCGTAAACTTTACCTTCATTTTTTTTAACCGTAATAAAAGTTGGTGTTACACTCAATAAAACAGCCTCTAAAATAGAGCACAAAAATGAAAAAGCAATCGATACGATACCGTAAATTAAGAGTAATGTCATGGTAAATTACTGTTTTTGGCTAATTTATAAATTATATAGTAAAAGATGGTAAACTATTTTAAAACAAAAGACTTCCACAAATGTGAAAGCCTTTTCAATATACATTAAATTTTTATCTTATTTGAAATTGTAATTAATACCAACTAACCAATACGTTTGTAATTCATTATCAACATTGTCAAAAGTTGCTCCTAAATCAGGGTTTGGACCGGTTAAGGCATAATTCAAAGCTTCTTGTTTGTTTTTTCTCAATCCAGCTTCTAAACCAATACCAATTCCTTTCCAAAGCGTGTAACCAAGTGTGTTAGTCCAAGTCCAATTCGAATAATCAGAACTTTTATAACTTTGAAACATAGAAAGATTAGATCTAAAGTTAACATCACCAAAAGATTTAGTATAATCAGCAACTATTTTAGCACCTAGAGATGATTCAAAAACAGAATCTCCACTACTAAACACAAAATTGTAGTTTAATGGATGTACAACAACAACCAATTCAGGAATTGGAGTCCATGTGGCACCAATACCAAAATCTAAATAGCCAGGATCATTAAAATTATTGATAATTGTTGATCTGTATTCTCCTAAAGCGGAAATGGCAAATTTATCGTTCAATTTATACCCATATAAAGAAGATAAGGTAAAAACATCATTTACTGCCTGGAAACTAGATTCATCGTTATCGATGTCTTTATTATCTAATTTTACCCAACTTAGATTGATGTTGGTTGAATTTTTCCAGAAAAATTTTTCTCGATCAAGATTTGCATATCCATTAACGGTAAACCCTATGTTACCTGCGGATGAATTAGGAGTTCCTTTGGAGTACCAATTATTGAAACCAGAAAGATTTCCACCGATGGTACCAAAAGCTCCGATTTTCCATCCTGCAAAACCATCGATTTGGCTCTGTAAACCATTCACTCTGTTTTGAATGGCAGCAACAGAATCCTTTTTAATAGCTTGTTCAGCTTTTAATTCTTCTAATGTTTGCGCATGAGAAATACTAGCTGCAAAAATTAGTACAAAAGCAAAAAATAATTTTTTCATTATGATTTTTTTAATTATTAGGCTGCAAAAATACAAATATTTGTAACAAATAAATAAAATTATTTATTTGTTTTGAATAGAGGAACACTTGAACATGCTTCACCGTACATTACCGATTTAGCAATAGGGAGTAGTTTACAAATTAATTGAATATAGGCGGTTTGCGGAATTGGTTTGTTAGCGCAGCCCTTAATAATACAAGGTTTGTCTTTAAATTCTTTAACAGATAAATTGGAAATAATTTCTTGAAAAATTAAGCTTTCTAGAAGGTCTAAATTACCAATAACAATTTTCTTTGCATACGGTGCTAAAGAAACCGAAATCAATAAATAAGCCCAAGAAGGTATGATGGCATCCGTAGAGCATGTCAAAGCAACATACTTGTTTTCTAATGCAGCCCAATCGTAATTTTTCACCGATTCTCGAAAATCATTTTCTTTTAATATTTGTTCTGCGAAAAGCCAATCTTTTATATCAAATAAAACACGTTCTCCTTTAGGATAATAGTCTTCCAAGTCGATAGTAACCAATTTGCTATTAGCAACTCTATTGATAATTTCGTTTGGCATTTAAGTGTAGTTTTATTATAAAAAGCCCAACTCAAGTTTGGCCTCTTCACTCATTAAATCTTGTGTCCAAGTTGGATCAAAAGTTATTTCTACCTCTGCACCTCGAACTTCTTCAATGGTTTTGATTTTTTCTTCAACCTCAACGGGAAGAGTTTCTGCAACCGGACAGTTAGGGGAAGTTAGCGTCATTAAAATCTTAACATCCATTTCGTCATTGACAAAAACATCATAAATCAACCCCAATTCATAAATATCAACCGGTATTTCAGGGTCGTAAATACTTTTGAGAACCTCTACAATTTTTTCGCCTAAGGCTGCTTTATCTTTGCTGTTCATTTTGTTTCTTTAAAATCATTCTAAATAAGGGCAAAGATACTGTAAAGAAAATTCAAAGCAAAATTAGTCTTTATGAATTGTATTTTGTTTGAAACGCCAGTGCATACAGCTTTAATTGCTTTACCATTGAAGTTAAACCATTGGCACGGGTTGGAGATAAATGTTCTTTTAATCCGATTTCATCGATAAAATAAGGTTCAGAATCTAAAATATCTTTTGGCTTTTGACCACTATAAACTCTCAATAATAAGGCAATTATTCCTTTTGTTAGAATAGCGTCGCTATCGGCAGTAAAATCTAGTTTACCATCATTATATTCGCATTGTAGCCAAACTTTCGATTGGCAACCGCGAATTAAATTATCGTTCGTTTTGTTTTCTTCTTGAATCAGTGGCAGTGATTTTCCCATTTCAATGATATATTCATAGCGTTGCATCCAGTCTTCAAACATGCCAAACTCGTCAATAATTTCTTCTTGTATTTCTTTGATAGTCATTTTTTAAACTTATTTTTGCAAAAATACGTAAATACTGAGTAAATGGGAAAACTTTTAATTGTTGGTACAGTAGCTTTTGATGCTATTGAAACTCCTTTTGGCAAAACAGATAAAATTTTAGGAGGAGCAGCAACATATATCGGATTATCAGCAGCACAATTTAGATTAAAAACAGGAATTATATCTGTTGTTGGAGGAGATTTTCCGCAAGAGTATTTAGATATGCTTGCCTCAAAAAATATTGATACTACCGGAATAGAAATTGTAAAAAATGGCAAAACCTTTTTTTGGAGTGGTAAATATCACAACGATTTAAATACTCGAGATACTTTGGTAACAGATTTAAATGTTCTGGCGGATTTTAAACCAGTTGTACCTGAAAAATTTATCGATTGTGACTTTTTAATGCTAGGAAATTTACATCCCGCAGTTCAAATGGCGGTAATCGAACAAATTCCGGTAAGACCAAAACTAGTAGTTTTAGACACTATGAATTTTTGGATGGATAATACTTGGGATTTGTTAATGAAAGTTATTGCTAAAATAGACGTCATAACAATCAACGATGAAGAAGCAAGACAATTGAGCGGAGAGCATTCTTTAGTGAAAGCCGCACAAAAAATTCATAAAATGGGTCCAAAATATGTCGTTATAAAAAAAGGAGAACACGGAGCCTTACTTTTTAATGGAGACAATGTGTTTTTTGCTCCGGCTTTACCATTAGAAGAAGTTTTTGACCCAACCGGTGCAGGAGATACCTTCGCAGGAGGTTTTATAGGATATTTAGCAAGTACAAACGATATTTCATTTGAAAGTATGAAAAGAGCCATTATTTATGGTTCGAATTTTGCATCATTTTGTGTAGAGAAATTTGGAACGGAGAGAATGATTAATTTGAGTTATCAAGAAGTACAAAACCGTTTACAACAATTTAAAGAATTAACACAATTTGATATTGAAATTAGTTAGAAGCAACGAAAACCATAAAACACCCAAAAAATGAGTGATGCTATAAAACACGAATGTGGAATTGCTTTAGTACGATTATTAAAACCGCTTCAATACTATAAAGATAAATATGGTACCTCGTTTTATGCCATAAATAAAATGTATTTGTTGATGGAAAAGCAACACAATCGTGGACAAGATGGCGCTGGTTTTGCCAGTATCAAATTTGATGTTGCTCCGGGAACTCGTTATATCAGCCGAGTTAGATCGAACGCACAGCAACCTATTCAAGATATTTTTGCAACGATTAATAAACGTTTTAATTCGGTAATTCAGGAAAATCCGGATAAGGTTGACGATGTGCATTGGCAACTCGAAAATATGCCTTATGTAGGTAATTTATTTTTAGGACATGTACGTTATGGCACATTTGGCTTGAATAGTATTGAAAGTGTTCACCCGTTTTTACGGCAAAATAACTGGAAACATAAAAATTTGATCGTTGCCGGAAATTTTAACATGACGAATTCTCAAGAGCTTTTAGAAGAGCTGATTAGTTTGGGGCAACATCCAAAAGAAAATACCGATACAGTTACCGTAATGGAAAAAATCGGGCATTTTTTAGACGATGAAGTTTTAGATTTGTATTATAAATTTAAACAAGAAGGTATTAGTAAAAAAGATGCCTCGCCACTTATTGGAAAAGAGCTCGATATAAAAAAAGTATTGAAAAGAGCCTCAAAAAACTGGGATGGTGGATATGCGATGGCCGGATTGATTGGTCATGGTGACGCATTCGTTTTAAGAGATCCGGCAGGTATTCGCCCGGCGTTTTATTACCAAGATGATGAGGTTGTGGTAGTAGCTTCAGAAAGACCGGTTATTCAAACGGTTTTTAATGTAGAATTAGAAGATGTAAAAGAAATTAACCGTGGCTATGCGTTGATTATTAAGAAAGACGGTACCGTTAGTGAGCAACAAGTTTTAGAACAATTACCGAACAAAGCATGTTCTTTTGAACGTATTTATTTTTCTCGAGGTAGCGATGCTTCTATCTATAAAGAGAGAAAGAATTTAGGAAAATTAATTTTCCCTAAAGTGTTACAAAGCATTGATAATGATATAAATAACACAGTGTTTTCATACATTCCGAATACTGCAGAAACTTCCTTTTTTGGAATGACTGAAGCCGCAGAAGAGTATTTGAACAAGCACAAATTAGAAACTATCCTTAACGGGAAAAGAAACATATCTTCCGAAAAACTAACAGAAATACTTTCGGAAAGACCTCGAATAGAAAAAATAGCCATTAAAGATGCTAAATTAAGAACCTTTATTGCAGATGATTCGAGTAGAGATGATTTAGTGGCGCATGTTTATGATGTTACTTATGGCGTGGTGAAACCAACGGATAATTTGGTTATTATTGATGATAGTATTGTGCGAGGAACTACCTTGAAAAAAAGTATCATCAAAATTTTAGATCGATTGAATCCTAAAAAGATTGTAGTGGTTTCTTCAGCTCCACAAATTCGTTATCCGGATTGTTACGGTATTGACATGGCGCGCTTGGACGAATTCATTGCTTTTAAGGCGACCTTAGAATTGCTTAAAGATACCAATCAATATCACTTGATTGACGAGGTATATAATAAGTGTGTTGCTAATGCTCATGTTGAAAACCCAGAGAATTATGTAAAAGAAATTTATGCATCATTCTCGAGCGAGCAGATTTCCGATAAAATCGCAGAATTGTTAAAAACAGAAGATATTAATGCCGAAGTTAAAATAATTTTCCAATCGATTGAAAATCTCCATATAGCTTGTCCTAATCACTTAGGAGACTGGTATTTTACCGGTAATTATCCAACAAAAGGAGGAATGAAAACAGTAAACAGAGCATTTGTAAATTTTTATGAAGGGAAAAAACAAAGGGCATATTAATTAGAATTTAAAGAATTAAACCAATGAGGCGTTTACTAAAATCAGGCATTTATTTTACCATTTTTATCTTATTTTTGACATGCACACAATGTAAAACTCGAAATGGTATGAAAGCACCATTTACAATTACAGAGAAAACTTATTTTTATTGGGTTGGCGGAAAAAAAGGCTCTAATGGTACAACTATAAAAATTGTAGGAAATTTTGAAACCACCAAATTGGAGTTTCCTAAAGTCTATTTTCAGAATAATGAATACGAAATAATACCTGAAATTATTGGTAATAAATTTACCCTGATCGGAAATCATTCTGCTATTGCAACTAAAAATATCACGGTGCATAGCGACCCAAAGCAAGAATTTGGCAACCAACCTGAAAATTCTACTAAAAAAATTCCTTTTGATTTAGAGCAAAACGAAGCAATACTCGTTTATGCGATTAATGGTGAAGATTTTTATTATAAAGTGAGTGATATAAAAGAAATGCCGAGAATAATTTATCCGTAAGCTACAAATTAATACTTACCCCTACCGAGCCGTTGTTGCCAAGTTCTGCAAAAACACCAATTTTTTCAGTAAAGAAATAACGTATTCCTAAATAAGCGCCAATCCCTATATCGTTACTTGATAAATAACCCAGTTCTATACCTGGATAGATATCTAGTCGACAAGGCATATCAAATATTTCGCCAAAATGAAGGCTTGTTCTACCGTAAATAAAAAAGTCGTTATCTTCATTGCTTAAATAAAACGAAGCTCCTAAACCAACGGAAAACACTTCGCCTAAACCATAATCAAAAGTAGTTTTGATGCCGGTGCCTTTTCCGTAAAGCTCATATCCAACATCAAATTTCATATCACCCAGTCCTTTATAAGACTGTGCAAAAATTGGTAGAGTGAAAATGAAGATAATCAAATTAAAAAATAAGTTTTTCATAGCTATAATTTTTTTTAAATTATATTCCTAATCATAACGAAAATAGCACTAAAAAAGTATGTTTATTTACTGTAAATTTTCAGATTGCTTTTCTTGGTTATAATTTAAAAAAATGTAAAATGTTAAATAAACGAAGTTAATTTTGTGGAATTTTTAACAATTTCTAAATGTCATTTTTTTTTGTTGGCACGAATATTGATTTCTTTAGTATGAAATTAAATGTCTCTCTTTTTAACAGGAAATGTTAAAGATTTTTTTGAAAATAAAATTTAACAAGAGATTATGAAAATTTTGAAAAAGAAGCTTTTATTTTGTATGTAACAAAGAGAATAAAATTAAAATTCTGATAAATATTTTTTAGGATTTGATAAGAATAAAACAAAAAAAATAAGCGTTATATAATTTCAGTAAAAATTAAAAAAACGCAATAAAAATATAAAGAGAAGGTTTGGTTAGTTGATTTTGGTTGATTTATTTCAACCAATTTGCCCCGAGAAATCGGGGCTTTTTTTATGCAAAAAAATTGGCCTGAATTTTCAGGCCAATTCGTATAAAATGGTTTTAAAAATCAAATTTTATACCTTGTGCTAAAGGTAATTTTGTAGTGTAATTTATGGTATTTGTTTGTCTTCGCATATACACTTTCCACGCATCAGATCCAGATTCTCTTCCTCCACCAGTTTCTTTTTCACCACCAAATGCTCCACCAATTTCTGCACCGGACGTTCCGATGTTTACATTTGCGATTCCACAATCAGATCCAGCAACGGAAAGAAAACGTTCAGCTTCACGCAAATTATTTGTCATAATTGCCGAAGAAAGGCCTTGAACAACTCCATTTTGAATTTCTATGGCGTTTTCAACATCTCCTTTATATTTCAATAAATATAAAACTGGAGCAAATGTTTCGTGCTGAACAATTTCAAATTGTGGTTGCGCCTCAGCAATTGCGGGTTTTACATAACAACCGCTTTCATATCCTTCACCTTGTAAAACACCACCTTCTATAATTAATTTGCCGCCTTCTTTTACCACTTTTTCTAAGGCGTTTTGGTACATTTTTACCGCATCTTTATCGATTAACGGACCAACATGGTTTTTTTCGTCTAACGGATTTCCAATTCGCAATTGTTTGTATGCAGCAACAATGGCATCTTTTACCGCGTCATAAATATTTTCATGAATGATTAATCGTCTTGTAGAGGTACAACGTTGACCGGCAGTTCCCACGGCACCAAAAACGGCACCAATAACCGTCATTTTAATATCTGCATCTGGAGTTACAATGATGGCGTTATTACCACCAAGTTCTAATAGTGATTTACCTAAGCGTTTAGCAACTGCTTGTGCAACTATTTTTCCCATTCTAATGGAACCTGTTGCCGAAATTAACGGAATACGCTTATCTGTTGTCATCATCTCTCCAACTTTATAATCACCATTGATCAAACAAGAGATTCCTTCAGGAAGATTATTTTCTTTCAAGACTGCAGCAGCTATATTTTGACAAGCAATTCCGCAAAGAGGAGCTTTTTCACTAGGTTTCCAAACACAAACATCTCCACAAACCCATGCCAAAGCAGTGTTCCAAGCCCATACGGCTACCGGAAAATTAAATGCAGAAATAATACCAACAACGCCAAGAGAGTGGTATTGGTCGTACATACGGTGACCAGGTCGCTCACTATGCATGGTCAAACCGTGTAACTGACGAGAAAGTCCGACTGCAAAATCGCAGATATCAATCATTTCTTGCACTTCACCCAAACCTTCTTGATAGCTTTTACCCATTTCATAGGAAACAAGTTTACCCAGTGGTTCTTTTAATTCACGCAATTTATTGCCAAATTGACGCACAATTTCGCCTCTTTGTGGTGCGGGCATTAAGCGCCAAGTTTTAAAAGCAGCAGTTGCAGCTTCCATCATTTTTTCAAAATCTTCTTTTGAAGTAGTTTTTACTTTTCCGATTAGTTTTCCATCGACTGGAGAATAACTGGCAATAAGCTCTCCATTAGAAAAATGGTTAGAACCAGTTGATGTTCCAAGGTTTATTTCTTTTACACCTAATTGTTTGAGTGCTTTTTGTATTCCGAAATCAGTTGCAATCGCTTCCATGATTTATTTTTTATATTACCAAACAAAAATACAAATAATAATATGGAAAATGATGTAGAAATAAAACCTTATTGCGAATAAACTATTTTGCAAAATTTTTTAAAAACAGAAAAAGCTGAACGTATAAAATTCAGCTTTTGTTATCTTTTTAGCAATAAAAAATGTGGTTTTTAGCCTTAAAATCTAAAGTTTAATCCGGAATAAACACCTAAATAATAAGGTTGAAAATTTCCAGAGCTATTGGTATAAGTGTTAAATTGATATTTAAACATTGGTGCAACATTCAAATACCAATTGCTGTTAATTTTATAATCTAGATCGATACCAAAATTTCCACTAAAATTGACACTATTTAAATTATTCGCTGCTCCTAAACTTGTCGCATAATTTTGCGAAACCATTGAAACAGAGTTATTGGTTAAAATAAAAGTACTAAAACCACCAATTACATTAATGCCCACTTTACTTTCAAAAACATTGTATTTTAATTCGATTGGAAATTCAAAATATTCTATCGATTGATTTAAATCTCCATTAATATTTGATTTGTTTTTAAGGTTAGCCGAAGCTTCTATATTGTCTAACGGTTTAGCCGAGCTAGGTGCTAATATTACGCCGGGCTTATCGGTATTAATATTGTTTGCCGCATATTTTGCGCTAGAGAGAGTCGCATTAACGTTTTTTGTATTATAAGCCAATTCTACTTTATTAACTCCAGATTGTATATTAATTTTATTGGTTAATTGATAGTTCACTTTCAAGCCTAGGGAAATAGCATCATCGGTAGATTTTGAATTTTCCGCTAACGATTCATTAATAGGCGAACCAGTAGTCAAAGTATTGTAGTAAACCGGTGAATAGGTAGTTCCGACCGACCATTTTTTATCATTTGTTTCCTTATCGTCAGCTTTTATTTCAAAAGGATTTTCATTGCTCGATAGCAAGACTTCCTCATCATTAAATTTTATATCTTCCAAAAAATCCTCTTTATTGATAATATACTTGTTTTCGATAGTTTTGTATATGGTAGCAATATCTGTAGAAGTGGTAATTACAGTAGGGGTTGGTTTTTTTATAAAAATTGATTTTGCTTTTTTAAGTGGTTTTCTCTTGCTTTTTTCGGCTTGGGCAAGTTCAATAACTTTCGGACTTATTTCTGTTTCTGTATTATCTTTTGCATCATCATTGGAGAATGTATTTTCATTTGTTGCGGCTGAAACCGGATTTTTAACATTTTTGTCAGAATTTGAATTGAATGTAAAATATGAAATTCCTCCTGCAAAAAATAAGATAAAAATCATTGCGACCCCACTCAATCTTCTCCAAAGTGGAATGGTTTTTTTCGGTTGATTTTCAAGCAATGAATGTTCAATATTGCTCCAAACTTTTTTGCTTGGATAAATTTCGAGATCTTTCAAATTTTCTCTAAAAACCCTATCTATATTTTTTCTTTCTACCATCTTAAAACAGCCCCACTTTTTGCTGTTGTTGATTTAATTCTACTTTCTCTTTTAAAATAAGCCGCGCTCTTGACAAGTTTGACTTTGAAGTTCCTTCGGCGATACCTAATAAACTTGAAATTTCTTTGTGTGAATAGTTATCCAAAACATATAAATTAAAAACCATTCGATACCTTTCAGGTAATTCTTGAATAATTTTTAATAAAAACTCCAAAGAGATATCTTCTTCGTTAATTTCTATTTCTACCTCTTCAGGATAATTCTCTTCAACTAAATTTAAAATACTTTTTTGTCGGTATGTTTGTAAAGCTGTGTTAATCACAATTCTTTTCATCCAACCTTCAAAAGAACCTTTTGACTTATATTGATCAATTTTTTTAAAAATTGTTAGAAAAGCGTCCTGTAAATTATCTTCTGCCTCTTCTCTCGTTTTTGAATATTTTAAGCACAATGCGAAAAGTTTACCAGCAAAAAGATGGTAAATTTCTGATTGAGATTTTATATCTCTATTCTTGCATTTTTTTATGAGCAGATCTAAACTCATTCGCACTTAAATTGTTTTCGTTAACTACTGGTACTTCTTTTATTAAATATATTGGTTCACCATATTCATCATCACCTTGCCAAAATTTTAATATATACGGACTGTCTTGCAACGCCTGAATATTAAATTTCAGCTCGTCTTCAAAATCTAAATTAGCACAATTCTTATCATCAATAACTGTCGATATTACGGCTATATTTCGTGCATCATTATCATATTCATACAATATGTCACTGTATACATAACAATCATCCGGCACTACATATTTTACCGTTATGTTATAAACTTTACCGAATTCAAACTCATCGGGAACGAAGGCATCTTCTACCGCAAGTAATTCATAATGGTAATCTAAACCATCGTCATTCGAGCATGAACTGAGCAAAATAAGGGTAAAAAGTACAAAAAAAATCTTTTTCATGACCAATTTTTAACAATAATAATTCGATATTGGTTTATTAAAGATGCTTTTTTATGTATTGGTTGCGTGAAAACACACCAAACTTATTCTATTTCAGGCATGCCAACTTTACCCATAAAACAAATGGTGTTTGTTGTTTTTTCTGTAATTAAAAATAAAAAGGGACGATCAATTAATAATCTGTTCTCTGTTGGTCCTGCGGAAGTTAATTCCATTCCAACTACTGTTGCCGCGGCCGCTTCCGTACCCTTTTCGTTTACTTCGATAAATGTTTTTTGTAACACAAAAGAAATTTGAGTAGGTGTTGCACTCATCAAACTAAAATCTGCTGCGTCTGAAAAAGCAATTCCGAGACCCATATTTATAAGGGCACCATTAAATTCCTTTTTATAAGAAAAGGTAAATTTAGGCAGGCTAAGATTCACTTTTTGAGTCGAATATTGACTTTCCCAATTTTCTCTATTATTTTCATCAAAAGCATCGATAATATCTTTTACAGTTTTATCAGCATGTGGCAGGAAAACCGTCATACTAAATTTCTCATTTTTATACGGTAGTTTTACCGAAGAAAATATCGAATTGCTCAAAAACGAAAGGTTTTCAGTCATGTTCATCATCGGCACAGATTTGGCACTTGACCCTTCTGGATGAAACGGAAGATTTGTAGTATTTTCTTCTTTGAATTTGTATTTCCAATCACTTTTAAAATACAAAGCATTAATTGCAAATAGCACCATGCCAGGCTCGATAGTTTCTAGTATTGTTGGAATCTTTTTTTGTGTTTTATCAGAAACCCAATTGTTAATTATCTTTAGCGTATTTGGGTCTTGAAAATTTAAATTTTCTACTTCGGCATCATAGTATTTTTTATTAAGGCTTGTAAAATTATCATGAAAAGAGAAGTCTTGATTCATCCAAAGCGAGTTGGCTATCGAAAATTGCGTACCTGAAACATTATCGATTAAGTAATTAATCAAACTTTGATTGATGCCGTTCACTTCTTCTAATGAGGCATCGCCGTAATTTAAAACCTGATCAAAGGCATTTTTCGTTTCATTTTCTGCACCGTTATACACCATGCCTAAAGCTAATGAAGCACTTACCGGAGAAATCATAAAATTGTCTTTTGTTTCATCAGTAGCAATTTCTTTAAAAAGAGAAAAAGCAAAATTAGTATTTGCGGCAATTATCTTTTCACTTTTTGGTAGCGATTTAAATTCTGCTGGATTTTCATTTGATTCTGATTCACAAGAGATTAATACTATGAAAAAAAGAATGGCGAAGGGTAGTGCTAAAGATTTCATTTCAAGCAATTAAGGTTTACTTTTTAAATGATTAAAGGTACAAAACATTGCTCATAAAAGGTAATTAATTTGTCGCTTTTTTCAATAACAGAGGACATGGGTAAAGATTTTTTAAAATAGTTTTGATTAAAAATAATTCAATTCTAATGGGAAAATTAGATACTTTGAAAAATAATAATTGCTGATAAAAAAGATCTCTAGTGAACAGAATAGTAAAAAAGTTGCTTTGAAATCAAAAGATTTACATGGTTCGACTTATTTTTGCATTCATGTTTGAGATGCAAAACGAAATTTTCAAAATACAAACAGAAGACCAATTTGAAAAAATGGCACTTCAAATTTTTAGATTTCAAGCTAAAAATAACCCTGTTTATTGGCAGTTTTTGAAATATCTAAACACAGATTTGGAGAAAGTCCAAGGTATAGATCAAATTCCGTTTTTGCCCATACAGTTTTTTAAAAGTCATGAAATCATTTCCTCAAAAGAGAAAGTAAAAGAAATATTTTTAAGCAGCGCAACGACAGGAACAACGCAAAGCAAACATTTTGTAACCGATGTAAAACTTTATGAAGAAAGTTATTTAAAAGGATTTGAGCGTTTTTACGGAGCGATTGAAAACTATACCGTTTTGGCTCTTTTACCCAATTATCTCGAAAGAAAAGGCTCTTCGTTAATTTATATGGTGAACGATTTAATTGCCAAAAGTAAGTCGCCAGATAGTGGATTTTATTTGCACAATCTCTCCGAATTATCGAAAAAATTAATTCATCTCGACAAAACAAATCAAAAAGTATTATTAATTGGCGTTTCTTTCGCCTTGTTAGATTTAATTGATTTTAAACACTTTACGTTAAAAAATACCATCATAATGGAAACAGGAGGTATGAAAGGACAACGTAAAGAAATGATTCGTGAGGAATTACATGAAATACTGTGTAGCGGATTTGGTGTTTCACGAATTCATTCAGAATACGGTATGACTGAACTACTTTCGCAAGCCTATTCTCATGGAAATGGCATTTTTGAAACTCCACCTTGGATGCGTGTTTTGACAAGAGACGCCGAAGATGCCTTAACCATTTTACCAACAGGGAAAACGGGAGGTTTGAATGTGATCGATTTGGCAAATGTAAATTCGTGTTCTTTTATTGCGACACAAGATTTAGGTAAAATTCATCCGGATAACACTTTTGAAATACTCGGAAGATTTGATAATTCTGATATTCGAGGTTGTAATTTGATGGTGGTTTAATCTGATGAAGAAACCGTTCCGTTTTTTTGATCCATTTTAAACAATAACTTCAAACTTAATCGGTAAAAAATAAATCCGATAATCATACCAAAAAGAGCTCCGCAAATAAGGTCTATTGGAAAATGGACCCCGATATAAATTCTGCTATAGGCAAAAAGCAATGGCCAAATAAAGAATAGCAGCGTGTATTTGTAGTGTTTTCGCAAAGTGAGATGCATGAAAAGAGTTACCGCTGTCGAAGTTGTGGCATGCCCTGAAATAAAGCTAAAACTTTTGTTATTTTTAAGAATTCGAATAAATTCATTGATTGAAGGGTCTCTATTGGGGCGCAATCTCTCAAAAGTGTTTTTCATTAAATTGCTAAACTGATCCGAAAAAGTTACTAAAAGTGCGGTAAAAACCACAAGTATTAACCCTTTTTTCCAGCCTAATTGCTTAAAAATTAGAATTAAAAACAACAAATAAAGTGGAATCCATGAAAACTGATTGGTAATGGTCATCCAAAAAGTATCCCAATTTTCGTTTCCAAGAGCATTTAAATAAACAAATAGCTCTTTATCGTATTCAAGAATTGTATCTAAAACACCCAAATCTATAAATTTCGTTTGATAGGTCCGGTAATATCATCAATATTATCTTGAACCGTATTCTTAATTTTTTTGACTTCGTTACTGATATCTTTTGTAAATTCAGTATCAATACCTTGTTTTTTAGCAGTTTCGGTAATTTCTTTTTTTACTTCGTTGGTAGCATTTTTTAGTTGCTGCATACCTTTACCCAAACCACGTGCGAGTTCAGGAATTTTATCTGCACCAAATAACATGACAACAATTACAAGAATGACAAATATTTCAGCACCGCTTATAAATAAATACATGTGAATTAATTTTAGGATACAAAGATAGTATAATTGACGAACCAAAAAACGAGATAAACTAAATGAATATCATAAAATTTTATTTGTATCGCCAACTTGTTAAATCGGCATTTTTTGGAGCACTCTTCTCAATCCTTTTCATAATCTTCGGTACATACATGGTATTATAGCGTAATCTAGAAATGTAATTCGGATTTCCTGCATCACCATTCCAACAATGTTCTGCTCTGTCTCCATAAGCCACTTCACCATCATAATATGGATTTTTAGTAGTTTTTAAAAAGTCTTCCATTAAATAAACCGCATTATTGAGATAATAATTATCCATATCGCCACAATAAATATGAATTTTCCCTTTTAGTTTTTCTCCAATTTTATTCCAATCACGTTCTAAAATATATCTCAAATCATAATTTTCTTTCCAATAATTTGCAACTTCCGGATTTATATCGCCTGTTAACTTATCCCATATCCTCATTGGATAACCATCTTTTCCTTGCGGAGAATAAGTTGCTTCCCAAATATCCCATTGCCCACCTGATCTTGATTTATCACCTAAAACTAACTCTAAATAATTATTTTGTTTCATTGTAGAAGTAATATCACCAAGGTAATTTCGATGTGCAGGAATCTCTAATTTTTTATATTCACTTTGATAATAATAAGCATTTTTTGCGGTATAAATATTGGTTAAACAATAGCTTCTAAAGTCAATAGGATCTGGGCATGCCGCAAAACAACCATTGTATTCGTCAGGATATTTTATCTGAACCGCCAAAGCTTCCCATCCACCTGTTGAACCTCCATATAAAAATCGTGACCAACCTTCACCTTGACCCCTGAAAAGCTTTTCAATATAAGGGATTAATTCATAAGTTATTGCATCACCATAAGGGCCCTGACTTGCTGAGTTTACAGCATAAGAATCGTCATAATATGGAGTTGGATGCTGAATCTCAATGATTAAAAATCGAGGGAAATCAGGTTCATTCCATTGTTTGTAAAAATTAAACGCCTCTTGTTGTTCTATAATATTATAACCTTCTACACTAAATCTTTCAGAGTATTCTGGTTTTAAATTTTGATCAGGAGGAGTTGTTCTAAATCCTCCAAAATCAGACGGAAAATGTCCTTGAAAAACCATCAAAGGATATTTTGCTTCGGGGTGCTCATCAAATCCTTTTGGTAATAATACATGTGCACCTAAATACATATCTCTACCCCAAAATTTTGATAATTTTTCTGATTTTATTTGAACATGTTTAATCCATTTTGTGTCTTCGGGTTGGGGTATTTCAGGTATAACTTGATCTAAAGAAATTGAAATATTTTGAACACCATCTTTTGTGATAGTTACTTTTATAGGTTTGCTATATAAATTCCCAGGAGATTTATTCCATTTTTGCCCTTCACCATTGTCCATTGGCAGTTTTACGGTTTGCCCTGTTTGCAGATTAAAAGTTTCATAAACGTGTAATAATGCTTGCACATAATAAATACCAGGTTTCATATGTTGAAGACTTTCGATCGGATATCCCAAAGCATTTTCATCAAAAGTAATAGTTTTATCTGGGGCAAATTGATCTACATTCATTCCGAAAACCAATTGACTTTTTAAACCGCCTTCAATTTGAAAACGTGGTTCTGCAGTATCATTATTCGAAAAAAGCAATAATAATCTGCCATCTAAATTATCGGCATGTAAAGCTTTTGGAAAGGAAATTTTAACGATAAACGATGTATTAGACTCTGTATTAGGCTTAAATCCTAATAATAGGAGCAAGATTGGAATGGCTTTTAAAAAGGATTTTGTCATGAATGAAAAATTTATAGAACAAGGTACTAATTTTCATCATATAAATATTCCCTACAAAAATAGCAAGGAAAGCTCTATTTTTTGGTGAGCATTCTTTTAATTTCATTCAATTTCATCAAGGCTTCAATCGGAGTTAAAGTTTCGATATTGGTACTAAGAATTTCTTCTTTAATATCTTCCAACAAAGGATCATCTAAATTGAAAAAACTTAGCTGCATATCGTTTTGGGATGCATTTTTTAATTTTTCTTGAATTTCTTCAGATGCATGACTTTTTTCTAGATGTTTCAACATTTTGTTGGCACGATGAATAACAGGGCTCGGCATTCCGGCCAATTTTGCCACATGAATTCCGAAACTGTGTTTGCTACCTCCTGGAACTAATTTTCGCAAGAAAATAACGGTATCTTTTAATTCTTTTACTGAAACATTAAAATTTTTGATTCGAGAAAAAGTTTCGCTCATATCATTTAATTCGTGATAATGTGTGGCGAATAAAGTTTTTGCTTTGGTAGGATGTTCATGTAAATATTCTGCGATTGCCCAAGCAATAGAAATTCCGTCGTAGGTGCTCGTTCCTCTTCCGATTTCATCGAGTAAAATCAAACTTCTTTCCGATAAATTATTCAAAATACTGGCGGTTTCGTTCATTTCTACCATAAAAGTAGATTCGCCCATAGAGATATTATCGCTCGCACCAACTCGCGTAAATATTTTGTCAACAACACCAATTCTTGCGTTTTGTGCTGGAACATAACTACCAATTTGAGCCAGAAGAACAATTAAGGCAGTTTGTCTTAAAATAGCAGATTTACCACTCATATTTGGCCCGGTTATCATGATAAGTTGTTGCTGATTTCGATTGATAACCAAGTCATTAGAAATATATTCTTCACCAATTGGCAATTGTTTTTCAATCACCGGATGTCTACCATTTTTTATCTCAATATCTGTAGAATCGTCTATTTGAGGTTTTACATAATTGTTTTCTAAAGCAATTTTTGAAAAAGAACTCAAACAATCAATTTGGGCAATTATTTGTGCATTTTTTTGAACTTTTTGAATTGCAGGTACGATGAACTGAATTAATTGAGCGAATAATTGTTGTTCTATTGCAGCAATTTTTTCTTGCGCTCCTAAAATTTTTGTTTCGTATTCTTTTAGTTCTTCTGTAATATAACGTTCTGCAGAAACCAAGGTTTGCTTGCGAATCCATTCTGGCGGGACTTTATCTTTGTGTGTATTTCTAACTTCAATAAAATAGCCGAAAACATTGTTAAATGCTATTTTCAGACTTGGTATTTGTGTCCGTTCGCTTTCTCGTTTTACAATGCCATCTAAATAATCTTTTCCCGATTTAGAGATAGCACGCAGTTCATCCAATTCATTTGAAACTCCTTTTGCAATGGCATTTCCTTTCGAAATATTAACCGGTGCGTCTTCAAAAAGGGTGGTTTTTATTTTTTCAATCAGATTTTCACAGTCGTGGATAGCGGTGCCAATTTGCTGCAATGTTTTGTTTTTACTTTGCATTGCCGCAACTTTAATTGGTGAAATTGCTTTTAAAGAATCTTTTAATACGACGACTTCTCTCGGATTTATTTTTCCGGTGGCTACTTTTGAAATGAGTCGTTCAAGATCGCTTATTTGCTTAATTTGGTATTGAATAATTTTGAAAAAATCGTCATTTTCAATACTGTATTTTACGATTTCATGGCGTTGTTGAATTTCTTCTTTATCTTTTAAAGGAAGGGCCAACCATCGTTTTAACATTCTTCCGCCCATTGGCGAAATGGTTTTATCTATGATATCTAAAAGCGTAACCGCTTCTTGCGAATTAGCATGGTATAATTCTAAATTTCGGATGGTAAATTTATCCATCCAAACATATTTATCTTCAAAAATTCGTTGAATAGTTGAAATATGCTCTAATTTATGATGTTGTGTTTCTGATAAATAATGCAGTGCTGCTCCAGCCGAAATTATTCCTTCTTGTAAATCTTCAATTCCGAAACCTTTTAACGATTTGATATTAAAATGTTGGGTTAAAATTTCAAGTGCAAAATCATTTTGAAAAATCCAGTCTTCCAAATAAAAGGTATAGAACTGTTCTCCGAAATGACTTTTAAATTTGAGCTTGTTTTGTTTTTGAACTAAAATCTCACTCGGGCGAAAATTTTGCAACAGCTTATCGATGTATTCCACATTGCCTTGTGCGGTCAAAAATTCTCCCGTTGAAACATCTAAAAAAGAAATTCCGAGATTCTTTTTGCCAAAATGAATAGCAGCTAAAAAGTTATTGGTTTTCGCTTGTAAAACTTCATCATTTAAAGAAACTCCTGGCGTAACCAATTCGGTAACACCTCTTTTGACAATGGTTTTCGTCATTTTAGGATCTTCTAACTGATCGCAAATAGCAACTCGTAAACCGGCTTTTACCAACTTTGGCAAATAGGTATTGAGAGAATGATGCGGAAATCCTGCCAAAGCAGTTTCCGTTTCACTGCCGGCACCTCTTTTGGTTAAAACAATTCCTAATATTTGCGATGCTTTCTTGGCATCAGAACCAAAAGTTTCGTAAAAATCTCCTACTCGAAAAAGTAACATTGCATCGGGATATTTCACCTTGATTGCATTGTATTGTTTCATTAAAGGAGTTACTTTTTTTGCTTTTGTCAATTTTAGTATTGTTTAGATTTTTGTAACCCGAATCTTGGGTTTACTTTTTTATATTTGTACCGCAAGAATACCAAATATTTTAAGCGATAACAAATTTAATTTAAGACTTGCTGTATCTCACAAAGATATGATTTTAAACCAGAAATTTTTGAAGGAAATTACCAAATGCGAAAACTAAAAAACAGTGAATTAGGAAGGATTGAAGTGGAAGAATTTAAAAAAGCTTCAAAAATTCCGCTGATTATTATTTTAGACAATATCAGAAGTTTGAACAATATTGGTTCGGTTTTTAGAACGAGCGATGCTTTTTTGATTGAAAAAATATTTTTATGTGGTATTACGGCAAAACCACCACATAAAGAAATTCACAAAACAGCTTTGGGCGCCACAGAATCTGTGGCATGGGAATATGTGGAAGATACGCTTGCATTGGTTGAAAAATTAAAAACAGAAGAGGTAAATATTGCAAGTATTGAACAAGCGGAAAATAGCATAATGTTGCAAGATTTTAATCCGAAAAAGAATCAAAAATATGCCATTATTTTTGGCAATGAAGTAAAGGGTGTGCAGCAGAAAGTAGTTTCAGCATCGGATTATTGTATTGAAATTCCGCAATTTGGCACAAAACATTCCTTAAATATTTCAGTAAGTTGCGGCGTAGTTATATGGGATTTATTTAAAAAAATGAAATTATAATGACAGAAGAGTTTCAACTCTATTTTAACTTAGGCTTAAAACATGTTTTAGATTGGAAAGCCTATGATCATGTTTTATTTTTAATTGTATTAACGATTTTTTACAGCTTTAAAGATTGGAAAAAAGTGTTATGGCTCATTACTGCTTTTACGCTTGGTCATACCTTAACTTTGGCGTTATCGGCGTATGATTTGTTCTATGTTAAAATGCAAATTGTTGAATTTTTGATTCCGCTAACTATCTTAATTACAGCATTGTACAATTTAATTCGAGTAAAAAAACCACCAAAAAGTATTAAAATAACTCTATTTTTTGCCTTTATTTTCGGGTTGATTCACGGATTAGGATTTTCGAGTTATTTTAAAATTTTAGTCGATGACACTTCTGATAAATTAATTCCACTTTTTGAATTTGCACTTGGCATTGAAATTGCACAACTAATTGTAGTAATTGCAATTTTGATATTGAGCTTTATAGTTTTACATATTTTAAAAAGACCAAAAAGAGATTGGGTATTGGTAATTTCATCTATTGTAATTGGTGTTGTTATTCCGATGCTAATTGAAAGAATATTTTGGTAAGAATTTAACAGATTTAATTTCAAAGTTTTATACTTTCGCTAAAGAAAAGACGCGCGATTTAAAATCAGAGCCATTTTGGATAAAAAACAAAAAAGATATGACATAGCCTACTTGAAAATGGCTAGTGAATGGGCAAAATTATCGCGTTGCAAGCGCAAAAAAGTTGGTGCATTAATCGTGAAAGATAACATGATTATCTCCGATGGTTATAATGGCACTCCAACAGGTTTTGACAATTGCTGTGAAGATGAAGACAGTACAACAAAATGGCACGTGTTACACGCCGAGGCAAATGCAATTTTAAAGGTAGCTTCTTCAACACAATCTTCTAAAGGAGCAACTTTGTACATTACCTTATCACCTTGTAAAGATTGCAGTAAATTAATTTTGCAATCAGGTATCAAAAGGCTGGTTTATGCAAATGCTTACAAAGATGATGAAGGCGTTGAGTTTTTAAAAAAAGCAAATATTGAAATAGTACATTTAACGATAAATGAATAAAAAAACAAAAATATATCTTCCGTTATTATTAGCAATCGCAATTGCTTTTGGTATCTTTTTAGGTAGTTCTCTAAATTATCCTAAAAAGACGTTAACTTTTTTTGGGGGTACTCCACAAGAAAAAAAGATCAAACGTTTGATTGATTTTATCCACTACGAATATGTTGACGACGTTAATACGGATAGTTTATTAGACGGAACCATAAAAAATATGCTTGGTAAATTAGATCCGCATTCGGTTTATATTCCAGCGAAAGAGCAAGAAAGAGTGGCCGAAACTATGAACGGAAAATTTGTAGGTATCGGAATTCAATTCCGAATGTATAAAGATTCACTCACCGTTGTAAAAGTTTTAGAGAACGGGCCGAGTAAAAAAGCCGGAATTGAGGCTGGTGATCGCATATTAATTGCAAATAATGATACCCTTTACGGGAAAAATTTAGAAAGTAGCTATATTTTAAAAACCTTGAAAGGAGAACCAGATACAAAAGTGGACTTACAAGTTTACCGAAAATCTGTAAATAGAAATTTACCTTTTACCATTACGCGTGGCGACGTTCCTATTGAAAGTGTAGATGCTTTCTACATGTTGAGCGATGATTTGGGCTATATCAAAATAAATAAATTTGCTGCTACCACTTATGATGAATTTAAAGTTGCTTTAGATGATCTCTTAAAACAAGGAATGAAAAAATTGGTGTTAGACTTACGAAATAATCCTGGAGGTTATATGCAAGTTGCAACCCAAATAGCAGATGAATTTTTAGAAGACGGTAAATTAATTGTTTTTACTAAAAACAAAGGGAAGAAAATTGATAGAACATTTGCAACATCAAAAGGTGATTTTGAAGATGGACATGTATTTGTGCTACAAAACGGTGCTTCGGCATCGGCAAGTGAAATTGTAGCTGGTGCTTTACAGGATAATGATCAAGGTACCATTGTTGGTCGTCGTTCTTTTGGTAAAGGCTTGGTACAGCAAGAAATGAGCTTAGGCGATGGTTCAGCGGTTCGTTTGACTGTTTCAAGATATTATACCCCAACAGGTAGATCTATTCAAAAACCTTATGATCACAAAGGAAATGAGGATTATTATAATGAATATGAAGGTAGATATAATCATGGAGAATTATACAGTGCAGATAGTATCAAAGTGAATGATACTTTAAAATATATCACTCCAAAAGGAAAGGTTGTTTACGGCGGTGGCGGTATTGTACCCGATGTTTTTGTTGCGATTGATACCACAAGATATTTTGATGTGAGACATTACAGAGCTTTGAATGATTTTGTTTTTGATTATACAGATAATCACCGCGATGATTTTAAAGGGATTACTTTAGATGCTTTTATTGCTGATTTTGATCCTGGAAATAAGATCTGGAATGCCTATTTAGAAAATGTACCTGATGAATTGCGCACTATCCAAGATTTTGAAAAAATAAATATTGAAAATTATTTAAAAGCCTTGATGGCTCAGCAGCTATTCGATATAAATGCTTTTTATCGCATTATTAATGAAGACGATATCATAATTAAAAAAGTAAAAGAACTCGACAAAGAAGGACCTCCTATTACTCAATAGCGTCATGAACCATGGTTGTTTTTCCGTCATTCCACAAAGTTAAAATATCGGTAGCAACATGTGATCCGCTTCCTGCTGCGGTTGCAAACTGACTTCTCCAACCGGCTAAGACTCCCGCAACATACAAGTTTTTGGCAATTTTATGATTTGTGTTTTTTAATTGAATTCTTTCTTTTTCTGCCGGTAAATTCGGATGAGGCTCTATATATTGCATCAAACCTTCAATTTGAAATAAATTAGATGGTCCAACAGCAACAACAACTATTTTGGCAGTGTATTCATTCTTATTGGTGAATACTCTAAAATTACCGGATACATTCCCGATTTCTGTAACTTTTTCATTCTCAATTTGAACCACATGAGGATAGCTTTCTGCTAATTGTTTTTTTCCGCTTTCTAATATTTCTTTTCCGGTGGTTCCCGGAGCTATTCCTAAAACATTATTAAAAACAGCAGTTGCCAAAGCAGAAGATTTTTGGTGCATTAAAATTCCTACTTTTTTATCAGCAGCAAAAGGTTTGTTTTTTGCCGACCCTAAAACCAAAGCACACGACATTCCTGCCGCACCACCACCTAAAATTAAAACATCAAAATCCATTTCAGCTATATTTAAAAGATAAAATTAACAATTTTCAACACCAAATTAAATAAAAAAAAATTATTTATTATTCCAATTTCAAGGGTTAAATGCTACGCGATCATTTTAATGAAACAAACCCTGTATATTTGATGCAAAAAGTTTTACAGCAATTGCTAGTAAAATTACACCAAATATTTTTCGGATAACGCTAATTCCACCTTTGCCGATTAAACGTTCAATTTTTGACGAAGATTTTAAAACGATGTACACAAAAATTGTGTTAACAATAATTGCTATTATAATGTTAATAGTTTGAAATTCAGCTTTTAAAGATAAAATAGTAGTCATCGTTCCTGCACCTGCGATTAATGGAAATGCCAACGGAACTACACTTGCAGTTTTTGGTGACTCTTCTTTGTACAATTGAATGCCTAAAATCATTTCAAGAGCTAAAAATAATATAACAAAAGATCCGGCAACGGCAAATGAATACACGTCAATGCCAATTAATTTTAATATTTCAGTTCCTAGAAAAAGAAATAAAATCATGATAAGAACCGATACTATCGATGCTTTTTCTGATTGAATATGGCCAACTTTTTGACGTAAATCTATAATTATGGGAATACTGCCGATAATATCGATAACCGCAAATAAAACCATGGTTGCAGTTACAATTTCTTTAAAATTCATTTCCATATTTTCTAAAAATTTGAGGCGGCAAAGATAGCTAAAATAAGAAGATATAATTACAAGTATTTAGGTTATAATTACTTGACGAAAAGAATGTATTTTTGCACCACGATATTATAACAAAAAGAGGATGTTTCAATTAGGAAAAACTATAGTTTCAGAAGAAATTATTGAAAAAGATTTTGTGTGTAATTTAAGCGCTTGTAAAGGTGCATGCTGCGTCGATGGCGATGCGGGAGCTCCATTAGAGAAAGACGAAGCAAAAATTATGGAAGAAATTTATCCAAAAATAAAGTCTTATTTGCGAAATGAAGGAAAAGAAGCTATTGCAAATCAAGGTGTTTATGTTACCAATGAAGAGGGAGAATTTGAAACACCATTAATCAATGGAGCTGATTGTGCGTATGTTATTTTTGACGAAAAAAAAGTTGCGCTTTGCGCCATTGAAGAGGCTTATAATCAAGGAGATATCAAATTTAAAAAACCTGTTTCTTGTCATTTATATCCAATAAGGGTTAAAGATTACAGTGAGTTTGCCGCCGTAAATTACCATAAATGGGAAATTTGTGATGATGCCTGTACTTTAGGAAAAGAACTTCAGGTACCCGTTTATAAATTTGTGAAACAGGCATTGATTCGCAAATTTGGTGAAGACTGGTATGCCGAATTGGAGAATATTGCAGAAAAACAGCATAATAAATAATTGTATTCCAAATTTTTTTACTTCTCTAACAGATTTTATTTTTTTGTTTAAAAATCTTTAAATTAACTACCAATAATGCAAATTATTGTAGATTTAACTGATGGTATCATTTAGAAAGATATTCCTTTTATTCTTACTCTTGCCGCTGTCTGTTTTATCTCAAAAAATAGATAGTGCTTATGTTGCCCTAAAAAATCAAGAAGTTGGCGCTCTTCGTTATGAGGGCGAGTTTGAACAAGCGTATATAAAAAGTAACGATCTGCTAAATGAACTTAAAAAGAATAATGCCAACAGTCTTCTTTTTGCAGGAACCTATTTTACAAAATCAAGAATTGAGATCGAATTAGGAAAATATGATCTCGCTTTTGATTCTTCTAAAAAAGCCTTGGATATTTATTTAAAAAGTAGTGACAGCCTTGGTTTATCGCAAGTTTATAATTTGTTTGGGGTTTATTACTACTTTCAAAATGAATTAGATAGCACTTTGACATATTACCTGAAGTCATATGAAATAAAGAAAAAACTAGATATCGATTATCAAGAGATGGCTATTTCGGCATACAATATTGCGATGGTTTATGAAGATATTGGAAGAACCGAAGAGGCGATGGAATTATATCTTGAAACCGAAAAATATTTGCTTAAACAAAAAGGTTATCTAACCTTTTTGTCAGATGTTTATATTGGAATTGCCCACATTTATAAATACAAACAAGATTTTGATCAAGCTGAAAAATATGCCGACAAAGCGATGGATGTGGGCTTAAAGACCTATGGTGAATACAACCCCCACATGACTTTTGTATATACCTCATATGCGAATATTTTGATTTCTAAAAATAAGTATAAAGAGGGAATAGAACTACTGAAGAAAGGACTCGAAATAAGAAAAAAAACGTATGGACTTAATCATAAATGGACTTGTGAAAGTTATACCTCTCTTGCCAAGGCATATAAATTGGATGGACAAATTGAATTGGCAGAAGAGAATTTTAAAAAATCAATAGAAATTGGAAAACATACCCATAGCAATTTGTATTTAGCTAATGCTAGAGCAGCTTTAGGCTTTATGTATTGCGATGAAAACACCAATAATGAAATAGCAGAAAAACTTTTGAATGAAGCATTGGAAGAGTATTTAAAAATTTATGGGTCTCAAAACGACATCATTGCCGAGGTTTATTATTATTTGGCAAAAAATGCAATGAATAGAGATGAAGAAAAAGCTTTTTTATATCGTTTACATCAAGCCTATATCGCGGGAAATTATACTGATAATGAATTGGATAAAATCATTGCTCCTTTCGATGTATTAAAAAGTTTGGGTTTACAGAGTGATTGGTTAAAGCGAGCTTACGACAAAAATGAGAATATTGAATTGCTTCTTGAAAAGTTTGATTTAATTGATAAGCAAATCGATTTGATAAAATTTCTGCAAAAAAATTACGCTTCGGAGATTTCAAAAATATCATTGGCAAATGACTATCACGAGGTTTTTGAAAAGGAACTAAATACATGTTGGGTTTTATATCAAAAAACAAAAGACAGAAAATATCTGGAAAAGGCTTTCGAATTATTCGAAACGAATAGAAACAGTACTTTACTCGAAGGTTTACAAGATTCAAAATATAAACTATTTGGTGCTATTCCTGAAGGATTATTACTTTTTGAAAATCAACTAAAACATACCTTAGCAAAAGTTAAAATGGATTTGTATTATGAAAAAGATAGTGGTGAACCGGATAAAGAAATGCTAAGTAATTTGATTACTAATCGAGCCGAAATAAGCAGAAGATTAGATAGTTTACATAAAGTTTTTAATACAAATTATCCAAATTACGCTAATTTAAAGTATCAAGATAAAACCATTCACATTGCAGAGGTTCAAAAAATTTTAGATGACGATACTCAATTAATGACCTATTTTTTAGGAGAAAACGATTTATATACCTTTACCATTACCAAGAATAAAATTGTTTTTTTTAAGGGTGACATTGTAAAAAGTTTGTCTGCAGAAATTGATAGCTTAAAAGCGAATTTGGTAGCAAAGAAAGATATTATTAAGTCTACAAAAAAATTGTATCTCTATTTATTAAGTCAGCAAATTGATGCCAACAAAAAGAACTTGGTTATTGTACCCGATAACATTTTAAATTACATTCCTTTTGAAATTCTTCAAAATGAGGAGAATGCATATTTAATTGAAAATTTTGATATTAGTTATATAGGTTCGGTACATTTATTTTTAGAGTTAAAAAATGACTATTTTAAGTATTCCTTACCTAATTATTGGGCAGGTTTTTCACCGGTTTATGATGAAGGAGAATCGCTATCTTCCAACACTAATGAAATTACCGAAATTGCTAATCTCGTAAAGGGAAATTCATTTGTAGGAAAAAATTCCACCAAGGAAAATTTCTTTAAAAATTATCGAAATAACAGTATTTTGCATTTTGCTATGCATGCAGAAATAGATAATAACAATCCTTTGTACAATAAACTGATTTTTAGTGATGGTGATTTGACGGCTTCAGAAATTTATATCGCTGACATAAAAGCAAATTTGGCTGTTTTAAGTGCATGCAATACCGGTTTTGGTAAATTGGAAAAAGGAGAAGGGGTAATGAGTATGGCGCGTGCTTTTAATTATGCGGGCGTACCTTCAATTATTATGAGCCTGTGGAGAGTACCCGATAAGGAAACGAAAGACATTATGGTACAATTTTACAAGAATTTAAAAGAAGGAGAGACCAAAAGCAAGGCTTTAAAGAATGCTAAATTGGCCTATTTAAATACAACAAAAGACGCGAACCTTAAACATCCTTATTATTGGTCGGGTTTTGTTTTAAACGGGAATACCGATTCTTTATCGCCTAAAACCTCTAAAAAGAACCTCTATTGTGTTGGTGGGGTTGCTTTTATTGGACTTATGTTTCTTCTGATAAAACTAAAAAAGAAGTAACACAGCATACTACTTTAAATATTTTAAAATATATTTGGCTTCTTCTTTTTTACAGGTGTTTTCTGGTAAATTTGCTAGGATTGAAAATTGAGAAATAGCTTTGTTTTTTTCGTGATTTTTTAAATAAGAGAGTCCGAGATACCAATTCGATAATTCTTTAAAATTTTTAAAAGTTCCATTTTCTTTTTTTGAGGTTGCAATAGGTAAAAGCAGGTTAATCGCTTCTGTAGGTTTATCTAGCGATAAATAACACATGGCTTTGTAAAAAGAAATATAAGTATCATTTTGGTTTTGAATAGAATTAAAGAGATTTATAGCTTTGTAAAAGTTTTCATTTTCATAAGCTAAAAATGCTTTGTATTCAATAGTTTCTTTTGGACTATCTCTTTCAATTGGTTGGACAATATTTCTGTAAGGATGGAAATTTTCTACAAATAATTTGTTATCTGAAGGAAAGAAATTTGACTTTACATACCAAAACCCTAAACCTAAAAATAAACAAATTGAAGCTGCGACAAGCCATTTATTAGGCACTTTAAAAATAGAGGTTTTATTTTGAATATCACTTTCGAAATTTTGAAGTGTTTTTTTAAGGTCGTCTCTTTGATTACTGGCAACCACTGCCTTTAAATCTTTTTGAAATAAGAATTCCGATTTGAATTCTTCGTCATTTTGCAAATATTCGTTGAATAATTGCTGCTCTTGTGCAGACAAGCTATTTGTAAAATATTTATCAATTAGTTCTTCTTTTTTCATATCTTTTTTAAACAAAGCTCTCGAAGCTTTTTTTGGCATCTCGATTTTTGACTTTTTAGTACTTGTTTGCTGCTATAATTCAAAATTTTGGTAATTTCATCAAGGTCAAACCCTTGATAATGATATAAATTTAATACTTCTTTACATCTCTCACCTAATTCTTGAAAGCATTTTCGCAACACCTTTTGTTCATTAGTTAACTTTATATCACTAAGGTTAACATTAATTTCAATATTTTTTTTATCTAAAGGGAAATCCTCTTCCAATTGTAATTTTGCATTTTCCCTATGTATGCGATAAATCTTGTTTTTTGCAATGCCAAATAAATATGTTGAGATATTACTTTCTAAATTATTTAACTTTCCTTTGATAGCGTTTTCCCGTAGGGCAATGATTGAATCTTGATAAATATCGGCAGCGTCGTATTCGTTAATATTTAATTTTTTTGCATATTTTATGAAATAAAGTCTATTTTCTTTATAAATTTTCTGCAACGTTTCGCTATCGCCAAGCCTTAATAATCTTATGATATTTTCTTCCCCCATTACTACAAAGAAAGCAATTTAATAGTAATATACGATTAAATTGTCAAAATTATAAATTTACCAAAGTGCAACTTTATGCTATCAATTTAGCATTGCGTTAAAGAAAAACGGCAATATAATTTTTCAATATTCCTTGTAATTATAAATCATTTATCGCTGAGTCAAGCCATGTTAAGCGACTTTTCGTCCATTCTTGCAAATATGCATTTTCTTCTCCATAAGTGCTACCCACAAAATTATTAGGCCAAACGTAATTGCCTAAAATTACCCAAGTTTTAAAATTTTTATCCAAGGCTCCTGCTTTTATCAAATCTGTTTTATAGGTATCAATTTTACCTAAAATTGTTGCTTCTGATAAGGTTCCTGCTCTTAAGCTATTCCATCTTTCTTTTAATTGCGTTACAAAGGCAGGATCTTCAAGAAGCCTTTCCCACCAAAAAGGAACGACCCAAAAATCACCAGAACATCTCTGGTTAAATTTATATGCCCAAACATTGGTTTCGCCACCACTACAATAATCAGCATTACCGAAAGCCAGATTGAAATCCCAAATAGGACCCATTTTTAATTTTTCATTTTTATCTTTATGCATGTATGTGCTTAGTCGATAACCATCTACATTATTAGACAATTCATTCAATAAAAAGAAATCAATAAAGCTGGAAACATCTACAAAGTTGGCATAACCAAGATTCTCATCCTTAAAATTATCAGATGCTAGAGCATTCTCAAAATCGGATACATATGAAGATATATATGTTTTTTGTTCGATTGTAATATCTTCAGCATCAGGGTATTCGTATAAAAAATTGATTTTTTGGCCCGAAGTGGAATTTGGAGGAATATGGGTAGAAGTAAAAGAATTTTGGTCATTATAACCATCTCCCAAATTTGTTCCGGCAATTTTGTCAATTTTTAAAATATAACCTCCAGTAAGATCCTCTCCTGAATTTTCGTCATCTTTAAGTTTGTTGATATTAATACGCTCAGCATCTCGTTTTAATTTTTCCATAAAAACATAAACTCCTTGATAGGCGTTATTTATGGTAAGTTCAACGAAAGCGGTTCGGCTTGCATATCTATCCATTTCACGAGAAAGGTCATAAATAAGCATGTTTCTAACTAAAGATTTGTCGCTATACGGACCATATAAAATCCAATCTTCTTCTTCCGGGAAACCGAGTAAAGAAACCTTTAAATCTTCATTGTTGACATCACGAGTTTCTACACCATATGATTTTTTAGGAAAACTTTGCGAAGATGCTCCTCTAAATTCGATGCCAATATATCCTTCGAAAGAAACAATATCGGTTTTTGAAATCGTCATTTCAGCATTAACTTTAGGCTCGTCAACAATTGTTCCGCCATTAGTATTAATAGTAATTTGCGGAAGTTTATCTTCTGGTTTTATTTCTACAATAGGTGGTTCAACAATAACCGGATCGTCATTTTCATTACCACAACTGGTTATTAAAAGAAGATGAGATAAAACAAAAAATAGAAGGTAAAATTTCGAAATTAAATTAAAATTCTTTGTCATGTTTATTTTTTGATGCGCACAAAAATATCGAATTTGTAAGATTAAAAGCCCGACATTTCTAGTCGGGTTTTTAAATGCGCATTTTTGGGCTAACTATTAGAGTAGATTAACGAATTTTTTAGTAAATAATTGCAGATTTTATAGTTCTGTTAGTATAATGTTTTTCCATTTTACCTTGATGCCACCACCATCATGAATTTGTAATGCAATAGAGCCATCTCCCTTGCCAATTATGGCGTCTTCAATGTGAATCATTTGTTCACCGTTCAGCCAAGAAGTTATGGTGTCACCTTGAACTAAAATTTTCAAATGATTCCATTCGCCTTCTTTTAAAACAGACTCTTTTTCTTCGCTTGGTTTGATCAGCCATCCTCTGCCATAAGATTCGTAAACACCGCCGGTATGCAAACCTTTTGGAGCAACTTCAACTTGCCAGCCACTTACTTTGGTACCATCAACAGTTGAGCGAATAAAAACCCCACTGTTTCCGTTGGCTTCTTGTTTAAAATCAAGATTTACTTCAAAATTTTTATAGTGTTCATCAGTTGCCAAATAGCCATATTGTTTGTCCGGACCACTTTCAGAAACAAGTAAACCGCCTTCTACATACCATTTTTCAGTGCCGTAAATGGTCCAACCGTTAAGGTCTTTGCCATTAAATAGAGATTTTTCTTGCGCATTACCTTGGTTGAATACAAAAGCTAAAACTGCAATTAGAACGAATTTTAAGTTGTTTTTTTTCATTTTTCTATAAAGGATTAGTAAATTATTATGGTAAAACTTTGATTCTTATATTTCTGAATTGCAATGCTGAGCCATGCCCTAAAAAGGCAATATGACCCTTGCTTCGTTGCAATCCCGGATGATCTTGTCCGTCAAGTGTTCCATTTTTTGTGGCATCTTTTAAATTTCCATCTAAAATAACGGTTCCGTTTAGGATAATTTTTATGTGATCGCCGTTCACGATAACTTCTTGCATATTCCATTCCCCTACAGGGTTTAAAAAACCTCTTTTTGCGGGAATAATTCCATATACCGAACCATGGTATTGATACTCTTTCAAATTAGCATAAATCGCTGCATTGTCGTCTAAAATTTGCAATTCTTTTCCTACATAAGCAACATCACCTTCTAAAGGGCTATGAATTCCCAAGCCGTTATTGGCACCAGGACTTAATTGAAATTCAAATCGAAAAATAAAATTTTTATATTCTTCGCTAGTATATAAATTACCGTGGTCTCCTTGTTTCGAGCGAACCATAATTTGGTTATTTTCGACCAAATAATCTGTTTTATTGCCAATCCAATGGTCTAAGTCTTTGCCATTAAAAAGAGAGGTGAACCCTTCTTTTTTCTCCTCGGCGCTTAACAATACATCATCCGAAGCAATTTCACGAACATAGACATTTTTGAATTGAACATTTTCGCCATGCGCTTGTAATTCAATAGCATCTTTTGGAAATATAGATTGATTCTTATCCCAGTAATTTTCTAATGGCACATTATCTGTAACCAAAACTCCATTGAGATAAACGGTAACCCGTTCACCAACCATTTTTATTCGAAATGTATTCCAATCGTTCACCGAATTATCGGCTACTTTTAAAGGTTTGCTTTCATTTTTTTGATTGTTGTACAAACCACCTGAACCTACTTGAGCACCAACTTCGGTCAAAGCAGTATCCCAAATTTGTACTTGAGGAGATCCACGTAAATAAATGCCGCTATCACCTTTCGGCCCAATTTTCCAATTAAGAACCATTTCAAAATCGCTGTAATTCTTTTCTGTGCAAATATTTTTATAGCCTTCACCAACAAAAGTCAAAACACCATCGTTTACAACCCAATCTTGATGCATTTCTACATTGGCTTTCTTTTGTTTGGCCGCTAGTTGTTTTTCAGACATTTTTGAACGGGCAATTGGGTTTTCAACCAAACCTTTCCATCCACCCAAATCTTTGCCGTTAAAAATTGAAACAAAACCAGTTTCTGAAGACATGTTTTCAACATATTCTTTCACATCAATTTTAGAGTAAATACTATCCGGTCCGGTAAGATTATCAATACTTTTCGATAAAATTGCTTTCACTTTTTCGCCTGTAAGTCCGTTATCTTTTCCTGGGCTCGGCAAAGCAATACTTATTGCTGTATTCGACGCTGCTGTTTTCAAATCAATATCGTCTAAATATTCGCCAACATAGATTAATGAAAGAAATGTTTTTACGTTACTACAAGCGTAAATCACTCTCATTTTTTCTTGATTACTACTTGCAATCGGCATTATTTTTTGCAATAAAAGTAGTTTTTGATCATCGGCTTCTTCCGAATTAATTACTTGGGAAACATATAAATTGAAAGCATTTTTATGTAATTCATTCGTTTTATTTGTTGAGGCAGTTTCGAATAAATAGCTTAAGGCATCAGTGTTTTGCCAATTGCCTAGAGCTTCTAAAGCTTTTAATTGTCGATTTTCATCGGAAGAGTTCAATTCTTCCACTACCAATTGTAAAGATTCTTCACTCTGTAAAACAGGTAAAATTGGAGTTATTTTTTCTTTTTTCTTGGTTGTATTAAAAGCGTCAAGCACTAATTTTGACGATTCTGTATCGGAATTATCGATAAGACCAATAATCGCATTTTGTGAATTTTTTATGTTGTTGGAGTTTTTACTTTCTTCTAATAAAGCGAAAAGAGCCGGCAAATTTTCAGAAGTCGAAACCGAAGGTAAAGCAGCATAAACAGCCTTTGTAATTGGCACGTCATCTCCGGCTTTTTGATGTGTGATAGCATCAAACTGATTGGTTGCATTTCTTGCGGCAAGCACATTAATTAAAACAATTTTACCTGAATCATTCAATTGGCTTATGTTGGTAGTGAGAACTTCAATATCTCCGGTAGTACAAGTTCGCAATAACGTTTCTTCAATAGCCTGATATTCTTCGGGAGAATTCTCTTTTTTTAAGTTTTCAAAAAGCAGGGAAAGAGCTTTACCTTTTTCTTGATATTCCAATGCTTTTATGGCAGCGATCCGATTGTTTACCTCCGAGCTTTTTAAAGCAGGTTGTAAACAATTTTCTAAAATTTCGGGTTGTTTTCTTTTTTGCAACAAGTGAATAAGTTGTGTTTTCGTCTCAGAATCTGCTTTTTTATAGGCTTTTACCCATTTTGATACATCTGCTGCACTTAATTTTTTTGAGGCTAACTCTAAAATTGCAGCAGTATATTTTATATCGGTATTTTTTGATTCTTTAACTAAGGTATTGGTAAATGCATCCCCTGCATTTTTGCTTAAAATTTGAATTGCTCCAAGTCGAAAATGCAACTGATTTTTAGCTGTCGTATTTTTTAATATTTCATTTGCAGCGTTATTGCTTAAGGTAGTGTTTCCATTTTCACTTAATCTGTTAGCATAATGGATAAAAGCATTTACCGCATTGGTATTTTCAACCGAATAATTAATTCTTTTCGATGCCTCGGATAAGGTTTTATATGAACTTGGCGATCCGAATTCCGAAAGCGCCATTAAAGCTTTTTGTTTCGCTAATGCAGAGGTAGAGCTTGTTGCTTTTTCTAAAAATTCTTCCGCTTCAGCGTATTTTAAAGTGCCTAATGCTTCCATAAATTCAGGTTGCATTTCTGTGCTTGTATTTTGAGCTGCCATGAAAATAGCAGCACTTGCCTCTGTTGTTCCAATAGTAGTTAATGTTGCGATTGCAGGCTTGTATAAATCACTATCTGTTAAATAGTTACTCAAATTAGAAACACTTTTATTTGTGCCACAAAATTGCAAACGACGGATAAGAAAGGCTTTAATTTCGGTATCTTCTTGCTTTTGCAAAGCGGTTAAAAGAGCTTCTTCTACCATTAAATTAGCAGTACTAGAGACATCTTTTCCCGTGAAAACGGCTAAACTTTGAATAGCAAAACGAGCTTGGGTATCGTGACCTGTTCCTGGCGGAACTAAATAAGAACAAAACTCTAAAACTCCTTCTTGATTTAAAGCAACAATTTCTTGCATGAGCTTATCGGAATGTTCTAAATTTTTGGTTGGAAGTTGTGCCAAAATATCGGCAACTTTGGTTTCTAAAGTCCGGTTAATTTGTGCCTGAACGGGTTGTAAATTGGTTAACAGAATTAGAAATATACTAAGGTAAAAAATGGATGTTTTCATAGTGGAAATATTAAATATAGGATTAGGCCCAAGAAGTTCTCATCGGTTGGTTGATCAATCGGTTTGCTTCTTCATCGTTGATAAATTCCTGTTTTACAGGATCAAAATCTAAATTTCTACCCAAACGAAGGGCAATAACTCCCATATTCACCACCGTTGCAGATCGATGTCCGTTGACTTCATTTAAAGCAAATTTCTGACGCGTTTTTACCGATTCGGAGAAAACAGCAATTTGCTCTTCCGGATCTGGAAGACTGTTGATTAAACCTTCAATATTTGGTATGGTAGATTTGAATCCGTTAAATATTTTACCATTCGGACCCTCTATATAAGCTGCATTTTTATCTTCGTTTGCGCCATCTAAAATAATTTGACAACCATCGGCGTAGGTAAATGTAATTTTTCGCCAAGTACCAATCGCATCATAATGTTGTTGAGGCGAATCAACTTCAACTTTTACAGGGCTTGTATCATCTTTACCTAAAAAATATTGTACCGGGTCGATATAATGTTGTCCCATATCACCAAGACCACCGCCATCATAATCCCAATAGCCACGAAAAGTTTGATGTACTCTGTGCGGATTATACGGTTTTTCAGGCGCAGGGCCGAGCCACATATTATAATCGAGATTAGAAGGAATTGGTTGCGGACTCAAATTCGTCTTTCCTACCCAATAAAATTTCCAGTTAAAACCGGTAATTCCACTAATAGTTACTTTTAGAGGCCAACCCAAAGCACCACTATCGACTACTTTTTTCAATTTTTTTACCGGAGTTTGCATACCGTAAAAGTTGTCTTTAAATCGAAACCAGGTATTTAACCGAAACATGGTACCATGCAATTTCATGGCTTCTACTACTTTTTTTCCTTCGCCTATAGTTCTTGTCATTGGCTTTTCGCACCAAACGTCTTTTCCTGCTTCAGCAGCCATAATCGACATTAAACTGTGCCAATGTGGAGGTGTTGCAATGTGAATGATGTCAATATCAGGTCGTAACAAAACTTCGCGAAAATCGCGATATCCTTTTACATCTTTACCAACTTTCGCCAGTGTACTGTTTAAATGATTGCTATCGGCATCACAAATGGCTAAAAGCTTCGTGCCTTCATAAGTTAAATGCCCTTGACCCATTCCGCCAACGCCAATTACAGCTTTGGTAAGTTGGTCGCTCGGAGGAATAAAATTGTTTCCTCCCATGACATGTCTTGGTATAATGGTAATTCCGGCTGCAGTAATTAAAGATTTTTTCACAAAATTTCGACGGGTTGTTGATTTTTTTGTCATGATTAGGCTTTTATTTAAAAAATAAATAGGAAGTCTAAATTTAGAAAAAATTATTCAGGAATTACCACCAAAGAGCAAGAAACTAAATAGGAGCATTTTTAAGATAACAGTAACGGGAAATTTCGTTTTGAGAGAAATGCTCTAGGCTCAAAAATTTCTGTTTTTATATTTAAGGATTGGTTTAAATGTTTAATTTAGTTGGAAAATCAACCACTATTAAAATGGAAAACAAGTCAAATGCAGTATTTACCACTCCTAAATTATTTTTAAAAACACTTTCAATGATTCATTTGGTTTTATTATTCGGAATTGTGCTTTTTGGTGTGGTAACATTCACAAAAAATACAGAGGCTAAAATTGAATTTAATTCGAGTGATGTATATTTATATGTTTTAGCCTTTACTACAATTATTGCAATTTCACTTGGAAATTATGTATTTAAACAGCAGATTTCAAAACTTTTAGAAAAGGAATCTCTGAAAGAGAAATTAGTAGGTTATCAGTCGGCTTCCATTGTTAATTATGCTTTTATTGAAGCTCCCGCTTTATTATCGATTGTTATTTTTTTTATGGAGGGAAATCTATTATACTTGGTAATTGCTGGTTTGTTGGCAGTTTATTTTTTTAGTTTACGACCAACCAAAGATAAAGTAGAAACTAATTTAGATTTAAACGGAATTGATAAAAGCCAATTTAATAACCTAAATCAAGAATTGTAAATAAGCCCCATTTATTACATATTTTTTTTCTGATTGAAGTGCTAATAGTAAAGCTCTAAATTCTTAAATATTCTCAAAAACATTCTGCTATATTTGCACAATAGCAAAATGTATGAGCCTAACTCTTTTGTCTTCACCTTTACAGGGATTTACCGATTTTCGATTTCGAAATGCTTTTCATAAATATTTCGGTGGTATTGATACTTTTTATGCGCCCTATATTCGCTTAGATGGCAAAATGGTGGTAAAGAATTCGTATCAACGAGATTTGCTTCCTGAAAATAATACAGTTCCTGAAATTATACCACAAGTCATGACGAATGATGCTGATGAATTTTTGTTTGTGGTAAACTATATTCAAGAATTAGGCTATAAAGAATTGAACTGGAATTTAGGTTGTCCGTATCCTATGGTAACCAAACGAGGCATGGGTTCTGGGTTGGTTTGTCAGCCTCAAAAAATCGAGCACATCTTACATCGTGTACATAATGAAAGTGACGTAATTGTTTCGATGAAAATGCGCATGGGTTATGAAAACAGTGAAGAAATTTTAGAGGCTTTTCCCATTTTGGAGAAATATCCTATAAAAAATATTGCGATTCACGCCCGAATAGGAAAACAATTGTATAAAGGCAGTGTTGATTTAGATGCTTTTGAACGTTGCGTTGCAAATACAAAGCAGTTGTTGTATTATAACGGAGATATAACTTCGGTAGCTAAATTTAGAGAAATACAAGAACGGTTTCCAACTATTGCCCATTGGATGCTGGGAAGAGGCTTAATTGCCGATCCGTTTTTGCCAAGTATGATAAAAAAAAATACGACGGAATATCCTGAAAACCGATGGGAAATTTTTCGCAATTTTCATGACGAAATTTATCAGCAATATGATGCCGCTTTGTCGGGACCAACACCGATAAAAATGAAAATGCAAGGTTTTTGGGAATACTTTTCACAATCTTTTTCCGATCCGCAAAAAACATTTAAAAAAATCAAAAAAGCGAATAATCCAAATGCTTATCGTCAAGCAGTGAATGAGATTTTAAGTAATACTTGAAAAAACGAATATTACTTCGATTCTTTCATTGGAATGAATTTAACCTAGAAGGATTTCCTTTTGCATGAATATTTTATCGATGATGATTTTTTCAATAAATAAATGAATCAATTTGATTTCGGAATAGCCAAAACCAGCCCAATCGTGGTTTCCTTTCGGGTCGGATGCCAAAATGTAAGAAACCTGAAGTTTGTTCAATTCATTCGCCATAGTTCTTGGACCTTCAAGAAGTAAATAACCAACATCATCGGGATTACAATAATGGTGAGCCGCAGTAGCGTAAGGCACCAAATTATCGCTTTCTCCATGAATAAATAGCACAGGAATAGCGTTTTCTTTGGTAATAACTGTTGTAGCCATTTTTGCTCCTGATAAAGAAATAATTCCTGCAATTGGCACTTTTTCAATATGTTCAAAACGGGAATCTTCTAGAGCAAAGGCGGTGTTCAAAATAGCTTCTGCACCTGCGCTACTTCCCATTAAAATAGTTTTTTGCTTATCGAATTTAAAATAGTCCGTTTTTTCTTGAAGAAACTGTATTGCTTTGGTAACATCTTCGACAGAGGAAACAAAGGTTTCTATTTTTTCTTGTGCCGGACAATCACAACCAAACGATTTTCCTTTACGTGTTAAGCGATAACTAATTGAAGCAACAGCATAACCTTCGGCAGCCATTTTTTTAGCAAAATTCACTTCATGAGGATTATCTCTCTGACCGCCGGAAAATCCTCCGCCATGAACTAAAATAATTAATGCTCTATTCGGATTTATAGTACCTTGAAGTGAATAAAAATCTAATTTAAGTGTATCGGCATAGATTAAGGTTTCTTTTTCTATAGGTATAGTAGGGTGCGGGTTGATTGGTTTCGACCAAACAGCAAATGTTATAAATAGTATTAATATAGCTAGTAATCTTTTACTTTTTTTAGCAATCATAATAATTTATGGTTTTAATATAAATACAGTTTTTAAAAGCTCTTCTGAATTCGTACCAACAAAAACTTCAAATTCTCCCGGTTCAGCGACAAATTCGAGACCACTATTATAAAACTTCAATTCTTCTGGCGAAAGAGTGATGGAAACCTCTTTAGATTCTCCTTTTCGCAAAGCTATTTTTTTAAATCCTTTTAATTGTTTGTTTGGTGGCGTAATACTTCGAACAACATCTCTCAAGTATAATTGAACAACTTCTTCGCCATCATAGGCTCCGGTATTTTTTACTGTTACCGTGGCATGAATAGATTGCCCTTGTTCAATTTCAGTAGCACTTAGTTTTAAATTGGAATATTCAAATTCGGTATAACTTAATCCATAGCCAAACGGAATTAAAGGCGAATTAGCAACATCTAAATAATTGGAAGTAAATTTAGCATAATGATCTCCTTGAGGTCTTCCGGTTCTTTTCATGCTGTGATAAATCGGAATTTGACCAACATTTCGTGGCCAGGTTGTTGTTAATTTTCCTGACGGATTATAATCTCCAAAAACTACATCCGCTATAGCGTTACCTGCTTCAATTCCCGGGTACCAAACGTGTAAAATAGTTACCGGAAGTGCAAATTCTTCTTCAATAGTCAACGGTCTTCCACTCATTAAAACCAACACAACAGGTTTGCCGGTTTTTACTAATTCACGAATCAATTTTTTCTGACTTTCAGGAATCGAAATATCAGTTCTACTTGAAGATTCACCACTAAATTCCGAGGCCTCGCCTACAACAGCAACCACAACATCTGATTTGTTGGCAACAGCAAGAGCCTCTTGCAATAATTCTTCTGGAGAACGTTCATCAATCGTAACTCTTATACCGAAAACATTCGTTTTTTTTGCAAGTTCGACGTCATCAGTAATATTTGCTCCTTTGGCATAGCTAATCATAGCGTTTGGCGCCACATTTTTAAATCCCTCTAAAACCGTAACCGCCAAACTATGATCTCCCGTTGGAGCCCAGGTACCGAGCATATTATTTCGGCTATCTACTAATGGTCCGATTAAAGCAATTTTCCCTTCTTTTTTTAAGGGTAAAATTTCATCTTGCTTTTTTAATAAAACAAAAGAGCGGCTCGCAAATTCACGAGCAAATTGTCGGTTTTCCTTTTTAAGGATATCATTTTTCGGACGCTTTTTATCAATATATCGATACGGATCTTCAAACAAACCTAATTTGTGTTTTGCTTCTAAAATTCTTCTGCATGCATTGGTAATATCTTCTTCGGTGACTTTACCTTCCTCTAAAGATTTTTTTAGGGTAGTTAGAAATCCTTCAGAAACCATATCCATATCTAATCCTGCATTTAGTGCTAAGGCAGAAACTGTTTGTAAATCACCCAAACCGTGATTGCTCATCTCCCCTAAAGAAGTATAATCCGAAACAACAAAACCTTGAAAGCCCCAACGATTCCGTAATAAGTCGGTTAATAACCACTTATTTCCGGTGGCGGGAATTCCATCAATATCGTTAAAAGCAGTCATCACACTAGCGGCACCAGCATCAACGGCGGCTTTATAAGGAGGTAAATATTGATTGAACATTTTTATTTTACTCATATCAACACTATTATAATCTCGACCACTTTCAGGCGCACCGTATAAGGCGAGATGTTTTATAGTTGCTAACATGGTAGTTGGTTTACTCAAATCATCACCTTGATACCCTTGTACCATGGCCTTAGCGATGGCAGAACCCAAAAAAGGATCTTCACCTGCACCTTCGGCTATTCTACCCCATCTTGGGTCGCGAGCAATATCCACCATTGGTGAAAAATTCCAGTTAACACCATCAGCTGTAGCTTCCAAAGCTGCTATTTGTGCAGATTTTTCTATCCAAATCATATCCCAACTGCAAGAAGTTGCGAGTGGAATTGGAAAAGTCGATTTGTAACCATGAATGATATCCGAACCAAAAAATAAAGGAATTTTTAACCGAGTTTTCTTAATTGCGAAGTCTTGTGCGATTTTTATTTTTTCAGGACCTGCGATACCAAATATTCCGCCAACTTGTCCGGCTTTTATTTTTGCCTCTACATTCTCGCTAACTACCGAGCCGGTTGCTACGCCTCCACCAGGCGTAATTAAGTTTAGCTGACCAATTTTTTCATCAATGGTCATTTTATCAAGTAGAGCTTCAATTTCTGGTATTCTCGTTTGTGCATGTAAAGTGCTTATAAAAAGAGCAGATATGATAAACAGGATAGCTAAAAACCGCATATTTATTTTCATTTATATTTTATTTAGGGAATTGGAAAAAAGCCAGTTTAATAATTCTTTTTCTGAAAAAGCATGATCCCAGCTGTTATGATTTGCGTCGTGATATAAGGTGAAATTTGGTTTGCCGCCAAATTTTAAAATGCTACTTACCATGTCTAAAGATAATTGTGGATTTACCACATCATCTTTGGCGCCATGAAAAATCCACATAGAAGTAGTTTTGGCATATTTTTCGGCTAGAGCTGGATTGCTACCTCCGCAAATGGCAAAGGCGGCGGCAAAAAAGGTAGGCTTTCTACTTAAAATCTCAAAGGTTCCCATGCCACCCATGGAAAGTCCACCGACATATATTTTTTCTTTATCAACGAAGGGTTTGGTTTGAAATTCATCCATCAAATTCATTACCAATTGTAAAGCTTCGGTCGGTTTGTCATGCAATGGAAAATTTCTAGTTACGGGTTTTGTTGTTCTATCGTTTACAACATTTGACCAATAATCACTCTCTGGGCATTGCGGAAAAATAACAATTGCCGGATGTTTTTGAATAGAATCTACAAATAATTTACTGCCATGAACCAATTGTTTCTCATTATCTGAACCCCTTTCACCAGCACCATGTAAGAATAAAAGCAGCGGATACTTATTTGTTTCAGAAAAGTCTTTGGGATATAAAATACGATATTTCAGGGTGTCGTTGCCTTGTAGAAATTCCTTTTTTTGATATGAATCTTCTTGACAAAATACATTAGTTATTAAAAATAAAAAAGCGACACAGTATAAATAGCTTTTTTTCATGGTTTGGATTGCATTAAATTTTTTAAAAAAGGACATTTTTATTTCTTTTGATAGTTGAATTCTAATGCATCTAACCCATCTTTTACATCTTCATTTTGCATGAAAAGATTCCATAATAAACCTGTTCGGTAGTTTTCAATCATGACCAAAATTGGCCCTTGATCAATAGCTAAATAAGCCTCTGCTACCCAAAAATTATTTTGCGGACTAAACGCATCATAAAAGCCTGCCGGACCTAATAATTTATCTTTATGTTGGTAAAAATAGTGCATTGCCTTTAAAGATTCTTGAGGCGTATAAGGTATCGAGCTAATTGCGGCCGTTGGAGAAATTACTCCGGTATCATTCGAGGGGCTATGGGCTGTATATCCGATAGAACCATCTGAATTTCGAGTATAACTTGCGGTCAAACCCCAACAATCTGGACCATAATCTTTAAAATTTTTAGGATTGGAAACGCAATACTGATAATTTATTTTTGAATGATTCACATTCACATCCCAGTAATTGGCATAAGCATCCGATAACCCTTTCGGATTTAATCCTAAATAGGAATAATGTGCCCAAAAAAGAGGGCCTCCATAATCTTCAGATCCTTGATGTTTTACTAAAAGAGGTAAACCATATTGGGTTTTTGAAGAGACAATACCTCCATTTCTTGCCCAACCAGACTTATATATTTCTTTAGAAATAGGATAATCGGGTGAAGCGGCAGCTAAAACATAGGTAATAAGCGTTTCGTTATATCCTTGTAATTTGAAATTTTTTACAAAACCAAAGTTCGGGCTCCAATGCCACAGTAAAGCATCTGTATTGTTAGTGTACCAGTCCCATTCAATTCCTTTCCATAAGTCGTCCGCTTTTGTGGAAAGAGATTTTTCTGCTTCAGTACCATTTTTAAAATATTCTTTAACACAAATAAGTCCTTGTGCTAAAAAAGCAGTTTCTACCAAATCGCCACCATTGTCATCGGCACCAAATGGAATAACTTTTCCTGTTTCGCCATTGATCCAATGTGACCAGGCACCGTGAAATCGATCTGCATTTTCTAAAAATGTAAATATTTTAGTAAAACGATCTATACCTTGTTGTTTGGTAATAAAACCTCTTTCAATACCGACTAAAATTCCCATCAAGCCGAAACCCGTACCTCCGGTAGTAACTGTATTGGCATCATTTGCCGGATTTGAAGGATGGTATCTTTCTCTTGCAGCACCTGCATTTGGATGTGCAAAATCCCAAAAATATTTAAAGGTTTCTTTTTGAGTTAAGTTTAGTAATTCTTCATCTGTTATTGTTGGAATTGGATCTATTGGGGGGTTTATTACCAATGGTGGTTCATACGTATATGAATCTCCTCCACAAGAAAATAGAATAATGGTTATACTTGCTATAAATAAGCTTTTTAGTCTCATATTTTATTTTATTTCCGGGCTTGTAAAACCAAGTTTTTTGAGTCCGTGTTGAACATCTTCATTCTGCATGAATAAATTCCATAATAAACCAGATCGATAATTCTCAATCATTACAGGAATTGGCCCCTGATCAATTGCCAAATACCTCGGTAAAAACCAATCTTCTTCGAGGCTAAATGCATCGTATGGTCCGTATTCACCAACATATTGTGGTAATTCTTCGTAAAGATAATGCAACATTTTCATACTTTCTTTTGGTGTGTAAGGAAACGAAGATAAGGCGGCGGTTGGTGAAATAACCCCTAAGTCATTACCTGGTCGATGACCGTCATATCCTTTCATGGAATAACTAGAGGTCAAACCCCATAAATTTTCACCATAACCTTTGAATTTTTTTGGATTATCAAGAGCGTAAGCATACTGAATTTTAGCATGGTTTTGATTTAGTTTCCAATAATCGGCATAGGCATCTTTTAACCCATTAGGATTTAACCCAAGATAGGAGTAGTGCGCCCAAAAAAGAGGGCCAACTGGAGATTTATCATGTTCATAATGATCTAATTCAGTTTCAAGACCATAAAAAACAGTGTTTTTGCTAATTTCGCCACTTCTAGCCCAGCCTTTATCATACACCTTTTTGGTAATAGGATGTGTTGGTGACGCTGCCGCTAAGATATACATGATCAAGCACTCGTTATATCCTCCGACTGGAAAATTCATTTCCCATTTGTATTCTGGTGACCAGTGCCAGTATAGAACTTCTTCTCCTTTGGTATACCAATCCCATTCAATTTCTCGCCAAAGATTATCGATTCTTTTTGCTAGGGCTTTTTCCTCTTCATTTCCGTCTTTAAAGTATTCCTTAACGGATAATAAACCTTGAACCAAAAAGGCGGTTTCTACCAAATCACCACCGTTGTCTTTTTTACCAAAAGGAACTACTTTACCTGTTTCTCCATTTATCCAATGCGGCCAAGCACCATGAAATCGATCTGCTTTTTCTAAAAAATTAACGATTTGAACGTATCTATTAAAGGCCTGTTCTCTTGTAATGAATTTTCTTTCAACTCCAACTAGAATAGCCATTAATCCAAAACCGCTTCCACCTGTAGTTACCGTATTTTTTGGAGAAGTTGGATATATATCATCCATATGTAAACGTTCTCTGGCTAATCCGGAGTTTGGTTCAGCACCTTCCCAAAAATAATTAAAGGTTTGCTTTTGAACCAGGTTCAAAACTTCATCATCGTTATATTTAATTGCTTTTTTAGATTCGTTTTTTTCTGAAGTATTTATGGGTTTATCACAACCTAAAAAAGGAATTACTAGGAATAAAAGAAAAAAATATTTTTTACTAAGTAAGAATTTCATTTGGGTCGTTTTATATTAATTTTAGCTGTATTTCCTAAGAAATACAGCTAAAATCTAATTAATGATATAAATTTTATTTTAAGAAAATACTATTTCATCATATCAAGTATCTCCGCTTGTGAAAGAGCTTTATTGAACAAATGCAAATCATCGATATAGCTTGAATCTGATAAATGATTCCATCCGATAAATCGTGGAGCTCCTGATCCGATGGATAAAAGATCACAATTGGTCCAATCTACAAGTTTTCCTGCCATATCACCGGTATTAGCTACAGGTTCTCCGTTAAAATATATCATGGTTGCTGTTTCAGATACTGTGAATGCGATATGTACCCATTCATCTGCCGTCACATCTAATACATCACCGTCATTCCAAACATCGCCGCCATCGGTTGCAACATGAAGTTTAATTCGTTGTTCGGTACCGCTGCCTTCTCTGAAAAGTCGGAAACCGGAAGTCATGACATTATCAGCTCCATTCATTGGTGGACCGACAACTAGAATTCCAGCTCTATCCGGATCACCATTTACTTTATACCAAAAAGAACCGCTAAATTCATTTCCAAACAAACCATCTGTTGGGAATGTCAAATAAGAATCTGTAGCGCCTGCATAAGCATCAGAACCTACTTTGCTTTCTCCAGCAAAACCAGGTGTTCCAACTTCAGTTGCATCTGCACCACTATACTCAGTGTTGTTACCATCAAAGCCCATATAAAATGTTGCTCCGTAATTTGGTGGTGTATAAACTCCACCTGCAATTTCTGCCACTTCTTCAGCGGTTAATTCTTTATCAAAAAATCGCAATTCATCTATGGCACTTCTATCTGACTTATGATCCCAATAAGAGAAGCTAGGTTCACCTGAACCAATTGAAAAACTTTCACAACCTGTCCAATCAATAGGGGCAGGCATATCAGAAGATCTTACCTCAACACCATTTATATAAATTTTGTTTTTAGAATCTGAAATAGTTAGAGCAATATGAACCCAGTCTCCTGCAGTAGCATCTATTACATCTCCATCATTCCAGCTTTCACCAGATCCAACTCCAATATTTGCTTTTATTCTTTGCTCTGAGCCATTACCTTCTCTGAATAATCTAAAACCTTGGTTTCTATTTTCAGGCGTATCGTTACCGATAACCAATATTCCGGCTCTATCTGGATTTGGATCAACTTTATACCAAAATGCAGTACTGAATTGATTGGATAGTAATCCTTCGGAAGGATAGGTAAGGTAAGAATCTGTTTCACCCAAATAAGCTTGAGACCCTTCATGACTATCTTCTGTAAAGCCAGGGTTTCCAACTTGTGCGGCAGCAGTGCTACCAACTAAGTCAATATAATCACCGTTAAATGGCATATAGAATGACTCTCCATCATATTTAGGTACGTAAGGATTGAGTGAGTTTATCATAATTTGAATATCACTTTGCGTCAAAGCTTTATCAAAAACTCTTAGCTCATCCATATCGCTGTTATCGGATAAATGGTTCCAATAACTAAATGTTTCTCCTCCGGCACCAATTGTCATCAATTCACAACCAGTCCAATCAATTGGAGCTGCTAAGTCAGCAGAATTCATTTCGACACCATTAAAATAGATCACACTTTGGGTTTGAGAAATTGTGATGGCAACATGAACCCATTTATCTTGAGTTACATCAATAATACCACCGTCATTCCAACTTTCACCAACTCCTGTACCAACATTCATTTTAATTCGCTGTTCCGTACCGCTTCCTTCTCTAAATAATCTAAATCCTTGATTTCTATCATCGGCATTATCGCCTACAACTAAAATACCTGCTCTATCAGGGCTTGCATTCACTTTGTACCAGAATGCAGCACTAAATTCATTATTTTTCAATCCTTCCATAGGGAAAGTCAAATAAGAATCAGTTGCTCCTTTATAGGCATCAGAACCAACATAACCATCACCTGCAAAACCAGGGTTTCCAATTTCAGTAGCTTGTTGAAATCCAATTAAATCCATATAACTACCATCGAAAGGCATATATAATTGTTCACCGTCAAACAATGGTGCGTAAGGAGGTTGTTTAGAAAAATTAACTTCTGAAGTAGAAGTTTTTCCTTCTGTGTCAGTGGCAGTAACCGTTACTTTATGGTTGCCATCAGTTAATTGGTCATAAGTTACTTCTTCAAGCACTCTGCGATAATCTTTAAATTCATCAAAACTGGCAATTTCAGTACCATCTAATAGAATGGAAATGCTTTGAATTTCAATATCATCGGTTACTTCAATTTTGATATCCAAAGTAGTTACTTCTTCGAAAACTTTAATTGCTGTTCCTTCCGTTGGAGACTTAATGCTAATCTGCGGAGCAGTTTCATCTGTACCAGGGTTTACCCGGGTAATGTCATCAATTCCATCACTACACGAGGTTGCAAAGAGCAACATCAGGGTAATGAAAAGTATATTTTTTATTTTTTTCATGTTTTCAACGTTTTAGTGATCCATTATTGGGTTATCTCTCTTAAAGCAGGAATTTGATCTATCTGAGCTTGTGGATAAGGTAGATAGGTCTTGTCATCTGAAAAAGTTCTTCCTTCATAGTTCAATTCGCTTGTTTTACCTAAACGGATTAAATCATAGTATCGAACGCCCCATTCCATTGCCATTTCTGCAAATTTTTCATCCATAACTTGTTGTGTAGTTACACCAGATAAAGTACCTAAACCAGCTCTCTCTCGAACAGCATTAACAGCTTGATCAGCAGACATTCCTGAGCCTGAGGCTCCTTGAGTTAAGGCTTCAGCATACATTAACAATATTTCAGCATATCGAATCACTTTAAAATTCTTATTGCTACCATAGCTGGTGCGTCCTGGAATTAACTGATTAGATGGTAAATAATGCTTTCCACTAGCAAATTTAGCTCTCGCATAATCATTTATAATATCACCATCTCTAGTTGTATTTGAAATCCAGTCAGGTAGAACTTCATAATTAGGATCTGTTTTTATTTCAGCAATTCCTCGATCTGTAAAAAGAACACTAGTTTCTAAACGTACAGTTTCACCACGATCTAGCATAAATTTTATGTATTTTATACTAGGTTCGTAAAATCCCCAACCACTACCTGCTCCTTCAACAGCTGGAGTCCATCCTTGCGGACCGAAGAATTCGTTTAAATAATTTCTAGAATCACCTTCTCCTTGATTAAAATCTGAATATTGCAATTCTAAAATATTTTCATCATTTAATTTACCTCCGGTTTTAAACAATTCATAAAAATCAGGCTCCAAAATATAGTCACCAGAACTGATGATGCTACCCGCTGCATCGGCTACATTTTGATAATTTTTTAATTCAAGATTTGCCAAAGCTTTTATAGCAAGTGCGGTATATTTAGTTATTCCACCTGGGACATCATTACGTTGATTAGGGTTCATATCTGGCAAATTAGGAATTGCCTCATCCATTTGATCAGAAATGTGTTGTAAAACCTCTTCTTTAGAAGATATTGATGCAACTAATAATTCGGTTGGATCTGAACTAGTTGTGATAAAAACATCACCCCATACACGTGCCAATTGAAATAATAAAAATGCTCTTATTGTTTTTACTTCTGCAATGTATTGATTTGCAGTGGCTGGATTCGCTCCGGCTTCTTTATAATTACCTAAAATTTCCATAGCGGTATGCAAATCGAAAATATCTCGGTAGTAGTTTTGCCAAACAGAGTTATACATCCAATAATCTTTATCATAGTTGAAATAATCTGTATCTGCGAACGGTTGTTGATCGCCAAGGCCTCCTGGATTTACATCATCACCACGAACGGAAATTAGCGGAAACTCTTCCCAACCTCTGGTTTGAAAACGCTCATAAGCTCCTATTAAAATAGGTTTCATATTTTCAAAATCGGTATAATCAATGTCTTCTGTGGTATTAACCGTTTCGTAAGGGTCATATAAATTATCATCACAGGCAAATGTTACTAGAAACATCACCAGTAAAAGAGTAATTTTTTTATATTTTTTTATACTTTTCATAATAGTTTCTTTTTAAAATTTAACATTTAAACCAATGGTGTATACAGCCGGTATCGGATAGGTTTGTCTATCAATTCCGTCTTGAACTTCTGGATTAAATCCGTTGTATTTAAATACAGTTAATGGGCGTTCTGCGGTTAAAGCGATTCGAATTACTGGCATATTAATATTTCCCCATTGTTCTTTGTCTAGCGTATAGGCAACCTGTACATTTTGAATTCTAAAGAAATCACCATCTTCTACAAAGTAGTCGCTCATTTTTTGATTCCAGCCTCTACGTAATCCTGCTGAAGAAGGATAACTATTAGAGGTACCTTCACCATGCCAACGATTGATTGCTAAGTCAGCATCCATATTTCCGTCTGCGGTAAAAATTATTTCGCCACGTTTACGATTTAATATTTGATTTCCGGTTTGTCCCATGAAGCTGGCGGAAAACTCAAATTTCTTATAGTTTACACCAATATTTCCACCATAGGAAAATGAAGGAATATAGGAACCTAAAACAACTCGATCTTCTCCATCAATAATGTCGTCATTATTTTGATCTTTATATTTTAAATCTCCCGGCACTAATCCGTTAGCAACTGCAATTGGATCTGCTTGAACTTCAGCATCATTTTGATAAACTCCAGTGGTTTCATAACCAAAAAAGGCGAGTAATGGTTCTCCAATCATAGAGCGTTGACGAAACTCTGCGGTACCACCATCAATATAATCTTGTCCGTAAAGATCTAATACCTCATTTTTTAAGGTACCGATGTTTACTCCTACATTATAGCTAAAATCTTTAGAAATAGTATTGTTCCAATTTAAAGCCAACTCAAATCCTGAATTTCGAATAGAACCATTATTTTTTCTAGTAACTTCTCCTGTACCGGGAACATTTACCGGGATTAAAGCGTTAATGGTTTCCCGACTAAAATAATCCGCGTCAAGCGATAATTTGTTGTTAAAAAATCGAGCGGTAACACCAAAATCATATTCTTCTGTAACTTCCCATTCTAAATAATCAAAGCTATTAGAAGCAACAACGCCCTGAATTAATTGATCATCAATTGCTGTAAAAACTTGTGTTAAGCTATTTTGACCATAACTACGTGCAATTTTATCATTTCCTAATTTTCCCCAACTCGCTCTTAATTTTAAAAAATTAATTGCTTTACTATTTTTAAGAAAATCTTCTTGAGAAACGACCCAACCTAAACCAACAGAAGGAAAATAGCCCCATTTTTCTTGATACTTAGAAGTTCCATCAGCTCTCATGGTACCATAAAAAATGTAGCGATCTTTGAAGCTATAAGAAATTCTACCAAAATAAGAAATGCCATAATCTTTTGCACCATTATCTCCTGTTTCCAAAGGTTGAATTTCTCCTCCGTTAAGATACCAGGTTTCTTCACCACCTAAAAATGGAAAATTTGTTGCTCTAGCTTTTAAGCTGGAAAAATCGAAATAGCGGTAAGATGCACCTGCCATTGCAGTTATGTTATGATCTCCAAAAATATCAGTATAGGTTAATACGTTATCCCAGATTTGATTGGAATAGGTAGAGTTCTCTTTTCTAATATAGGCATCTGGGCGTTGCGCATTTGCACTGGCAAAATAAGGTAGTCCAACATTGCGCTCATCGATAGTTTCATAACTATGGTTGTAGGTAGTTTTGAATTTTAACGTTTCTGGGAGAATGTCAATATCCATATAAAAATTAGCAAGAATTTTTCTAATTTTTAGTCTGTTATTAGTATTATCCATTACTGGAAAAGGGTTTTTACCACCTCTATAGCCTAAATTTTCAGCACTTGCGTATGGTTTTGGATAAGCATCTACGTTGAGTTCATCGTAAACAGGCATAATTGGTATGGCATAATATGCCGTAAACCAAGCACCGGCTTCTTGCGCATATTTTGTACCATCACTAAAAATCATGTTGCTACCAACGGTCAACCAATCGGTTACTTTAAAATCAATTTTCGAACGTAAATTCAATCTTTCGTATTCATTCTTCATATCTAAAACACCTTCTTGCGCAAAATAACTTGTTCCAACAGAATAGTTTGCATTTTCATTTCCGCCAGAAAAAAGTAAGCTGTGATTTTGAATTTCTGCAGGTCGCATAATTTCTTTATACCAATCTGTATTAACATCGGGTACATTTGGATTTACACGACTTCTACCATATCGTTGCATTGCTTCAAGAATATAGTTAGCATCGGCTTGAGAACCTGATTCTAGGGCCATATTGGTGAACTGTTCTGCATTTGCCATTTTCAGAACATTTTGAGCAACTTGAACACCGAAATAACCATCATAAGATATTTCTGATTTTTTATTGAATTGACCCGATTTAGTTTCAATCAAAATCACACCATTTGCTGCTTTTACTCCATAAATGGCAGAGGAAGAAGCATCTTTTAACACTGAAATAGACTCGATATCTGAGGTGTTTAAAAAGTCAATATTATCATAAAACATTCCGTCAACAACGTAAAGAGGATTCTCATTCCCTTGGCCGGGATATGAGCCAACACCACGTATACGAACTGTTGGTGAGTCTCCAGGAGCACCGCTGCTAACCACTTGTAAACCGGCAACTTTTCCTTGTAAAGATTGCATTGCCTGTCCGGCTGGTGTTTTGGCAATTTCGGCTGATTTTACCGTAGTAATGGAAGAGGTAAGATCTTTTACTTTTAACTGGCCGTAACCTACAACAACTACTTCATCAAGGGCTTGTGCATCTTCTTGGAGGGTAAAATTGATTTCAGTTTTACCGTTAATAGGTTGCTCGACAGTACTAAAGCCAATATAGCTTACCACTAAAATTCCATCTTGTGGAATATTTTCGAGTACAAAATTTCCATCAAAATCTGTTTGGGTACCATTTGTAGTATTCTTAACAAGAATTGAAGCGCCAGGTAATGGACTGCCATTCTCATCGTTTACCGTACCCCGAACTGCTATTGTTTGTTGTGCATATATTGCAGAACCACAAAAAAGCAGGAGTAATAATAATGCAATGTTCTTCATTAGAAATTAATTTTAAATTAGTTTACCTAAAGTTAAATTTAATTAAACATGAAGTAAAAAAAAATACCTAGTCATGACTACATCAACACTATTACCCTTGTAAAATAAGCTTCTTTAGGGCTTTGTTCTACAATGTTTGATGTGTTAAAGTTTTAGAAAATATTTTTTGATGTAGTATTGATGTAGTAAAAATTAATGAATTTACTAAATTTAAAGCCTTTAAATTACCAAATTATTCATTATTTAACTTTATTTTAAGGAATATTGATTAAATACTCATTTAAATTTTGCTCATTATTTAGCTCTAATTTTTTTCGAAGTCGGTATCTGTGAATTTCTACTCCCCGAATTGAAATGCGCATAATTGGTGCAATTTCTTTGGTTGATAAGTTCATTTTAAGATAAGCACAAAGTTTAAGATCTTTAGAAGTCAAATCAGAGTGTCTTTTTACAAGAGTCTTAAAAAAAGAATCGTGAATCTCATTGAAATTTGACTGAAACACTTCCCAGTCTTTTGAAGTATGAATATTTTTATCAATGGTTTTAAGTAATTTTTGAAATTTGTTTTTGTCAATAATTTCAGATTTAAAATAAACAAGTTCCTTTTTTATATGGTCTAATAATTCATCTTTCTTGGTCATTTCCATTGCCGTATTTGCTAGTTCTTTGGTTTTACTATTTAACTCGGTTAAATGTTGTCGTTTCAAGAGTTCATTAAACTTCTTTTCATTTTCAAGAGCAATTTCATTTCTACTGATTTCTTGCTGATGTTCAAACTGTTCATCTAAATATTTTCGATGTTTTATGAGTACATACTTATTTATAGTTGTAATAAGGTACAGAATTAAAAGAGCAATGAGAAGTAATAATAACACGCCCCATAGCCCTAAATACCAAGGTGTTTTTGTTTTTAAAACAATAGTATTTACAGTACTATATTGATCAAAATTCGATAATGAACGAATGCCTAACTGGTTAGTTCCGTAGGGTAAATTGGTTAAGGTAATATTTCCCTTGGTTGGAATCCAATGTGTATTATCTAAAGAATATTCAATGGTGTTATTTGATAAATAAGGTGTTTTTAGTGCAATTTGAATAGTATCACTCTTTTTAAGATGCACCTCTGAATGTAGCGATTGAGGAATTTTATTAACCAATATTCTACTTGCAGAAGCCGGAATTACGATACTGTCTGTTTTTAACTCATTCGGATTGACAACCAAAATATCATTGTAAAGCGCAATATATACAGCGCTATCTGAAACTACAACGGTATTTTGTTTGCTTTCGCCATGAACTAATTTATTGTTATAGTATTTTTTTGGTAGATAAACCTGCGAACGCTCATCTTGTAAATTGGTTCGCATAAAAATGATATTATCCTCATTTTTAAATACCAAAGGAGTATCGGAAAACTTGTTTAAAATAATCGCGTTTTTATCTTTGCCAAGAATTTTATTTAGCGATTCGAAGGCAACAATCTTATCTTCCAAAGGATTGTAAACATACCAGTTTTCATTGCTGAAAAATGCTATATTTCTTTCAATTTCAAATAGTTTAATATCATAAATATTGGGAAATTCTCTATTGTATTTTTCTTCAATGTTGAGAATGTTTTCGTAATTTTCTGAAAAAGTAATTCGATAAACGCCTTTATATGAATGCGAAACCCAGGCAATATGCGGCTTTTCAAAAACAATATTTTTTATCGGAAAGTTCAGCCCCTTAATGTCTTTAGAAATCCATGATTCTGAACTTTGTTTGTAAACGGTCAAACCGGAATAATTACCCTGAATATATAGGTTAACCGAATTCGGAATAGGTTTTAAAAAATAACCTCCGTTTTTTTTACTAATTAAGGTAAATTTTCCATCTGCAATAACATAAGTTCCAGTATTATGGCCACAAATTACTTGATTATTTATTTTGGTTAAAGACCAGGTATGACCCTGAGAACCTTCAATGAAGGAAATTTCTTTATTATCTATTATAAAAATACCGGTATTGGTAGCTAGGTAAACTTCATTCTGCAGTTTTACCATGTCGTAAACCGCACCAATATCTTCTTTAAAAGGGTTTAAATAATAGGCGTAAAAATCGATTGGAATGGCCGATATACCATTGTCTAAGGCGAGCCAAAGTGTATTGGAGACATCATCAATAACTGACGAAAGAACCGTGTTATTTTGGAGTCCGTTTTTTACATTTAAACAGGTAAAAGTATCGGAAACCGGATTGTATTTATAGAGACCATTTTTTATGGTTCCGGCATAGAATGCTCCATTAAAAAAGTTTAGCGTGTTGAGTTGGTCTTTTTTTAGAGCATCATTAAAAGAATTGTTCCAAGGTTCTAATTTATTTTCAGAATAGGTAAAACAGCCGTTAAGAGAAGTGCCTATTACAATTTGTTTATCAGATATTGCAGTAATCGCTTGAACTCTGTAATTGCCAATTTCTTCGCTATTCTCTAAAAGAATAAGTTCATTGCCTTGCAACTCAAACATGCCATTATCGATGCCTTGAACGATAAATTTTTCATGAATTACACCACCAGCCATAAGTAAAAAATCAGGCTTAATTGTAGTTATTACCTTGTTTTGATAGATAAAAATAGATCCGAAAGATTTAAATAGAATTCTTCCGTTCAATTCATAGATTTCCCAAATGGATTGAGAATCTAATACAGAATTAGGTAAGGTTTTACTTAAACTGGTATATTGTAGAATTCCGGTATCGGACCGTTCCCAATATCCGAATTCCTCATAAGATCCGGTATATATTTTGTTTTGAAAAACTTTAACAGATCTAACTATTGTTTTATTAGGAAGTTTATACAAACGCCAATTTGTACCGTCAAATTCCAAAAGACCGTCATTATTGGCTACGTAAATATATCCTTCAGCTCTTTCGATACTCCAATTTTGATTTCCAGCATCATAATCGTTAACATCGAAATTCGTTACAGGAGGTAATTTTATCTGAGCTTTAACACTTGTTGCAAGCAACAAAGCCGATATGAATAAAAAAAGAAGACTTATTTTTTTTCGCAAAATCTATATTTTAAAGTTTAAAAATAAATTTACTTACCTACAAATCTACGGTTTCAAAATTGTTTTGTTTTCAAAAGTAAGAAGATCTTGAAAATTTTAATAAAAATGATTTTTTATCATTTCATTAGAATTTTAAGTATGTAACTTTAGGTTGCTATTAGCCTGCTTTAAAAAAGCACCAAAAGCTACTGATATCCCGAAAATTTCACGGATAAACTGTTATATTTGTTTTGATATAACTAGTTGGTAACAATTAAAAAACATAACTAAAATAAAAATGAGAAAGAGAAAAATAGCATTGTTTATTATTGGAATGCTACTCACAAGTATAATTTATGCCCAAAACGAAATTAGAATTGGAGTAAATACAGGAGGAACATACTCAAAGTTTTATGGAAATAATTTAATAGAAAATGCAGACGCAAAAATAGATTTTTTAATTGGAGTTTCTTTTGAGTACTATATAAAAGAAAATTTATCACTAAAAACTAACTTGAATTATGAACGTAAAAGTTTTACGAATAAAAGTTTTGGAGTTGAGGAATTTGATTTTTCCATCAATGAAGTTAAAATAACCACGAGTTTTAATTATTTAACACTGCCAATATTGATTAAATATGAACTTGGAAATTCAAAACAATTCTTTGTTGATGGGGGAGTATTTATAGGATATTTATTAAATAATAAATCTAAAGCTAACGGTTTTCCTGAAAGCGACTCAACTTCACTAAATAAAAAGTTAGATGGAGGATTATCTTTTGGTATTGGAAAGAAATTTAATCTAAACGACAAGAGTAATTTAAATATTGAAATACGAGAAAATTTAGGGCTAATAAATATAAGTGATGTTGAAGTCTTTGATAACGGAACAATAAAAACAAACTCATTGAATTTAATTCTAACGTGGGATTTTGAAATATAAAAACTGTGCCTAACACCGTGTATAATTCATTGTTTTAAGTGTTTTTACCAAAGTTTTTTGAGCTTTAAAAGTAAATGATTTATCGGAAAACAAGAGCTAATTTAATCGCAACTAATCAAACATATAAACGTTCTCTGTAAGCAAAAACTTAAGAACTACTATTTAAATATGGAGATACTAATACTTTATATTGGATTTATACTTGCCGCTTATGCTGTAATTGGCAATGATGTTATTCAGACTTTAGGGACTTTTCTCACTTCTAATAACAAAACACATTGGACAGTTTTGTGGGCATATGCGTCCGTTATCTTAACAGCAACGTTGGTGTATGGATGGTATTATTACAATGGCGACGTCTCCTACAGTAGATTAGATAAAATCCCGCTTCCTGAAACATTAAGGTGGTGGCATTTAATTGCTCCTCTAACCTTACTAGTTATTACTCGTTTTGGTATACCTGTAAGTACCACATTTTTGATTCTGAGTATTTTTTCTAGCCAACAACTGATTGAAAAAATGGTAATCAAATCCGTTTATGGCTATGGTCTTTCAGTCATATCAGCTTTTTTACTGTATCTTTTAATTGCTAAAATGCTTGAATCTAAAAAATCTATTGATAAATTAGATAAAACCAAGCAAAAAAAGTTTTGGATAGTCGCACAATGGGCCTCAACTGCATTCTTATGGTCTCAGTGGTTAATTCAGGATTTTGCAAATATATTTGTTTTTCTACCCCGAAAATTATCAGTATTGGAGTTATTTGGCTCTCTTGTTGTAATTTTGACAATAATGGCCTATATTTTCAAAAACCGAGGTGGCAAAATTCAGGAAATTGTTAACCAGAAAGTTAATACCAGAAACATTCGTTCTGCAACTATAATTGACTTGTGCTATGGGTTAGTACTGTTTCTTTACGGAAACTATAATTCAATACCGATGAGTACAACCTGGACTTTCATAGGTATTCTTGCAGGACGTGAAATAGCAATAAATTACCTACTTAATAAAAAAGAATTAAAGAATTCTTACAAACTCATAGCTACGGATTTCGCTAAAGTAAATATTGGTCTTGCGGTAAGCATTTTTATAGTTTATTTAATTCAATTAATCAAAACTTTTTAAAAGTTAAGATTCGTTTTAAAAAAATAGATTTTAAATCAAGAACTCCCATTTATTAGAGCCCATAATAAAGCCATGTACCAAGCTAAATATTAATGGACTAATCCATCACTAAGACAGAGGAATACAATATTGTAGCAATGTATACACACAAATTCTTAAAAGGAATAAGATATATATTTGTATGACAGAAGAAAACCATTGTTACTAAAATGCACAAGCAGAATGTATAAATGGAATCTTAAAAGATAAATTCTATCTCGACTAAACCTATACAAACGTAGCACAAGCTGCAAAATGGATTGTTCAGGATATTCGAAGAATGGGATACATATTTAAAGAAAAACCATTTAAGAATATATACGTTCCTGTTAAAGTAGAAGAACAGATAGAAGATGTTTATTCCAACGAATTAACTAAAGAGGAGAAATTATATCTGTTATGGTTTGAATTGGATGAGATAAGTAAAAAGTTTGAAATGATTACATAGTGCTCAATGTTAACTTAATCTAAAATAGTTGACTAATAGTTGACTAAAATAAAAAACACAGCTATATAAAATACTGATATACAACTGTGTATGATTTATTAAAGTGGAGATGGAGGGAGTCGAACCCTCGTCCAAACGAGCAACTAAAGTACTTT
>CBDTUD010000007.1:0-80239 GCA_965363545.1 uncultured Flavobacteriaceae bacterium | reverse complement strand
GTGTACCATTTAATAGTTTACGAGGCAACACGAAAGATGCCGAAAAATTCCAACTAATTGAGAAAGGAAGACCTGGTAGTTCTTGTCCGAAAAAATACTTGGCTTTAAGCAAGAGTATGACCGGAGAAAATATTTGCACCGCTTCACGCCAATTCCAACATCTAAAACTAAAAGAATTGGATAGCAAAGGTGCTACTAAAGAGGAATATCAAAAAGAGTTTGACCAAATCACCGAAAAATCATGTATTTGTGTAGGCTTGGGTACTTCTGCCCTTTTGGTAAACGGCATAGATCATAAAACAGAAAAAGAAGGTGTTTCTGTTTGCCCGGGGCCGAATATGGCTTATTTCTCTAAAATTATGAGCTTGAAAGAAATAACCGATCATATTTACGGAAGAGCAAATTGTATCTCAAGAACTGATCGTCCGAATTTTTTCATTAAGGAATTGTCTATTTATATTGCATATTTAAAAAATAGCATGGAAGAAATGAAAGGTTCGATAACGGTAAAGCAAGAAAAATATTTAGCAACATTTTCAGAAAATTTAGAGCAAGGAATTACGTATTACCAAAACTTATTTGATGATGTTAAAGGAGTTTTTCAAAACACCAAGGAAACCATTTTTAAAGAATTGGAAGAAAATCGAAATGCTTTAAATGAATTAAAAACGGTAATTGAAAATATTTCACAACCAATACTAGTTGTGAAATAAATGAAAATAATAAAGTTTTAGTCTTTTAAAAGTGTATTCCCAATAGCACATTGTAAACATTTTTGTTTGTCACAATAGGTGTTTTTTAATTGGAGATACGCTTGACTTTCAAAAGCACTTTCTATACTAATTTTCGAGCCTGCCTCACCAAAAGGCAGGCTTTTAAATGCGTTTATAATACTATTATTTTCAGGAGATATCTCTTTTACTAATTGCACGAATTTGTCTTCATCCAACTTACCAATATGCTTGAAATAGGTGAATTTAAGAGGAATAATAGTGTTTATCAAAATTAAATCAATGAACGATTTTGTAAGCTTTTTCGAACTCTTTGTCGACTTTGAGGTAAAGTTGTAATGTTCTCTCCAATACGGAGAAATTTCAAAATCAAAAAGCTGATAAAATTCCTTCAATGAATTTGCTGCAATTATTTTTGAAAATAAATTTTCTTGAGTATGGTATAATCCTGCCAACTGCGCCAAGCGAATTGAAGGAAAATTATTGGGCCGTAATCGAAAGAAATGAAACTGACCATTAAATAAAGGTTGTAATTTGAATTTTACTTGTAAAAATTGATACTCTCTTTTTAAGTCTACATAATATGAATCTTGCAAGTCTTCGTGCAAAAATCCGGCTTGACCAAAAAACAAAGATTCAAGTTTTTTACGATCATTTCGCTGTTTTCTAATAATTTTAAAATCAATAGAATTTGCCAAACTAAGAAAAGATTCCTTATTCACTTTCATGCCAAAATTCATCGTAATCATTTGAAAAAGAACAGATTCCCAATCATTCGCTGACGTATGCAATAATTGTAAAATAAAATTTGATTTTTGTTCAACTCTTTCGAAATACAATTTTTCTAACCAATTATCGCGAACAAACGCAGAGATAGAAGTTATTTGATTCTCACAATTTATCCACGTCTCTTTTTTAGAAAACAGGCGTTTATAATTGTGCAATAATTCTTTCGGAACTATATTTTTGAGCTCTAAAGTAGGAATTGGAGTATTGTTCTTTTGATATACATGCATGTCATTTTCCCAAACCACATGCAAAATTACATTATCGTAATTTACATCTTTTTCATGATGGTGAACATACCAATCAGAAGCTTTAACGTGTATTTCTACATTCCCTGCCCAAAGCTGATCTCCTATTTGTAAATTTGCGTTGAAAAAGTCGGGACCAGAATTAAAATTGTGCTGACCTACCTTTAATACCTGTAGAGGCTGATTATCGCAAGTTTTTAATTTTTGAATGGCAAAGTACTTATACTGCCATAAATAATGAAGAAAATCTTCTCGAATCAACATAGGTATTTCTTATTAATACCATCCAATTCAAAAAGTAAACAAAAAGATCTCTCTTTTTTGCAAAAAAAATTAAATTGTATTGAAAAATAGAGACTTTTACTGATAAATTATTTCAATAGTCCGTTAATTTTGGCATACTGCAAAAGCATGATTGTTTTTGCATCTTTAATTTCACCGGTATCTATCATTTTTAGAGCTTGTTGAAAATCCAACTCTAAAATTTCGATATCCTCATGCTCAGAGTCTAAACCACCGCCATAACTCATTTTCATAGTTTGATCGTATTCACCAATAAAAAAATGAATGATTTCCGTTACTGCACCAGGTGACATATAGCTTTCAAAAATCTTTTTTACATTTTGAATTCTATAGCCTGTCTCCTCTTCTGTTTCTTTGATAATACAAGTTACCGGATCATCACCATCTAAAAGTCCGGCACATACCTCTATAATCATACCTGATTCGTTTCCATTAAAATAAGTAGGCATTCGCAATTGCCTGATCAAAATAACGCTATTTTTATCTGTATTATACAACAAGATTGCTGCACCATTGCCTCGATCATAAGACTCTCGCGATTGTTGAACCCATCTACCACTTCGTAATTGGTAATCAAAATTTACCTTGTTTAAAGTATACCAATTATTAGATAATACTTTCGTCTTAATATTTTTAATTTTTGGGTTTTTCATGGGGAAATTTTAACGAATTAACTTTTTATATTTTATACGTTTTGGAATTAAATCTCCACCTAAACGATTCTTTTTGTTTTCTTCATATTCAGAGAAACTTCCTTCAAAATAATACACTTGAGAATCACCTTCAAAAGCCAGAATATGTGTACAGATTCTATCTAAAAACCATCTATCATGTGAAATTATTACGGCACAACCAGCAAAATTGTCCAAACCTTCTTCCAATGCGCGCAAGGTATTAATATCCAAGTCGTTAGTAGGTTCATCCAGTAATAAAATGTTTCCTTCTTCGCGCAAAGTCATCGCCAAATGCAATCTATTTCTTTCTCCACCGGAAAGCGCGGAAACCTTTTTATTTTGTTCGGATCCGCTAAAATTAAATCTCCCCAAATAAGCACGGGAATTCACTTGTTTTCCTCCCATCAAAATTAGATCTTGCTCATCAGAAAAATTTTGCCAAATTGTTTTCTCCGGATCAATATTCGAATGACTTTGATCGACATAAGCGATTTTTGCCGTATCTCCAACAATAAATTCGCCCTTATCGGCTTTTATTTCTCCCATTATCATTTTAAAAATAGTAGTTTTTCCTGCACCATTTGGGCCGATAATACCGACAATACCATTTGGAGGTAAACTAAAATTTAAATCTTCGTATAACAATTTATCACCGAACGCTTTTGAAACACCTTTTGCATCGATTACATTATTTCCTAATCGCGGCCCGTTTGGAATATAAATTTCCAGTTTTTCTTCTTTTTGTTGTTCATCCTGACTCATTAATTTATCATAACTAGATAAACGTGCTTTTGATTTTGCATGTCGCCCTTTTGGTGCCATTTTTACCCATTCCAACTCTCGTTGTAAGGTTTTTTGACGTTTAGATGCTACTTTTTCTTCTTTTGCCAATCGATCTGATTTTTGTTCTAACCACGAAGAATAATTTCCTTTCCACGGAATACCTTCTCCTCTATCCAACTCTAAAATCCAACCGGCAACATTATCTAAAAAGTACCTATCGTGTGTAACCGCAATCACTGTTCCTTTGTATTGTGCTAAATGATGCTCTAACCAGTTTACCGACTCCGCATCTAAATGGTTGGTTGGCTCATCTAATAATAAGACATCTGGCTGTTGTAACAAAAGTCTGCATAAAGCTACTCTTCTTCGCTCTCCTCCAGATAAATTTTTAATGGGTGTATCTCCTTCCGGAGTTCTTAAAGCATCCATAGCAACTTCTAATTGATTATCTAATTCCCAGGCATTTAGAGCATCAATTTGATCTTGTAATTCTGCTTGGCGAGCCATTAATTTATCCATTTTATTAGCATCGGAATACACTTCTTCCAAACCAAACATATCATTGATTTTATTGTATTCATCTAATACGGCAATAGTTTCTGCAGCTCCTTCTTTTACAATATCTAAAACCGTTTTTTCATCATCTAGCTTTGGTTCTTGCGATAAATACCCAACCGTATAATTAGGTAAAAAAGTGAGGTCTCCTTGATAATCAGTATCAATTCCTGCAATGATTTTTAAAAGTGTGGATTTACCAGAACCGTTCAATCCTAGAATTCCAATTTTAGCGCCGTAAAAAAAGCTTAAATAAATATTTTTTAAAACTTGCTTATTGGTACTTTTATAGGTTTTACTCACTCCAGACATGGAGAATATTACTTTTTTATCGTCAGACATTTTTATATTTTTTTTGGATGGAACAAATATAGTAAGATTTGTATTGGAAATATTTTTAGGATAAAAAAAATCCTGCTCAAAGCAGGATTTTTATTTTAGTAGTTTAAACTTGTTAAATAAGATAACTTATTTTGCCAAAACTCTAAATCTTTATTGTGTTTGTCAATGGTATCATATACATTTTTCACCAAAGGATTATCACGAGTAGCATTTGAAAAAAAGCTAATATTATTTTCTAACTGTTTGATTTCTTTTGTGATTTCATCCACTTTTCGTCTAATGAAAAGCTGCTCATTGTCTAATTTTCGAATATCGTTTTGAGAAAAATAGATATCAATTAAATTTTTAAACTTCATTAAAGCAACCTCGTCTTTATCTAAGTTTAATTTTTTATATGCAACATCGAGAGCTTTATTAAATTTTGAATCTATATGTCGCATTTTTACCGGAACTTGACCTAATTCTTTCCAATTATCGACATAAGTATTCACGATATCCAATGTTAATTCACCCTCTTTATCAACTTGTTCTTTGAACTGATCTAACAGCTCTTTTTTCTTGCCAAATACTTCTACCTGACCTTTATTGGCGTCATCTAATTTATTATGCAATCGATCAAAATAATGATTACAAGCATTCTTAAATCGTTTCCAAATTTTATCAGAATCTTTTCTCGGCACATGACCGATGTTTTTCCAATCTGATTGAATTTTCTTAAAAACATCGGTTACGGCATCCCAATCCTCACTATCCTGCAAAGACTCTGCTTGTTCAACCAATGCTAATTTTTTAGTCAAATTATCGTTTTGATCATTTTTGACACTTTTATAAAAGTTGTTTTTCGCTTTATTAAAATTACGAGTACTGTCTTTAAATAATTGCCAAATCTCTTCATTTTTTGATTTTGGCACACGACCAATAGCAAAAAATTCATCTCTTAAAGCTTCCAAAACATTGATATTATCTTGCCATAATTTATGAGAAGTAATATTGTCTGTACTAATCGCTTTAATTTTATCAATAACCGCAATTTTAAGATCTACATTTTTTTCATATTTTGCTTCTAACTGATTTTGGAATTCGTGTCGCTTGTCGTGAATTTTTTTGGTAGCTTCACTAAACCTATCCCAAATCTCATCTCTCACTTCTCTTGCAACGGGGCCAATATCTTCTTTCCACATGCGATGCAAAATTTGTAATTCTTTAAAAGAATGATTTACATCTTTCGCTTCTGCCAACTCTTCTGCTTTTTCAACAAGCTTTGTTTTTTCTTCTAAATTATGCTTAAAATCAAGGTCTCGAAAATCGTTATTTAAATGCAATAAGTCATAAAAACGCTCTACATGGTGATGATACGTTTGCCAAACATCATTATATTTTGTGTGAGGAATTTGACCGACTTTTTGCCATTCGTCTTGCATAGCTCTGAAGGTTTTATACATCGTTGATGCATCGGCATTATCAATCAAATCTTTAAGCTCGTCAATCAGCTCTAATCTCTTATCGAGATTATGTTTTTGTCCTTTTTCAATTTCTTTATACAGAGATTGGCGCTTCTTTTTATACTCTTTTACTAAAGTGCTAAACTTGCTTTTAACAGTAGAAGTATAACTAAAATCGATTTCATTACCTCCATCTTTAATAAATGCCTCTTTTTCTGCAGCGACAAGGGCACTAAATTTCGTATTAAACTCTTTTTTTATTGCCTCGAATTGATCCTTTATATCATTAACAGAAAAGTCGTTCAATAAGTTCTCAAGTGTAATCGCCAGTTCTTCCAAAGTTGATTTTTTAACATCTAAATTTGGAAGTTCTTCTTTTTCTTTTTTCTTTTCAGGAATTTTTTCTTGTTCTTTTGCAGCTACCGATTCCTCCATTTCTTTCGATACTTTTTCGTCGGATTCGCTTGGAGAATCATTTGTAGTAACCTCTACTTTTGTTTCTTCAGTAGAAACAGGGACTTCCTCTTCAATTTTTACGCTTTCCATATCAGAACCCTCATTTTCAGCATCTTTCGTGTCAGATTTGCTATCTACGATCTCTACTTCTGAAATAATTTCGGTATCATTCTCAATCTTTTCAACTTCGGTATTTTCAATTTCATCAGCAATTTTATCCATTTTTTCCTTGGTTGTTTTTTCTTCTACATGTTCAATTACTTCTTCTTTCAACGCAGCAGATTCATCAACAACTTTTTCAACTTTCTCCTTTTGAACTTCCCCTTTTAAATTTTCATTTTTTACTGGTTCTTTCTCGTTATTCTTAGTTGCTTTTCCTGAAGATAGATCTTCGCTGTTTTTATCTAACATTTTATAATGTTTAAGGTTCCTTCTAATTTGTTACTTTAAAAAAGTCTCGAAATATACTAATAGCTAAGCAAATCGCAAAACTATATTATAGAATAGATGCTTTATTTTTCGTTTCGTTGCGTGATGGTTTTAGAATCATGAATTCCAAATTTCCCAAGACTTATCCGCTTGCAGCTCTAACATTTGTCTCCCATTTTTAGTACTCGCTTTTCTTTCTTTTCCTTTTGCTAAAAAAGTAGAGACCTCTGGGTTATAAATTAGATCAAATAAAATATGATTTTCGGTTAGAAACTGGTATGGAATTGGTGGGCATTTTCCTATTTCAGGATACGTGCCTAATGGTGTGCAATTAACAATCAACAAACTGTGTTTTATCCTAATCTCATTCAAATCATCATAAGACAATGTATGTTCATTTTTTGGATTTCTTGAAACATACATAAATGGAATATTTAATTTTTGAAGTACAAAGGCAATTGCCTTCGATGCGCCGCCAGTTCCTAGAATTAGTGCTCCCGTAACTCCTTCGTGCAATAAGGGCTTTAGGGAATTTTCAAAACCATAGACATCCGTATTAAAACCTTTTAAAAGGCCTCCTTCTAGAACTTTAATCGTATTTACTGCTCCTATTTTTGCAGCATCCTCATCCATTTCATCCATATACTGAATAACCTCTTCTTTATATGGAATCGTAACATTGATACCTTGAAGAGTTTCTATATTCCTATCTAAAATCAAGGGGAAATCCTCTATCGATGGAATATCAAAATTTTCGTAGGAATAGGTTTCTAATTGCAGCGTTGAAAATTTCTCTGTAAAATAGTTTCTCGAAAAAGAGTAAGAAATATTTTTCCCAAGTAAGCCAAATTTTTTATGTTCTTTCATTGTAAATTAAATAGCATTGAAACATTGAATTACATTTTTCAATTCCAACATAGAATTAAGAAAATAACTCAAACTAATTTTTATTAAAAATAATCCCCGATTTAGAGTTTTAATCCAAATCGGGGTTTAATTTTAAACACTATAAAAGTACAAAAAAATACTTATAAAGATTCTTGAAATTTATCAATCGCATTGCGAACACTTTTATATTTTAATAAAAGTTCTTGAGCTTTTTCTTCGTCAATATTCAATTCTTTAGCAATCATTTCTGTACCTCGTTGCACTAATTTTTTATTGCTTAATTGCATATCCACCATTTTATTACCTCGCACACGACCTAATTTTACCATGACCGAAGTCGTAATCATATTAAGAACTAATTTTTGTGCTGTACCAGATTTCATTCGAGTACTACCGGTAACAAATTCAGAACCAACCACAACTTCTATCGGGTACTTCGAGACTTTGGCTACTTCTGTATGTGAATTACATGTAATACATCCTGTTATAATTCCGTTCTTATTAGCCTCTTCTAAACCTCCAATTACATAAGGAGTGCTTCCTGAAGCCGCGATACCAACCAAAACATCTTTTGCATTTATTCCATAAGGTTTCAAGTCTTCCCAAGCTTGATTTTTGTTGTCTTCTGCATTTTCCACGGCTTTACGCAAAGCAACATCACCGCCTGCAATCAAACCAATTACCCAACTATCAGGAACACCATATGTAGGTGGGCATTCAGAAGCATCAAGAACTCCTAGCCTACCGCTGGTTCCTGCACCGATATAAAATAACCTACCTCCTTCTTGAAATTTTTCGACAATCATTTCTACTAATTTTTCAATTTGAGGCATAGATTTCTCCACCGCTATCGGAACCTTTTTATCTTCATTATTAATATTCATGAGTAACTCATGAATACTCATCTTTTCTAAATCATCATAATAGGAAGATTGCTCTGTTTGTGGTTTTATTGTCATTTTCATTTTACTTATTTTTCTTAACTAGTATTAAACCAATTATGGTTAACCCTGCATTGACAGCAATATTAATAAATCCGAAATCAAAATCAAATGCATTTTGAAAATATACACTTAATCCGTAGGTTAGAATTGGAGCTGCAATACAAATAATTGGTACGAATGCATCTTTTACGTTTATTTTCGTAAACATACCAAATAAAAACAATCCCAATAACGGACCGTATGTATAACCGGCAACTTTAAAAATTAGCGATATCACATCTCCTTTACTTGATGAAAAAAGCATGATAATAATAAAAATTATTACAGAAAAACCAAATAAAACTTGATTTTTAAGTTTCCTTTTTTGTTCGCTTGTTTTATGAGAAATATCTAAAAAATCATAGGTAAAAGAAGTAGTTAATGCCGTCAAAGCGGAATCTACACTTGAAAACGAAGCTGCAATTATTCCCAAAAGGAAACTAATTCCTGCAACAACTCCTAAATGATGTAATGCTAAATTCGGAAATAAGGTATCTGTGTCAATAAATTGTCCGTTCGCATTAATTTGTAACGATATACCATTGTTTTCGGCGTAGATATATAGCAGAATTCCTAAACCTAAAAATAAAAATTGAGTAAACGCTAAAATCAAGCTAAAGGTCAAAGTGTTTTTTTGAGCATCCCATTGGTTTTTACAAGTCAAGGTTTTTTGCATCATATTTTGGTCGAGACCCATCATGGCAATAGCAATTAAAATTCCAGCAATAAATTGCTTATAAAAATTATTTCCTGATTTGCCATCCCAATTAAAAATATTGAAATATTTGTGGTTTACAACTTCTGTCACCGATTGCGATAATGATAAATCTAAAGAGGTCGTTATACTATAAATTGTAACAACGGCAGCCGTTATTAAAAAGAAAGTCTGCATGGTATCAGTCCAAACAATAGTTTTTATACCTGATTTATTTGTGTACAACCATACTAAAAGTAGAATTATAATTACAGTTAAAAAAAAAGGAATATTAAAAGCATCAAAAAAAGCAAATTGCAAAACTTTTCCGGCTAATAATAATCGTAATGCTGCTCCGAAAGATTGAGAAACAAGAAAAAATAACGATCCTGTTTTATAGGTTTTAACTCCGAATCGTTCGTTTAAATAGGCGTAAATGGATACTAATTTCAACCGATAATACAAAGGAATCAACACAAAGGTGATAAATAAATACCCAACAACATTACCCAAAATAAATTGAAAAAAATAAAAACTATTATTACCAACCATGCCAGGTACAGAAATAAAAGTAACACCCGAAAGTGCCGCGCCAACCATACCAAATGCAACTAAAAACCATGGCGATTGCCGGTCTCCTGTAAAAAAAGATTCATCACTTCTATTCTTGGATGTAAAATAGGAAATAGTCATGATCAGACTAAAATAAACAACAAGGATGCTAAAAACAAGTAGGGTACTCAAATAGGTTAATTTAAATTAAAAAATATGGGGATCAATTTAGTGAAAAAAATGACAATTTTTCTTGTTTTTATTTAGAATCCAATAATCTCTTAGCAGTATAGAAAGGAGCAGTTTCTCAAGCCACTCCTTTGTTACTATACCTCTCAAATAAAAAACAATTGAAACAAACTATCCGATTTAAACTTTGCATAGACACTCGTTCAAAACAAGTCAAACTATACATTTATTTTGTCAAAAGGAACTTTTAAAATTCATTATCATTAAAATATGCATACAGCATTCTTATCAAATATACGCAAATATGTGCATTTTTTTAATCAAAACGGCATATTACTGCTAAATAATTAGATAATAAGAAGACAATTGTTGTAACATATTGTTTTTCAGTAACATAAAAACCGCTAAAACATGCAAAGAAGTAAGGTGTAATTGAATTTTATTGAAAACTAAATTAATCTTTTCTACAAAATCTCTACACCCGAATGCATAAATGGATGCAATTGGGCATCATCCGGATTTAGATCTGTAATAATTTTATGAATTTCACTCAGATCACAAACAGGATAACGTTGTATTGAATTAAGCTTATCAGAAGTTACTAAGGAAACCACATTTTCAGAAGAAGCAATCATGATGCGTTTGATAAAGGAAACTTCATAATCAACTTCGGTTATGCCTTCTTCCACATCAATTCCACTTGTTCCTAAAAAACAAATATCCGCTTTGAGCTTAGAAAGTATTTTAACCACACTAACTCCAACGGTAACCAAGGCTTTTTTGTTCAATTTTCCGCCAATAAAAAATATTTCAGCATTTGGCTTCTCGGTAAATTGCATAGCAATTGGCAAACTATAGGTGTAAACCGTTAGTTTTAAATGCTTCGGAATTAATTGCGCTAACTCAAGATTTGTAGTCCCTCCACTCATTATGATGGTTTGCCCATCTTTCAATAAGGAGATTGCCTTTTTAGCTATAATGATTTTATTTTCTCTATTAAAAATAGAACTTTCATTAAAATGATATAGTTTTTGATGTGTTGACAAAGCGCCTCCATGAACTTTTAAAATCAATCCTTTATGAGAAAGCTGATTTAAATCTCTACGAATAGTGTCTTCAGAAACATTTAATTCAACGGCTAAATCATTTGATTTAACTTTATTATGTTCTCGAATTCTATCTAAGATACAATTCTGTCTTTCCTCTTTTAACATCAAATAATTTTTTTCACAATAACATTATAAAAGTAAAAAAAACCTGCAAATTCTTGCAGGTTTTTTTGTCTTTTTATTTCCAAGATTTAATTTTATGCCCTTTGACCGCATAAAAATAAATAACAATATAGCATGGTAAAAGCACCCAATATCCTTGATTGGATGAGTGCGCCATAGCAACTGTTTCTTCTATTCCATCTGCCAAATAAGAATGATGTAAATAATCCGCCAATTTACCATAAAGAAGCGGAATTATCGCCCCACCCGATATTGCCATAATCAGCAAGGCAGAAGCTGTTTTGGTAAATTTTCCAACACCATTCAAAGCCAATGGCCAAATGGCTGGCCAAACTAGGGCATTAGCAATCCCTAAAGAGGCTACAAGTAAAACTGAAGTAAAACCGGTTGTAAAAACAACGGCGATGCTGATAACTATTCCTAAAATAGCACTTGCCTTTAATGCGGTAGATTGACTGACGTATTTAGGAATTAAAAATACACCTAAAGCATAAGTAGATACCATTGCGATTAGAGTAAATGTGGTAAACCAACGTGCTTCATCTACAGGCAGTCCTAAGGAGAGTCCATATGCAATAATCGTATCTCCGGCGATAACTTCAACACCCACATATAAAAATAATGCAACTACACCCAAAATTAAATGAGGAAATTGAAGCACATTTGTTTTTACAGTTTTCGCATCACCCGTTACCTCTTCTTCTTCAGGTTCTACATGAGGTAAAGGTGCTTTTCTGATTAATATTCCTAAAATAAATAAAACAACCGCCATGACAATATACGGAACATGTACACTATTTGCCATGGTATCTAAAAGTTGTTCTTTTTCAGCTCCTTCCACCGTTTTCAATTTCTCATTTACATCACCAATTCCGCTAAGCAAAAGAGTTCCGAAAATAACAGAACCCAATGCACCTGCCACTTTATTTGCAATTCCCATAATGGCAATTCTCTTCGCTCCACTTTCTATCGGACCTAAAATAGTAACATACGGATTAGATGCCGTTTGCAATAAGGTCATACCCGCACCCTGAATGAAAATACCGAGTAAAAACACCCAATAAGTTCTCGCATTTGCAGCCGGTATAAATACCAAGGCTCCAATCGCCATAACAAATAAACCCAAAGACATTCCTTTTCTAAATCCTATTTTTGTTAATATAGCTGATGCCGGCAATGCCATTATTACGAATGAAATATAAGATGCTGTGGCAACTAAAAAAGATTGTGTTGCTGTTAGTTCGTTTATCGTTTTCATAAACGGAATCAATGCGCCATTTATCCAAGTTACAAAACCAAAAATAAAAAATAAGCCACCAACAATCAGCAATGGCACTAGAGTAGATTTTTCTTTCATTCGAAATAATTTAGATGTATAGATTAACAAGTTGGAGGTTTGACAACAATCAAAATGCCTCCTTTTTAATTTTTATAAATGTAAGAAAAAAGATATTTTAGAATACATTTTATCTCTATAAAGCAAAAAAAATGGCATAAAGGGCATGTTTTTTGGGTTTATAGAATTTTTTAACAAGTAAAAAACGAATATTCAACTTTTAAAAAAAATGCTAAAAATGTTTAATTTTTTTTAGATAACATTCTTTTTTCTGCTTTAATACTATCTTTTTTTCTTTTGATCTCAGCCTTTTCTTCTTCCGTTTTTTTAAGTCCAATTTTTTCAAAAAACTCTTTGCTGTTATCGAACTCAAAACGATATGACACTCCAACTCCTTGCGTATAACCTTCACCATCAATTACATCAAACTGAATTTCATTTTGGCGGTTATAAGCTTTTGCCTGAAAAGTCTCTGCCTTATTCAAAGGCACCATAACTTCTACCTCACCAATAACACTTGAACTTGTATTTGAACCTACCGGAACACCTACTTTTCCGCTAACCGTAACCTTATCGGCAATTTTACCAGAAACCAAAATACCCAATTGATCATCTGTCGTAACATCTTCAACACTATTGGTTGATCCTTTATCATAAGTTACGCCCACCTGAAATTCATCATTCGAGCTTTTTAGCATTTCGGTTAAAACTTTAGACGCTTTTTCAGAAATGGTTCCAGAAATCGCAGCACTACCATTAAAATCTGTATTACTTTGGTCTAAATTTATAAAAGAACCTGTTGCCAAAACAGAGAAAAACTGTGTTAGCTTATCATCAGGATTACTCAACTTAAAGTCTAATTCAGATGTCACCAAGGTACTTGCATTTGGAATTTCAATATCAAAATCAAAATTTGGTGCGGATAATGCGCCGGTTATAGTGGTTATTAAATTTACATCAATTTTTCTTGAGCTATTAATTTCATCTAATAACACAGCAGGATTTGCTTTTGTTCGATTAACTGCTTCAATGCTGAGTTCAGCATCATAAGGACTCCCATTCCAAATAATTGTACCTCCTTTTTTCATTTCAAAATTCTTATTGACAATATTCTTGAATTTATATTCTCCACTATCGACTACAAGAGCTCCGTACATTTCAAATTTTCCATTAGTATCAATATTAAGCGCTATATCACCATCACCTCTTCCTCGTAAAAGACTTCCTGTAATACGATCAATAACCACCTCCGCAACAGCGTCTTTGGTAACTTCTAAATTCAAATTAATTGATAAACCTTTTAATTGGTTAAAAAATACCCTCTCATTTGATTCTTCTTCACCTATCGTTTTTGAAGGGTTTTCGAAATGAATCAATCTAGATTCTCCAACGGTACTTACATAACTCAGAGGCAAAATAAACTCAGTGCCTGCATTAGTAATCCCATTAATATTAATAACCAAATTATCCGTAGGTCCCTTTAAAGTAACTAAGCCCGCCAATAAACCTGTACCGTAATAAATCGCATCTTCTGAATCTTTTGTATTCAAAACAAGTAAGTTATCTGTAAATAATCTTAAGTCTAAATCCCATTTTTTAAATTCTTTATGAGATATTTTACCCATCATAGTTCCTGTAGTTTTCATAACATCGTCTTGCACAGCAATTGGCTGAAATTCAAATGTTTGCTGGTATAATTTTACTCTACTTTCTCCAATAAAATTATAATTCACATTTAAATAAGGAAACTCTAAACCCGATTTTTTTAAAGTAATATTACCATCAATATTTGGATTGGTAATAGCTCCGGTTATGGAAGCATTACCCGATGCAAATCCTCTTATTTTGGACAATACATTTTTACCTAAAGGACTAAATGAGTTGATTTTAAATTGATCAAAACTAACCTGAGCATCAATAAATGGAATATCCGGATTTAAATCGAGATTTCCTTCTGAAGTAAACGTCTGCAAATCACTATTTAAAAGACTTGCTTTAAAAGCATAATTCATAATTTCTTCATCTCCTACAGCATTAAATATTAAATCACCATAATAATCATTGTTAATATTGAAATAATTAACTCGCAAGTCAGCAAATGGAAGAGTTTTCTTATCGACTGTTCTTAAATGTAGGCTTCCATTGATTTTACCGTTAATATTCAAGCTATCGATAGGCGGTGTGATATCATTTAAATTCACATTTTCAAATGTCAAATCTATATTCCTACTTTCTTTACCATTTACCACGCCAGCTAAATCAATAAACTGATATCCTGAAACAAAATTAATTTTATCAATGGCAAAGGTTTTGTATGATTCATCAAATACCACTTTATTTTGATTATTATTGTGAGGATTGATTTGCCAAATATTATTTTTTATTTCCATTTCGGATTTCTTAATTCCGAATACCGATTGATTATTCTCATTTACGGTATGATAAAAACTCAAATTATACTTCTCTTTTAAATCCTTACCTCCCACAAAATCTGTACGAATAAATAAGGTGTCATTCAAGGTAACATTTACCAAGTTCAATTCTTCTATATTATAATATTTTGTATTGATCTTGTCAACACTTAAAAGCGTGTTGTATAATGGGTTTTTATTATCAACTTGAAGACGAATATTTTCAACCTTATTTTGGTAGGCTTCAATTTCCGGTGACTTTACATTGAGTTGAAAAATATCTTTGTCAGAATTTATTTCACCTCTAATCAAACTATTTGCACTTATTTTAACTTCTGGAAAAAAGACATCAACAATTTTGTTATAAATATTGAAATTGAATTCTAAAAACTGACCTTCGCTAACCTTCTCTTTTTTAAAATTAATAAACAAACTACCTAAAGAGTTTTTCGTAATTTTATCTAATTCTTTAAATTTAAAATTCCCTTTAACAGAGCCGCTAATGATGTCGGGGGAATTAATATTTAAAATTCTCAACGAATCATTTTTTACTGAAGTGATAGAAAAATCTTTGAAATAATAATTATCTTTTTGATTGGTATAAGAGGCGTCTTTAAAATTTAATTCTCCCACCAAATCATCTAAATTACTGCCAATCAAATTAATAGCTACTTTACCTTTTAAAATAGAAATAGAATCTCTTTTAAATAAATTTAACGTATTAAAATCTACATAAGTAATATCCGCATTAAAATCGAACACGTATTCTTTTTTAGATAAATCTGCCAACCCTTTAAAAATAAGTTGAATATTGGGGTCATTTACTTGAAGTTCTCCGTTAAAATGCTTGTCTTTGAAATTTCCGTTAATATCAATATTAGAATAGGTATAGCCTTTGTATTGATGTTTTGAAATATGCCCTTTTATTTTACTGTTTACATTATCAATTTTAAAGCCTTTACCATCAACCTCAGCGACCATTGATAGTTTTCCCAGTAACGTATCCTTTGCGTATCTACCCAAATTAAAATCAACTAATTCTAATTTTCCTTTGTAAAAAGCATTATCGATATTGTCAATATTTGATAATTGAATATCTGTTTTTGCCGTTCCCATTTCAGTAAAAACGTTTAGTTTAGCATAGACCGAAGTTTTTGTTATCCTAATTTTTCCAAAGCTTATGAATTGTCCGAATTTTTGAAAAGTAGTTGGAATATTTTTTCCCAATAAATTTGGGAGTAAATTCTTTAGATGATCATAACTTGAAGTTAACTCATGTACATCGCCTTGTAATTTAAAATTTTCGGGATTGGTAACATTTTCGATATGAATGGTTCCTTTTAAAACGGAATTTCGATCAGAATTTAAGTCAATATCTTGTAAAACAAAGTCATTTAACGTTCCGTTTATCTCGGTTTTAAAATGAATTTTATCATTTTTACCAAACTCGTTGTAAAATTTTTTGAGATCATACAAACCTATATTAGCCTCATTAACTTTAGCCGTAATATTGACCTTATTTGAAAAATCCGATAAATCACCTTCTCCATAATTAAAAACAATATCCGCAAGAATATCAGAATATTTTGTTGCTAATTCTGTTTCTAAAAATTCCATTTTGGTATCCGTATATGAAAAATGTGTCCGGAATTTTTCTATGCTAACATCATGATTTTCAATTGCAGACAAATCGTGAATAGTTGCGCTTACATCGGTGCCATAAATAATAAAGTTATCAAAATACCCGGTTATATCGTTATAAAAAACTATGGGTGTTTCGCTTTTATTTTCATCGGATAAAACAAAGTCTACATTTTCTAAAAAAATAGAAGAAGATTTCATTTCAAAAACTGTAGATGAATTTCCGTTACCGGAATTAAATTTTCTCGAAAAAATAGTCAAATTATTCGTTTCTTCATCAACATAAGTTTTCATGAAAAATTTGCCATCTTTTAATGTAATTGCACCAAAGTTTAAGTTACTTTCTAGAATATTTCTATAACTCAAAATGGATGTGGATAAAGAATTTACATAAATTAGGGTATCTAAATGGTGGTCTTTTATTAAAACATTCTTTAAAGTAATGTTTCTCAAACTAGACAAATCTACTTTTTCAACTAGAATTGTTGTTCCGTATTTCTCATTCACTTTAGCTGTAATAATTTTAGCTAGGCGAGTTTGAACGGAAGAAGATGAAAGTAACATACTAACTGTAAGCATCATAACGATGATTACAGCTAAAATAATTAAACCTATTTTTTTAATTCTTTTGATACTATTATAATTTCTAAATTTGCAAGTCTAAAAGTACAATAATTGTACCTAATTTTTTAAAATGTCTGCTAAATCAATTTACATACTAGCAATTGAATCTTCTTGTGATGATACCAGTGCTGCAATATTACAAAATGATACGGTGTTAGCCAACGTTGTTGCGAATCAAAGTATTCATGCCGCTTATGGTGGAGTGGTGCCCGAATTGGCGTCAAGAGCACATCAACAAAATATTGTTCCAGTGGTGCAACAAGCTTTAAAAATTGCCGGAATTACAAAAAAAGAGCTGAATGCCGTCGCTTTTACCCGTGGTCCGGGTTTGATGGGTTCTTTGTTAGTTGGTACCTCTTTTGCAAAATCGCTTTCTATCGCCTTAAATATTCCTTTGATTGCAATAAATCATATGCAAGCCCATGTTTTGGCACATTTTATTAAAGATGATAAACAAGCAGTTCCGGAATTTCCATTTTTATGTCTAACTATTAGTGGTGGACATACTCAAATATTAAGAGTTTCGGATTATACTGAATTTGAAATATTAGGACAAACCATTGATGATGCCGTTGGAGAAGCCTTTGATAAAAGTGCAAAATTACTTGGTTTACCTTACCCGGGTGGTCCGTTAATTGATAAATATGCACAATTAGGAAACAAAAAAGCCTTCACTTTTACAGAACCAAAAACGAGCAATGAATTAGATTTTAGCTTTAGTGGATTAAAAACAGCCATTTTGTATTTTCTACAAAGAGAACAAAAAAAGAATCCTGATTTTATAAAAGAAAATCTTCATGATATTTGTGCCTCTATTCAACATACCATTGTTTCCATTTTAATGAAACGTTTAAAACTCGCAAGTAAGCAAACCGGTATAAAAAGAATTGCCATCGCCGGTGGAGTTTCTGCAAATTCATCTATTCGAAAAGCATTAAAAGCTACGGAAAACACCTTAGGATTTACCACCTATATTCCTAAATTTGAATATACTACCGACAATGCAGCCATGATTGGAATTGTTGGGTATTACAAATATTTAAAGCAAGATTTTGATGAAGAAAATACGGTAGCTACATCGAGATTATCGATAAATGAATAAAAAAGATATTATTTTTCATAAAAAAAAGCTACTTGATCGAAGTAGCTTTTTTTTATGAAAATATAGATTATTCTACATTAGTGTAGCGGCTATTTTTTTATACACGCCATTTTCTAATTTTTCTCGTATCGATGAAAATGCTATAATTGTTTCATCCACATCCTCTAAATTATGTGCAGAGGTAGGAATTAATCGCAATAAAATCATTCCCTTCGGAATTACGGGATAAACTACTATCGAGCAGAAAATTCTATGATTTTCGCGTAAATCATTAACCATTGCCATCGCCTCAGGAATATCGCCTTCTAAAAATACCGGAGTAACACATGTATTTGTTTTACCAATATTAAAACCTTTTTCTTTTAAACCGTTTTGCAATGCATTTACATTCTCCCAAAGTTTTGAGCGAAGTTCCGGCATCGTTCGAATCATATCCAAACGTTTTAATGCTCCTTTTACCATTGCCATTGGCAATGATTTTGCAAACATTTGAGAACGCATGTTGTATTTCAAATAATTAACGACATCTGTATTTCCAGCGAAAAATGCGCCAAATCCAGCCATAGATTTTGCAAACGTAGCGAAGTATACATCAATATCATCTTGAATACCTTGCTCTTCTCCTGCTCCTGCTCCAGTTTTTCCTAAGGTTCCAAAACCATGTGCATCATCGACTAACAAACGAAAATCAAAATCCTTTTTAAAGGCAATGATCTCTTTCAATTTACCTTGCTCACCACGCATACCAAAAACACCTTCACTAATCACAAGAATTCCTCCATCATGCTCGTCGGCTATTTTTTTTGCTCTATGTAAGTTTTTTTCAAAACTTTCCATATCGTTATGCTTGTAGGTAAATCGCTTACCTTGATGCAATCTTACGCCGTCAATAATACAAGCGTGCGAATCCATATCATAAACAATAACATCATTTTTAGTTACCAATGCATCAATGGCAGATACCATTCCTTGATACCCAAAATTAACCAAATAGGCAGCTTCTTTCTTTACAAACTCAGCACATTCGTGCTCTAATTGTTCGTGAAAAACCGTATGCCCACTCATCATTCTGGCTCCCATTGGGTAAGCCATACCATGTTCAGCTGCAGCTTCTGCATCTGCTTTTCTAACTTCGGGATGATTGGCGAGTCCTAAATAGTCATTAATACTCCAAGTAATTACCTCTTTACCATTAAAACCCATTCTATTAGAAATTGGTCCTTCAATTTTTGGAAACACATAATAGCCTTCAGCTTGTTTCGCCCATTTTCCTAACGGACCTTTATCTTTGACAATTCTTTCAAATAAATCTTTCATTTAAAAATTTTTAAAGAAAAAAATTTAATTTTCTCTATATTATTTCAAATGCAAAAATAGAAATTTTTATTATGGTATTCCATAACTGCACTTGAAGATTTCAACATACATAATAACAAAAAAAAGTTATCTGTACTCACAAACAACCTCATTTTCAACTCATTAAAAAAATATTCATTATTTTACGATCTCAACTTCGCCTTTGGCTTGTTTTTGAGTATCGAAAAAACCTTGTTTTTCCATCCATTCATCACTGTAAATCTTCTCCATATATCGAGAACCGTGATCAGGTAACAACATTACAACAACACTATTTTCATTAAAATAACCTTTTTCAGCGTATTGCATGGTCGCTTGCATTACTGCTCCACTTGTATAACCTGTAAAAAGACCCTCAGTAACTGCTAATTCTCTTGCTCGATGTGCTGCTTCTTCATCGGTAACTTTTTCGAAAACATCAATAACATCAAAATTCGTTGCTGTTGGAATTAAATTTTTACCTAATCCTTCTATCCGATAAGGATAAATTTCTTTATCGTCAAAATCAGCTGTCTCATGAAACTTTTTCAATACAGATCCATAAGCATCAACTCCTAAAACTTTTATAGTTGGATTCTTTTCTTTCAAATATTTACCAACACCTGAAATAGTTCCTCCAGTTCCGCTAGCAGCAACAACATGAGTTACTTTTCCTCTAGTTTGTTCCCAAATTTCGGGACCTGTTGAAAGGTAATGCGCTTCGGAATTTAAATCATTAAAATATTGGTTGATATAAACAGAATCAGCTGTTTCACTATGCAACCTCTTTGCTACTTCATAGTAGGACCTTGGATCGTCGGCACTTACGTTTGCCGGACAAACATATACTTTAGCTCCCATTGCTTTTAGCATATTAATTTTGCCTTTTGATGCTTTTGAGTTCACGGCAAGAATGCAATCGTATCCTTTTATAATACAAACTAAGGCGATGCTATATCCTGTGTTTCCCGAAGTAGTTTCAATTACTGTGCTTCCTTTTTTTAGAATCCCTCTTCTTTCTGCCTCTTCAATAATATGAACGGCAATTCGATCTTTCATGGAATGGCCGGGATTATAAGCTTCATATTTTGCTAAAAACTGACCATCTAGTTCTTGGGTAATTTTGTTTAATTTTATAAGAGGTGTTTCTCCAATTAAATCTAAAATATTATTGGTTATCCCTTTATGTTTCTCCATAAAATTATAAAACTTTTGTATTCAAAATTAGGCAAAAATACATTTTTTTTAAAAATAATGCCTAAAATTAGAGCTATTATTCAAAAAAGTTAGTCAATTATTTAGCGTAATTCAGCAATTTTTAATTCGTAATCCCTTCTAAATCAAATAGAAAAATATAGTCGATAGCAATTTCTTTCAATGCGTCAAACCTGCCAGAAGCACCACCATGTCCGGCATCCATATTGGTGTGTAACAATAACAAATTATTATCTGTTTTGTACTCTCTCAATTTGGCAACCCATTTTGCAGGCTCGAAATATTGCACCTGAGAATCATGCAACCCCGTTGTTATTAACATATTTGGGTAGCCTTTTTTAGTAACATTATCGTAAGGAGAATAAGACAACATATACCTATATGCATCTTTATCATTCGGATTTCCCCATTCATCATATTCACCGGTTGTTAAAGGAATACTATCATCAAGCATCGTAGTTACCACGTCAACAAAAGGCACAGCAGCAATAATTCCGTTAAATAACTCCGCTTTCATGTTTACAATAGCACCCATGAGTAGACCTCCGGCAGAACCACCTTCGGCGTATAAATGTTGCGCAGAAGTATATTTTTTTTCAATGAGAAATTCGGCACAATCAATAAAATCATTAAACGTGTTATTTTTGTTATACATCTTACCGTCTTCATACCAATTTCTACCTAAATATTCTCCTCCACGAATATGTGCTGTGGCATAAATAAAACCTCTATCGAGTAAACTTAAACGAATGGAACTAAAGCGATCGTCAATCGTGTGACCATAAGAACCATAAGCATATAATAATAAAGGAGTGTTTTTATTAATTATAGTGTTTTTGTTATAAACCATTGAAATGGCAACTTTTTTTCCGTCGCGTGCAGCTACCCAAACTCGTTCGCTCTTATAATTTTTCTTATCAAATTTACCACCTAAAACTTCTTGTTCTTTTTTTATATCCTTCGATTTGTCTTTCATGTTAAAATCGATAACGGAACTTGGAGTAGTCAATGAACTATAACTATAACGTAAGATATCCGTATCAAAATCGGGATTGGATAAAACACCTGCGGAATAGGTTTCTTCTCGAAAAGGTAAATAATACTCAGGCGTTTGACCCCAAGGTTTGATTCTAATTTTGTTCAAACCATTATTGCGCTCTTCCAAAACTAAATAATCTTTAAAAATAGAAATATCTTCTAATAAAGTATCTTCACGATGCGGAATTACTTCTTCCCAATTTTCTTTTTCAGGATGATCAACAGGTGTTTTCATCAACTTGAAATTCTTTGCTCCATCTTTATTGGTCAAAACATAAAAACTATCTTGATAATGCGAAATACCATATTCCAAATCACGTTCTCGTGGCTGAATCATTTTAAACTGCTGGTCGGGCTTATTGGCAGCAATAAAACGATATTCATTAGAAACAGTACTATAAGAACCAATTATAATGTATTGTTTCGATTTTGATTTATAAACACCAACATTAAATGTAGGATCCTTTTCTTCAAAAACCAATACATCTTGATTTGCTTCGGTTCCCAAGATATGTTTGAAAACTTTATCGCTTCGAAGCGTTATCGGATCTTTTTTGGTGTAAAATATCGTTTGATTATCTTTTGCCCAAGCTGAACTTCCGGTAGTATTAGGTATCGTTTCCGGATAAATAAAACCAGTCTCTAAATTTTTAAATTGCAAATCGTATTGCCTTCTGCTTACCTTATCTACAGCAAAAGAAGCTATTTTATTATCCTCGGTCACATTCAAACCTCCCAAAGTAAAATAATCAAAACCTTCCGCCATTAAATTAACATCGAATAAAACCTCTTCTTGCGCCTCTAAATGTTCTTTTTTTCGGGTATAAACCGGATATTGTTTTCCTATCTCATAACGCGTGATATAAAAATACCCGTTACTTTTATAGGGTACCGATTGGTCATCTTCCTTTATCCTAGATTTCATTTCCTCAAATAAATCTTCTTGAAAACTCTTAGTATGTTTCGTAATTTCTTCAAAATAAGCATTTTCCGCATGAAGATAATCCAACACCTTTTGATCTTCTTTATCGTTCAACCAATAGTAATTATCAATTCGCACATCATCATGTATTTTTAATTCTTTCGGAATCTTTGCTGCAATCGGTGGAGTATTGTTTTCAATCTTCATTTTAAACTGTTTTGCAATTGTATTTCAATTTACGATTTGCAAAAGTAAGTCGATTTAAAATGAGAATTAAATTAAAATAGATGATTTTTTATTCCAGCATTTTAGTAATTTAGTAGTTTAAAAAATGATTTAATCAAAAATAAAAAGAGATCAAATGTTTGGAGATTTACAAGGAATGATGGGCAAATTAAAAGAAGCTCAAGCCAAAATTGAAGAAACCAAGGCGCGTTTAAATACCGTAATGGTAGATGGTGAATCAGGAGATGGATTGGTTGTGGTCACGGTTACAGCAAATCGGGAAGTTAAAAATATTGCCATAGATGACTCTATAACTTATGATAAAGAGCAATTAGAAGATTATCTAATTTTAGCTTTGAATGATGCATTAAAAAAAGCAAATGAAATTAATGAAGCCGAAATGGCTGCCGCTGCAAAAGGTGGTTTACCTGATATTCCTGGAATGGATATGTTTAAATAAAAGTTGTTTGGTTAATTAAAATAAAGTTGATGACAATACATGAGTTTATTAATCAAAATTTTAAAATGGACATTAATAATATTGTTTTTTCCAATTTCCTTAATATTTGTTGCTTATTCTAGACAAAAAATAGAAAAGAGAAAATATTGGGATGAAAAGAATTCTGAATAAAAGTACTACTTATAACAACCAATTGTTCAGCTTACCAAAAGGTTAGAGTTAACTAATCCTTAGATATTATCAAACTAATAATCCCGTTCTATTTTACAAATTCTTACTTTACACGAATCGAAGTAAAAGTAACAGCATAAAACAAGAGTTTTAGAATTTTCGCTGTCATAATTTTATTGTAATTTTGCAGGCTTTAAAGATATTCCAATGCAAACACTTAAAAAAGTTGCTTTTTACACTTTAGGTTGTAAACTAAATTTTTCGGAAACTTCTACAATTGCCAGAGATTTTCAAAAAGAAGGTTATCAACGTGTTGATTTTCAAGAAAAAGCAGATATTTATGTGATCAACACTTGTTCTGTAACCGATAATGCAGATAAGCGATTTAAAACGATAGTAAAATCTGCTTTGAAACAAAATGAAGATGCTTTTTTGATTGCAATCGGATGTTATGCGCAATTAAAACCAGAAGAATTGGCAAATATTGATGGTGTAGATTTGGTTTTGGGAGCAACAGAAAAATTCAAAGTAACCGATTATATTAACGATCTCAGTAAAAAAGCTTTTGGCGAAGTGCATTCTTGTGAAATTGAAGAAGCCGATTTTTACGTTGGCTCCTATTCAATTGGCGATAGAACTAGAGCTTTTTTAAAAGTTCAAGATGGCTGTGATTACAAATGCACCTATTGCACGATTCCCTTAGCGCGAGGAATTTCAAGAAGTGATACCTTACAGAATGTTTTGAATAATGCCGAAGAAATATCTAAAAAAGGAATAAAAGAAATTGTGCTTACCGGAGTTAATATCGGTGATTATGGCAAAGGAGAATTTGGTAATAAAAAACACGAGCACACCTTTTTAGATTTGGTAAAAGCTTTAGATCAAGTCGAAGGAATTAATCGCCTCAGAATTTCTTCTATCGAACCGAATTTATTAAAAAATGAAACCATTGATTTTGTGGCAAACTCGAATAGTTTTGTTCCACATTTTCATATTCCGCTGCAAAGCGGCAGTGACATCTTACTTAAATTAATGAAACGTCGTTATTTAAAAGATATTTATGTAAACAGAGTAACTCAAATTAAAAAAACGATGCCTAATGCTTGTATTGGTGTTGATGTTATTGTAGGATTTCCGGGTGAAACCGATGAACTATTTTTAGAAACCTATAATTTCTTAAATGAATTAGATATTTCTTATTTACACGTTTTTACCTATTCGGAAAGGCCTAACACAGAAGCTGTTTTAATGGAAGATGTTGTGCCTCAAAAAGCTAGAAACAAGCGCAGTAAAATGCTTCGAGGATTGTCTGCCAAAAAAAGAAGAGCTTTTTACGAGAGCCAGCTAGACAATGAACTAAACGTATTATTTGAAGGAGAAAACAAAGAAGGCTTTATTCATGGATTTACCGAAAACTATGTAAAAGTTAAAACTCCATGGAATCCAAGTTTGGTAAACACTATTCATAGCATCAAATTAACTAAAATTGATGAAGATGGTTTGGTTCGTTTTGATTGGATAGAAAAACCCGTTTTAGCATAAAATTATGGAATCGTACTATACATTTGCTATTTTAGTTTTCACTTCTTTTTTCACATTGATTAATCCATTAGGAACCATGCCTATTTTCATGTCAATGACAGCATCATTAGACGAGAAAAGAAAAAAACAAACAGCAAAAAAAGCAAGTGTAGTTGCCTTTTTTACCATTATAGCATTCGCTTTTTCTGGTCAGATTTTATTTAAATTTTTTGGTATTTCCGTAAACAGTTTTCGAATTGTTGGAGGAGTTATTTTTTTCGCAATGGGTTGGGATATGTTACAAGCTCGGCTTGGTCATATTAAACATTCGGATGACGAAAGTAAAATTGATGCTTTTGTAGAAGATGTTTCTATAACCCCATTAGCAATACCTATGATTTGCGGTCCCGGAGCTATTACAAACGCAATAATTTTAATGGAGGGTTCCGAAACAATTTCTAAAAAAATAATCCTTATTTCTATTATCTTTATTGTATTGTTATTAACCTATTTTATTTTAATTGGTGCAAGTAAAATCAGCCATAAATTAGGTGTAACTGGCAACAAGGTAATGATGAGGTTAATGGGTTTAATTGTAATGGTAATAGCCGTTGAATTTTTCTTTAGCGGATTAAAACCAATTATCTTTTCCATGATAAATGCAACCTGATATGGAAAAAATTCACATTTATTGCATGCCCGGATTAGCTGCTAGTCCAAAAATTTTTGAATATATTAAATTACCCAAAGAAAAATATGAACTCCATTTGCTAGAATGGTTGATACCTGATAATTCCAACGAAAGTTTAGAAGCCTATAGTTTACGATTATCGGAACATATAAAGCATGAAAATCCCGTTTTAATTGGTGTATCTTTTGGTGGTATTATAGTTCAAGAGTTGCGAAAAATAATTTCTGTAAAAAAAGTGATTTTAATATCGAGTGTAAAAAAGGAAAGTGAAATTCCTAGGCGATTAAAACTTATTCAAAAAAGTAAGCTTTATAAATTATTTCCCTCTAAAAGAATTTCTTCTATTGATGATTTTTCAAAATTTGCCTTTCACAAAAGCTTTCAACATAAAGCCCAAGTGTACAACAAATATTTAGCCGTTAGAAATGAAGTATATCTAAATTGGGCTATTTACAACGTATTAAACTGGAAACCAGACGAAAATAGCGAAGAAATTATCCATATTCATGGCGCTAATGACCATATTTTTCCTATAAAACACATTAAAAACTGCATTAAAATAGAAGGTGGTACACATGCCATGATTTTAACAAAAGCATATCAAATTAATATACTTCTACAAGAAATTATTTAATATATTGCGGCCATGATTATTGAAAAAACACCCCTAAAAGATTTATTGTTAATCAGCCCTAAAGTTCACTATGATGAACGAGGTTATTTCATGGAATCTTACAACAAAAAGAACTTAGACAATCACATAAAAATTGCATTTGTGCAAGACAATGAATCACTTTCACAAAAAAATGTGTTGAGAGGTTTACACTTTCAAAAACCTCCTTACGGACAAGCAAAATTAGTTCAAGTAATTTCTGGAAGTGTTTTGGATGTAGCTGTTGATTTACGAAAAAATTCAAGCACATACGGCAAGTATTTCAAGCATATTTTAAGCAGTGATAACAAAAAACAAATGTTTATTCCTGAAGGTTTTGCACATGGCTTTTTATGCCTAGAAGACAATACTATTTTTAGCTATAAATGTTCTAATTATTACCATAAAGAAAGTGAAGGTTCTATCCTTTGGAATGACCAGAACTTAGCTATTGATTGGGAAATTGAAAACCCTATTTTGGCTGAAAAAGATAAAAGCGCTGAAAAATTTCTTATCTTTGAAAATCCCTTTTAACATCAAAATACTATCGCTATGACTAAAACTCCCCGTATTGTCGTTTTATTAAGTTTCCTAATTGTTGGATTATTTTTCATCAATGCTGAGACAGTAAGCCCTAATGAATCTGGTCATAACGGCAATGACCCGAAAAAAAACACAAGCGAAACCTATCAGATAAAAGCTTTAAAAATACCTAAAAATTTAGATTTTGCCGGTGAGAAAGTTCCTGTTGAAGAAAACGATATCAAAGAAAGAATCGACCGTGAATTACTAGTAAATACCTACTGGCAATCTAATGGCTTATTATTTTTTAAAAGAGCAAATAAGTATTTTCCAGTTATTGAACCTATTTTGAAAGAATACGGTATTCCGGATGATTTTAAATATGTTGCATTGATTGAAAGCGGATTACAAAATGTTACTTCTCCAGCTGGAGCAAAAGGGTTTTGGCAATTAATGCCTGCAACAGCTAAAGAGTATGATTTAGAAGTTAACGAAAATGTGGATGAACGTTATAATGTTGAAAAATCAACCGTAGCGGCGTGTAAATATTTATTAGAATCGAAAGCCATATTAGGTTCTTGGACTTTAACCGCAGCATCCTATAATGCCGGTAAAGCTGGAATTACCAGAAGAATGGATGATCAACATGTAACCAGTTACTACGATTTGTTGTTAGTTGATGAAACAGAGCGTTATTTACCTCGAATAGTGGCAGTTAAAGAGATTCTAAACAATCCGAAAAAATATGGATTTATCTTTGAAAAAGAAGATTTATACACTTTAGAAAAAACAAAAACGCTTAAAATAGATACTGAAATTAGTGATTTGGCTCTTTATGCAAAAGATCAGAATATCAATTACAAATTGCTAAAATTACACAACCCTTGGTTACGGGAAAACAAACTAAATAATCGATCTAGAAGAATGTATGAAATTAAAATTCCTATTTAATAGTAACTATTAATTTCTGATTTAACTTTTTCATATTCCGAAATAATTTGTTGGACAATTATAGATGCCGGTTTGATATCATGTATTAATCCGGCTATTTGTCCGATTTCCAACTCTCCTTCTTCCAAATCCCCTTCAAACATTCCTTTTTTTGCTCTAGCTCGACCTAACAAATTTTTAAGCTCTTCTGTTGTAGCTTTTTGCTGATACAATTCTTGTACTTGTTGGTAAAATTTATTCTTAATCAAACGAACCGGTGTTAATTCTTTTAAGGTCAAATCCGTACCACCTTCTTCGGTGGAAACAACCGTATTCTTAAAATTAATATGTGCCGAAGATTCTTCACTAGCGACAAACCTGCTTCCGATTTGAACTCCATCAGCACCCAAAATCATAGCCGCCAACATACCTCTGCCAGTCGCAATTCCACCTGCCGCAATTAACGGAATAGAAATTTTTTCTTTCACCATCGGTATCAAAGTAAAAGTAGTAGTTTCATCTCTTCCGTTATGACCGCCGGCTTCAAATCCTTCGGCTACAATTGCATCCACTCCTGCTTCCTGTGATTTGAGAGCAAATTTTACACTACTCACGACATGAACAACAGTAATACCATTTTCTTTTAAAAAGGAAGTGTGTAATTTTGGATTTCCTGCAGAAGTAAAAACAATTTTCACTTTTTCTTCGATAATAATTTGAAGAATTTTCTGTAAATCAGGATAAAACAATGGTATGTTCACACCGAATGGCTTATTGGTTGCTTTTTTGCATTTTTGAATATGCTCTCGTAGAACATCCGGATACATTGAACCAGCCCCAATCAAGCCTAAACCTCCGGCATTACTCACCGCAGCTGCTAATTTATAACCACTAACCCAAACCATTCCTGCTTGAATTATAGGATGTTCTATTTGAAATAACTCAGTTATTCTGTTTTTCATAGTTTTTGCTTTAAAAAATCTACTTATGAAATTACTCCTGAACCCAATACTTCTTCCCCGTCATACCAAGCAACAAATTGTCCTTCTGTTATGGCAGACTGCTCATTTTCAAAAGCTACGAATAAGCCTGTTTTTGTTTGATACAAGGTGGCTTTTTCTAATTTTTGACGATATCGAATTCTTGCACTGACTTCTAGTTGCTCTCCTTCTTTTATGGCCAAATCTGTTCTTATCCAATGAATTTCATCATTTCCAACAAACAAGACTTTACGATATAATCCGGGATGATCCTTTCCTTCTCCCGTATAAATAATATTGCTATTCACATCTGTTTCTATAACAAATAAGGGTTCCACCGTACCACCAACTGCTAGGCCTTTTCGTTGTCCTTTTGTAAAATAATGCGCTCCCTGATGTTTGCCCACCACTTTACCCTCTTCAAGTTGGTATTTGTATTTTGTGGCAAAAAAAGTAAGCTCTTCTTCTTTCGTTGCAAAACTCGGAATTTGTCTTTTATAGATCGTTGATTCACTCGGAATCTGAACAATTACACCTTCTTTTGGTTGTAGTTTTTGTTGTAAAAATTCCGGTAAACGAACTTTTCCAATAAAACATAAACCTTGTGAATCTTTTTTATCTGCAGTAACTAAATCCAATTTTGTAGCTATTTCGCGAACTTCCGGTTTGGTTAATTCACCAATCGGAAATAAGGCTTTTGCCAATTGTTCTTGAGATAACTGACATAAAAAATAAGATTGATCCTTATTGACATCTTTTCCAGCAATTAATTGAAAGATTTTTTTGCCCTCCTTCTCTATTTCTGATTTACGGCAATAATGACCGGTAGCTACATAATCAGCACCTAAATCCATTGCAATTTTCATAAAAACGTCAAACTTAATTTCTCGATTGCAAAGTACATCAGGATTTGGCGTTCTACCCATTTCGTATTCGCGAAACATATAATCAACAATTCGATCTTTATATTGCTCGCTTAAATCAACAACTTGAAAAGGGATTCCTAATTTATCTGCGACAAGCATCGCGTCATTACTATCTTCTAACCACGGACATTCATTCGAAATTGTAACCGAATCATCATGCCAGTTTTTCATGAAAAGACCAATCACTTCGTACCCTTGCTTTTGCAATAAATACGCTGCTACACTAGAATCTACACCTCCGGAAAGTCCAACAATTACTCTTTTCATATCTAAAAATTACAGTTTGCAAAGATACGAAAAGCATTAAAAAATAAAGGAAGTATTACCTACTTATTGATCTGCCTCTTTTTTAGGTTTAATTGCAGGTTGCTCCGTACTTACCAACTCACCGTCGACATAATTTTCCCACGTTCCTACGCGTAAATCATCTTTAAACGGGCCTTTTTTTATGAGATCACCAGTTTTACGGCTGTAGTAAATTGCCATTCCGTTTAGCTTACCTTCTTTATAGTTAAAATCCTGATAAAGAAAGCCTTTAATGGCATATTTTTTATAATTACCATCTAATAAACCATTTTTATAAAAAGCAGTTTCGGTTGGTGAACCATCCGGAAAAAAGGTTTTATATTCTCCTTCTAATTTACCGTTTTTATAATTTTCTTCACTCATTACCGACTTACCATCCGGGTGATAATACAACCATTTTCCTTGTCGATTCTTTCCTTGCATCATGCCTTTGCTTTCTAATATACCTTCCTCAGTGAAAAATTCGACATCAGCTAGGTTATCATTTTTATGGAATTTTTTAATAATTACAGGATGATCAGAATTCGAAGCAGAATAATACGTAAAAGTACCCGTTTCTTTTCCGTGATTGAAAGTACCGCTATATCGCAAACGATCGTTGCTGTAGTACTTTTTCCAAACTCCATGTCGGTTATTATCTTTATCTAATTGATTAACACCATTTTGTGCAAGTAAATTTTGTGATATCAAAAAGATTAATAATAACGGTATAATATAATATTGAAGCTGTTTTGTCATTTGTTCTTTTTTATTATTCTCTAATTTTAAGCTGGAATTCAATGCTACAAATTTAGGCTAAAATTGGCCTAATTAATTAACAATCATTCCCTACTCTTTAAACTAAAAATAAATTATTTTGTTGTCTAGGCAAACATAAGAAAACATTTGTGCCTGTAAAAATAGGAATTTTTATAATTTTGAAAGAAAATATTTCCTATGGGATCTTCTAATTTTTGGTACTATACCATTATGGTTTTGGTTATTTTGCATTTCGTTGCCGGATTTGTTTATCTGTTTATCAAGCTTTCCCCACGAAAAGAAGATAAAAAATCGAAAAAAGAAAATGAATAAATCGGATTTACTTTTTCAAATTGATGCTATAATCAATGCAAAACGGGAATATCGTGATAACGCAACTAACTTTGTGATTAATTACCCCGAGACTTTTCCTTATTTAATCGAGTTGGTTTTTGAAAATAAAAAACGTAATTCTATAAAAGCAGCTTGGGTAATGGAATTGGTATGTCATGAAAATTTAGAGCTTTTAATTCCTCATTTAGATTTTTTTATAGAAAATATAAACTTAATTAAAGAAGAAAGTGCACTTAGGCCGATAGCCAAAATCTGTAATTTTATTTTAAATGGAGATTATTACCATCCAAAAACTTCTAAAATAATTCCTATTTTAAATGAAGAACAATATAACAAATTAATCGAAAATAATTTTGCTTGGCTCATCGATAATCATAAAGTCGCCACGCAAGTTTATGCCATGGATAGCCTATTTATTTTAAGTAAAAATATTGATTGGGTTGCCTACGAACTGCGATTGGTACTGCAAAAAGAAATCACTCATAAAAGTGCGGGGTACAAAGCACATGCTCGAAAAGTTTTAAAAGAGATTTGAATTATTGATATTAAAACATTAAAAAATAATACTCAGATTTGTTTTTTTTAATTTTTATCAACTAAAATCTCCTTATTTACTAGCTAAACACACTAGTTTTATAGCATAAAAAACTTATTTTTACAGCTTATTTTAAATGAAACCCCATGAATCTTACAAGTTTAAGTGCTATTTCACCAATTGATGGTCGCTACCGAAACAAAGTTGCAAACTTAGCTCCATTTTTTTCGGAAGAAGCACTCATAAAATATCGTGTACAAGTTGAAATTGAATATTTTATCGCCTTATGCGAAATACCTTTACCTCAGCTTGCGAATTTCGATACCAGCTTATTTGATTCGCTTCGAAATATTTATATAAAATTTACCACAGAAGATGCTCAAAGAATAAAAGATATTGAAAAAGTAACCAACCACGATGTAAAAGCGGTGGAGTATTTTATCAAAGAAGAATTTGATACTTTAAAATTGGAAAAATTCAAAGAATTTATTCATTTCGGATTAACTTCACAAGATATTAATAACACTGCTATACCGCTTTCAATTAAGGAAGCTTTTCATCAGGTATATGAACCGGAATTAAAAGAGTTGATCAAAAAATTAGAAGATCTTTCTATAGATTGGGCTGAAATTCCAATGTTGGCAAAAACCCACGGACAACCAGCATCACCTACCCGACTTGGAAAAGAATTGTATGTTTTTGTCCGTCGAATAAAAGAACAAGTTAAGTTATTGAAACCTATTCCTTTTGCTGCAAAATTTGGTGGAGCAACCGGTAATTTCAATGCCCATAAAGTGGCTTACCCAGATCAAGATTGGAAAAAATTTGGGAATCATTTTGTAGAAACCAAATTAGGTTTAAAACATTCTTTCCCGACTACTCAAATTGAACATTACGATTTTTTGGCGGCATTTTTTGATGCTCTAAAAAGAATCAATACAATTATAATCGACTTAGACAGAGATGTTTGGCAATATATTTCAATGAATTATTTCAAACAAAAAATAAAAGAAGGTGAAGTAGGATCATCCGCAATGCCTCATAAAGTAAATCCGATTGATTTTGAAAATTCGGAAGGAAACTTAGGTATGGCGAATGCAATTTTTGAACATTTATCAGCAAAATTACCTATCTCTAGATTGCAACGCGATTTAACTGATTCAACTGTGTTGCGCAATGTTGGTGTACCAATAGCACATACCATTATCGGATTTTCATCCACATTAAAGGGTTTAAATAAAATTTTATTAAATCAAGAATCTATTGCCGCAGATTTAGAAATGAACTGGGCAGTGGTTGCCGAAGCAATTCAAACTATTTTGCGTCGTGAAGCATATCCAAATCCATATGAGGCCTTAAAAGGCTTAACTAGAACCAACGAAAAGATCAGTCAAAAATCTATCGCTGATTTTATCGATACTTTGGATGTTAATGATTCCATAAAAGCGGAATTAAAAGCAATTACACCAAGCAACTATACTGGAATTTAATTTTATGGAATAAAAATAATCCTAAAAGAGACCTTCGATATTTATGACATTATTTATCTTTGTTGTATGAAAAAAATAGCATTCTTTTTTGTGGTAATACTTTTTATTTCTTGCCAGGATCAAACAAAAACTTCACCGAATAATTTTAAAGTTGGTAAATTTAAAACTGTATTGGAAGATGATGCTGCAACTTCATTTGCCACACGAAATGATTCCGTTCAAATTGAAACCTATAACGAGCAAAAAGATACTTTCAATATAACCTGGCTTTCTAATTTTGAATATGTTTTACTAAAAAAACATCCAAAAACAATGTTAGACAGTACTCCATTTTACGTAAAAATTACTGCCTTAAAAAAAGATTCATACGAATTTAACGCCTACTATAAAGGATCTAATTTTAAGCAAAAGGGAACCGCATTTAAATTAGAATGATTTTTATCAAAAAAACTGCAATACTATAAAAATGGAAATATTTGTACATGCGGATACATGGATTGCCCTGCTTACCCTTACTTTTTTAGAAATTGTATTGGGTATTGATAATATCATTTTTATTTCTATTGCAGCAGCCAAATTGCCAAAAAATGAAATCAAAAAAGCTACTAATATCGGTTTGATATTGGCAATGGCTTTTCGCATCATCCTTTTGGTTGGCGTCTCTTATCTAATCGCAATGAAAGAGCCTATTTTCACAATTGACCTTTCGTGGATTAAAGCTAGTATTTCCGGACAAAGTTTGATATTATTTGGCGGCGGACTTTTTTTACTGTACAAAAGTACGCATGAAATTCATCAAAAAGTTGAGGGAATCGAGTCTGTTAAGAAAACTGGTAAAGAAAAATTAAAAGCATCATTATCAGGAGTTATTATTCAAATTGTTTTGATTGATATCGTATTTTCTTTCGATTCAGTTTTAACAGCAGTAGGAATGACAAATGGAATCCCTGGAGCTTTAATTATAATGATAATAGCTGTAATTATTTCCATCTTAGTCATGATGATTTTTGCTGTACCCATTGGTCGATTTGTCAATGAACACCCGACCATTCAAATGCTTGCCTTATCTTTTTTAATTTTAATCGGCTTTATGTTGGTCACCGAAAGTGCACATTTGGCCAATGCCGAGATATTTGGAAACCATGTTGGCGCTATCCCGAAAGGATATTTGTATTTTGCCATTGCCTTTTCTCTTGGGGTGGAAGCACTCAATATGAAGGTTAGAAAAAAAAGTAGGGACTCCTAATAAATCCAAAAAAAATAATTATTAAACTTGTGTAACTTTAATTGCATAAGAGAGTGATTAAAGTTACTTCTATACCATTTCTTAAGATGTAATTTTGCAGAAATATTTAAACGCAATTTTACATGATAATACCAACTAATTTTAATCTTAAAGCAGGAATTTTCTTACTTCTTTTGCTCATTTTGAGCTGGAGTTCTAAAATTTTTAGTCAGGAAACTAAACTAAATATAAGTTTAAATGAGGCTAAAATTAAAGCAAAAGAAAACAATTCCAATTTAAAAATTTCTCAACAGGATTATGCTATTGCAAAAGCAAACTATGAGCAAAGCAGAGCAGTAATTTTACCAAAATTAAATGTATCAAATACGAGTACATTTACTAACAATCCTTTAAATGCTTTTGGTTTTAAACTTTTGCAGGAAACCGTTACCACCTCCGATTTTAATCCGGATTTATTAAATGACCCGGGACAAGTAGAGAATTACAACACGAGAATCGAGGTCATGCAACCTTTAATTAATGTGGATGGTTGGAAACAACGAAAAGCAGCTAGTTTACAAGTACAAGCAGCTAATTTACAGGCAGAAAGATCGGAAGACCATGTAGAATTAGAAGTAATTAAAACCTATATGCAATTGCAACTTGCATATAAATCTGTAGAGGTTCTTCTAAAAGCAAAAGAAACTGCTATTGCCAATCAAAAAATAGCTAAAAATAATCTCACACAAGGTTTTTTGCAAAATGCCGATTATTTAAATGTAGAAGTTCGAGCGACAGAAATTGAAAATCAATTATTGTATGCACAGAGCAATGTTAAAAATGTTTCTGATTATTTGGCTTTTTTAATTGGTGAAACTCCGCAATCTGCATACCAACCTGAAGATGAATTAACCATTCAATCTACTATTATCGATGAAAATTTGAGTTTGAACACGCAAAGAAATGATATTCAAGCCATGCAATTTGGTGTTCAGGCACAAGAAGAAATGCTAAAATCTTCAAAAATGAGTTTTATTCCGAGAGCCAATGCTTTCGCAAATTACGAGTGGAATGACGCTGAAGTTTTTGGCTATAATGCGAATAATTATATGTTCGGATTACAACTTTCATGGGATATTTTTGATGGTTATAAAAATATTGGAAAAGTTCATGCCGAAAAAGCACAACTGGAAAAAGCAACCTTGCAACAAGAATCTTATATCGCTCAAAGCAAACTAGAATTAAACAAAACTAAACGTCAATTAGAGGATGTTATGAACAATGTCAAACTTTCAAAATTGGCTTTAGACCAATCGGAAGAAGCATTAAGAATAAAAACCAACAGGTTTGAACAGGGATTAGAAAAAACAACCGATTTACTATTTGTTGACACACAATACCAACAAAAACAATTGGATTACCTGAATGCAATTTTTAACTACAACTATACCCTAGCTTACCTAAACTTTCTAACTAAATAAAACAACTTATGAACTCTATAAAACCAACTATGAAAATCACTTTTTTTAGTCTTTTTGTTGCCCTAATACTGACAAGTTGTGGTAATGATAAAAAAGAAATTCAAGACAATTCACAAACCGTTACAGTAACAGTTGCTACTCCTTCATTACAAGGCGATGGTAATTATTTTAGCGCTAGCGGAAAAATTGAAACCAAGCAATTTGCTACAATCAGTACAAGAATGATGGGATTTGTATCTAAAATTCCTGTAAAAGTAGGCGACAAAGTAAATAAAGGTCAATTGTTAATCAGTATAAATAATAATGATATTGAAGCAAAAAAGGCCCAAGCCAATGCGCAATTAACGCAAGCCGAAGCCGGTTTCGCTAATGCGGAAAAAGACTTTGAGAGATTTAAAAAATTACACGAACAAAACAGTGCTTCTCAAAAAGAATTTGATGATATCACTTCGCGATATACTATTGCAAAAGCCCAAGTAGAAGCGGCCAAGCAAATGAAAAATGAGATTAATGCCATGCTTTCGTATAGCAATATAACTGCTCCGTTTAACGGAATTATTACTTCTAAAAATATCAACGAAGGAGATATGGCAAATCCGGGAATGCCATTACTCAGCTTGGAAGCGCCGGGTAAATATGTTGCGACCGCGATGGTTCCTGAAACACAAATTATGAATGTACAAAAAGGAGAAAATGTCGAAGTTATCATAAAATCTAATGACCAAAGTGTACCGGGAACTGTTAGTGAGGTAAGTATCTCTTCTCAAAATACAGGCGGACAATATTTTGTGAAAATTGACTTGAAAGAAAACAAAGATATCCAATTGTATTCCGGCATGTTTGTTTCTACGAATTTTCCGATAAAAAATGGAGAAAGCACTGCAATTTTAGTTCCTAAATCTGCACTTATTCACAAAGGTCAACTTACAGGAATATACACCGTTAGTCAATCCAACACCGCTATTTTACGCTGGTTGCGGGTAGGGAAAACTGTAGGAGATAATGTTGAAGTTTTAACTGGTTTATCGAAAGATGAAAAATATATTATATCATCAGAAAGTAAATTATATAATGGTGTGAAATTAAATCTTAAATAATTGATTATGGAAAAAGGATTTGCAGGAAAAATAGCATCATTATTTTTAGAATCAAAGCTTACTATCTTATTGATGGTCGTCTTTTTACTTATCGGAATTTACAGTTCCTTCTTAATCCCGAGAGAAGAAGAACCACAAATTGAAGTGCCAATAGCCGATATTTTTGTTCAATTTCCAGGAGCCAATCCGAGTGAAGTTGAGTCGAAAGTAATCAAGCCTTTAGAAAAAATTGTAAGCAATTTACCAGGTGTGGAATATGTGTATTCTACTTCGATGAAAGAACAAGCTATGCTGATTGTTCAATTCTATGTTGGCGAAGATATTGAACGTTCTTTTGTTCAATTATACAATGAAATTATCAAGCATTTAGACCAAATGCCACAAGGCGTTTCTATGCCCTTGGTAAAAACTCGGGCTATTGATGATGTACCAGTTTTAGGACTCACTTTATGGAGTGAAAATTATGATGATTTTCAATTGAAACAAATTGCTCAAGAAGTAAATAATGAAATTGAAAAAGTAAAAGGTGTTGCCATTACAAATCTTATTGGTGGTCGAAGCCGAGAAGTAAGTGTTATTCTTGACAAGGATAAAATGGCCGAAAACAAAGTGGATTTCTTAAGCGTTTCACAAAAAATTCAAGCCAATAACCAACAATCCAATTCAGGAAAAATAACCAATAACGACAGCGAATTTTTGGTGCATACCGGTAATTTTCTAACCTCGATTGAGGATGTTCAAAATTTAATCGTTGGTGTGAATCAAAACAAACCGGTTTATTTAAAACAAATCGCAAAAGTTGTTGATGGTCCTGAGGTTGCTAAAGAATATGTTTCTTTTGGTTATGGCAAGGCTGAAGCTGAAAGTGCTGCTGCATTTCCTTCGGAATATAATGCAGTAACATTATCTATCGGGAAACAAAAAGGTGGCGACGCCATGCAAATTTCTGAAGTAATACTGGCGAAAATTGAAAATTTGAAAAAAACATTGATTCCAGATGATGTTACAGTTTCTGTTACGAGAAATTATGGCGCAACAGCATCTCACAAAGTATCCGAATTATTGAGTCATTTGATCATTGCAATTATCTCCGTTTCTTTAGTGGTAATGTTGGCAATGGGCTGGCGCGGTGGTTTGGTCGTATTTTTATCAGTACCAATTACTTTCGCTTTGACTCTTTTTAGCTATTATTTTATGGATTATACCTTAAACCGAATCACGCTTTTTGCTTTGGTTTTTGTAACCGGTATAGTTGTAGATGATTCGATTATCATTGCTGAAAACATGCATAGGCATTTTAAAATGAAGCGTTTACCGTTCAAACAAGCTGCAATCTATGCTATTAACGAAGTTGGAAACCCAACTATTTTGGCAACTTTCACCGTTATTGCTGCGGTTTTACCGATGGCTTTTGTTTCCGGATTAATGGGACCTTATATGAGTCCGATGCCAATTGGAGCTTCTATTGCGATGCTAATATCACTTTTTGTTGCATTAACGATAACTCCCTATTTGGGTTACATTTTCTTGAGAGAAAAAGAATCCACTAAGGGAAAAAAAGAAGATTCAAAAAGTTTGGAAGAATCAGCCATATTTAAAATATACAATAAAACAATCCAACCATTATTGGATAATAAACGCTATCGTTTTGCCTTTTTCGGTATTAGTATTTTAATGCTTTTAGGTACTTCGGCAATGTTTTTAACAAAATCGGTTGCAGTAAAAATGCTGCCATTTGATAATAAAAATGAATTTCAGGTAATTATTGACATGCCCGAAGGCACGACTTTGGAGCGCACCGCTATGGTTACTAAAGAAATCAATCAATATATTGGTCAAAGTGAATTTGTAAACGATTACCAAAGTTATGTTGGTACTGCTTCGCCTATTACTTTTAACGGATTAGTACGTCATTACGATTTGCGAAGTGGCTCAAACGTTGCAGATATACAAGTAAACTTAATCGATAAAGGCGATCGTGACGAACAAAGTCATTATATCTCAACGATATTTCGTCCGGAAATTCAAAAAATAGTAAAAGGCTATAATGCCAATGTGAAAGTAGTAGAAGTTCCACCTGGACCACCAGTTTTATCGACTTTAGTTGCTGAAGTTTACGGTCCGGATTATGAAGAGCAAATCAAAATTGCCGATCAGTTAAAAGAAACGTTTACGAGTACGCAAGATGTGGTTGATGTAGATTGGATGGTGGAAGATGATCAAACCGAATATCGTTTTGAAATTGATAAAGAAAAAGCGATGTTAAACGGTATTGCTCCTCAGCAAATTGTGAGTACCATGAATATGGCTCTCTCTAACCGACCAATTAGTAAATTGTATCAAGAAACTGCGAGTAGTGAGATAGGAATTGTTTTACAATTGGAAGAAAAAGAGAAAGCAACCTTGAACGATTTATTACAATTGAAAGTTATTTCTCAATATGGAAATGCAATTCCGATTGCAGATTTAATTCATGTTAAGAAAGACGTGCTTGAAAAAAGTATTATGCGTAAAAATCAACGAAGAGTTGTTTATGTTATAGGTGATATGGCGGGTGAATTAGAGAGCCCTGTATATGCTTTGCTTGGTTTTTCTGATAAATTAAAAGATATCATCATGCCTGAAGGTTTTTCCTTGAATGAAGAATGGAATCACCAACCGGAAAATGAAAGCGAATATACCGTAAAATGGGATGGAGAATGGCAAATTACCTTTGAAGTATTTAGAGATTTAGGCGCTGCATTCGCTATTGTAATCATTATTATATACATCTTATTAGTCGGATGGTTTCAAAGCTTTAAATCGCCAATAGTTATGCTCATAGCGATACCATTATCCTTAATCGGAATCATTCTTGGTCATTGGATTTTTGATGCGTATTTTACTGCAACTTCAATGATTGGAGTTATTGCCTTGGCGGGAATTATGGTTCGAAACTCCGTATTGTTAGTCGATTTTATAAATTTAAGGTTAGATGAAGGTGTTCCATTACGACAAGCCGTTATCGAAGCCGGAGCAGTTCGAACAACTCCAATTTTGTTAACTGCAGGTACTGTAGTTATTGGTGCCGTAGTAATGCTATTTGACCCAATTTTTCAAGGATTGGCAATATCTTTATTAGGCGGAACGATATTTTCAACATTTTTAACCTTGTTAGCAGTTCCGTTGATTTATTATTTTATGGAACGAAAAAAATACGAAACCAAATAAAACCGCACTATGAAATTACTCATCATCACATCCGTAAAAGAATACGAAAAAGAAACCGTTCGATTATTTAAAAAAGCTGGAATAACGGCTTTTAGTAATGCCGAAATCAATGGTTTCAAAACAACTGATACCGAAAATTTAATCAGTAATTGGTTTTCGTCTACCACTGATAATGTACGATCCATTTTATTTTTCACATTTACCGAAAAAGAGAAAATAGATTTTATGCTTGTAGAAATCAAAACTTTTAATGCTTCGATGGAAAGTGAAAATCCGTTACGAGCAATCGTTCTCCCAATAGAAAATTTTATATAAATCTAAATAAAAAACAATGATTGATAAATATATTAAAGGCATTGCCGGAAGCTTTATTTTAATAAGCTTATTACTAGCGTATTATATCAACCCAAACTGGTTGTGGTTTACGGCGTTTGTAGGTGCAAATTTGTTGCAATCTTCATTCACCAATTGGTGTTTGTTGGGAATAATTTTAAAAAAATTAGGTGTAAAATAAGCATCTCATTATAACTAAATTAACCCCAAATTCTAAAGCATTTGGGGGTAATTATAGCATAATAATTCTTATTTTTGTAGCGTAAATGAAAAAACAAATTTTCCGTTTTATCGCTTCTTTTGTATTAATAGTGAGTATTTTACTTCCTATTGGTATTAGTTTTACTCATGCCTTAAATAAACATGAACACAAGGTTTGTACGGCAACATCAGAACACCATATTCACAAAAAGAATATCAATTGTTCTTATTTTCATTATCTAAGCCCGATACAAACTACACCTTCTTTCTATACCTTTGAATTTTACGAAACAATCGCTACTTTTGAAGTTCTTCTTGTTAATGAAAACTTCCATTTCAATAATGATATAAGCCATTTTTCAGTTCGAGGTCCACCATTAAATAATGTTTTTTAGAGCAATACAAGTCTTTAATAATCATTTATTTATATAAAAATGAAAAATATTATTTATTTGCTTTGTTTAGGAATTAGCTCCTATACATTTGCGCAAAACACTATTTCGGGTGCGGTAACCGATCAAAATAATATCCCGCTTTTCGGAGTCCAAATATACATCGAGCAATTGCATATTGGAACTACTACCGATGAAAACGGATCTTTTGAATTATCAAAAATTCCAAACGGCAATAATTATCTTATTTTTAGCTATGTAGGATTTGAAACCCAAACAAAAAGCGTACAACTTTTAAATGAAAATAGAACTCTCGATATCCAATTAAAAGAATCTATTTTTCATATGGATGAAGTAATTGTTTCTACTCCTTTTCAAAAAATTCAGAGTGAAAATGTGATGAAAGTAGAGTATAAAAGTATGACATCTCTTGAAAAAATTGGAGCTCCCACACTTATACAAGGCTTGGTTTCGATACCTGGAGTTTCCGAAATTTCTACTGGCACCGGTATCGGAAAACCCGTAATTCGTGGCTTAAGTGGTAATCGTGTTTTAGTTTATGCTCAGGGTGTTCGTTTAGAAAATCAACAATTTGGTGATGAGCACGGATTAGGTTTAAACGAAGCTGGTATTGAAAGTGTTGAAGTTATTAAAGGGCCAGCCTCACTCTTGTATGGCTCTGATGCTTTGGGTGGTGTACTCTATTTTAATCCCGAAAGGTTTGCAAATAATAAAGAAACAAATGCCAGTTTTAGCCAGAATTTTTACTCCAATACATTGGGAAGCAATTCTTCTTTAGGTTTCAAAACATCGAAAAATGATCTTAAATTTTTGGTTCGAGGGACCTACAATACCCATTCCGATTATAAAACTCCGGATGGAGATCGAGTAACTAATACTCGTTTTAATGAGAAGGATTTTAAAACCGGATTAGGATATAATTGGGATAAGTTCGTAACCGAATTGCGGTATAATTTCACTAGTTCTGAAATTGGAATTACAGAGGGGATTGAAGATCAAACTACAAAGAAGACGCCTAATCTTCCCTACCAAACTATTGATAATCATATTCTTAGTCTTCACAATCATTTCTTTTTAAATAACTCAAAAATTGATTTCAATGTAGGGTATGTTTACAATAATCGAAAAGAGTTTGAAGACGAACATGACCATGGCGATGAAGAAGTTCATGAAGAGCATCCTGAGGCAGCTCTCAACTTGAAACTAAAAACATTGACATACGATGCAAAATATCATTTTCCTAAAGTGAAAAAATTAGAAACTATATTAGGAGTGCAAGGTTTGCATCAAACCAATAAAAATTTTGGGGAAGAAATATTAATTCCGGATGCTACCACTAACGATTTCGGAATATTTACAACCGCATTGTTCGGTTGGAATGAAAACAATAATTTACAAGGTGGTTTTCGCTTTGATTACAGAAATTTACAAACTGAAGAGCATATTGTAATGCACGAAAATGAAGAACATATTTTTCAAGCCTTGGATAATCAATATCATAATTTTACGGCATCCTTAGGCTATAAAACACAACTTTTTAAAATTGTTACCACAAGGTTAAACCTAGCTTCTGGATATCGTGCACCAAATTTGGCAGAACTCACATCGAACGGCGCACACCATGGAACAAACCGATTTGAAATTGGGAATCCCAATTTGAAAAGTGAACAAAATTTTCAAACTGATTTGTCTTTTGAATTTAAAAGTGAGCATGTTGAAGTCTTCGCTAATGGTTTTTACAATAAAATAAACAATTATATTTTCATTCAACCTACAGGAGAAATAGAAGATGATTTACAAGTTTTTGAATATATACAAAGCGATGCCAAATTGTACGGAGGAGAATTCGGGCTCCATTTTCATCCACATCCTTTGGATTGGTTGCATCTAGAAAGCACCTTTGAAACTGTTATTGGAGAAAAAAACAATGGAGATTACTTACCACTAATTCCTGCAAATAAATGGTCAAATACGTTACGAACCGAATTTAATGGCAACAAAAAATTCAGTGATATTTATGCTGCTTTAAAGTTAGAAAGTTTTTTTGAACAAAACAACATTAGCCAATTCGAAACCACAACTGACGGTTATAATTTATTAAATTTTAGTACTGGAGCCACTTTAAATTTTAATAAAAGTGATGTTCGGATTACTGCTAGCGTAAACAATATTTTTAACACCACGTATATTTCCCATTTATCTGCACTAAAAATAGATGACATACCGAATAACGGTATCAATTTCGTTTTAGGGTTAAAATGGAATATTTAGATTTTAAAAGAACAATTCTTTTCATTTTACAAAACACTTCAAAAAAAGGTATTTACTTCATTAATTGATAGTAAATACCTTTATTAGAATAAAATAACGATTCTGAAATAGGATTGAAGTATCTAAAATTCTTCATATAAAAGAGTAATTTTCACCATTTATAAAACTAAAATTATAACTTTGAAGAACTATTTATTTTTGAATTTTTATATATGGAAAGACAACTCATTGAATGCGTTCCGAATATTAGTGAAGGACGTGATATAGATAAAATTAATGCGATTGCTCATGTCGTAGAAACTGTTGAAGGTGTCAAACTTTTAGATATCGATCCCGGTAAAGCAACCAATAGAACTGTAATAACTTTTGTTGGTGAACCTGAAAATGTTATTCAAGCAGCTTTTCTATTAATAAAAAAAGCAGCTGAATTGATCGATATGCGAAAGCATTCGGGAGAGCATCCTCGTTTTGGTGCAACCGATGTTTGTCCGTTAGTTCCTATTTCAGGCATTAGCATGAAAGAAACCGCTAAATACGCCCATAAACTTGGAGGACGTGTTGGAAAAGAATTGGGAATTCCAGTTTATTTTTATGAAAACGCTGCGACGGAAGTCAAACGAAAAAACTTGGCAAGTTGCCGCTCTGGGGAATATGAAGGCTTAAAAGAAAAATTAATCAAACCTGAATGGAAACCAGATTTCGGACCGGCAGAATTCAATGAAAATGTGGCAAAAAGTGGCGCAATTGCTATTTCTGCACGTGATTTTTTAATCGCGTATAATGTAAACCTCAACACAACGTCTTCAAGACGAGCTAATGCAATCGCTTTTGATATTCGAGAAGCCGGAAGAGTAAAAACAGAGAGAAATTCGATCACCGGTAAAAAAGTTTTAGATGCTAATGGAAATACCATTCGTATTCCAGGAAAGTTAAAAGCGGTAAAAGGAATTGGTTGGTATATTGAAGAATACGGTATAGCACAAATTTCTTATAATTTAACGAATATCAGCATCACTCCGATGCACATCGCCTTTGATGAAAGTTGTAAATCGGCACAAGAAAGAGGTTTGCGAGTAACTGGCTCGGAATTGGTAGGTTTAATTCCGCTTCAATCGATGCTCGATGCTGCTGATTATTTTCTAAAAAAACAAGAGCGTTCTCTCGGAATTTCAGAAAACGAGAAAATAAAAATTGCGGTTAAGTCCTTAGGTTTAGATGATTTAAAACCTTTTCATCCTGAAGAAAAAATTATAGAATATTTGTTAAAAGATAAAACAATTAAAAAATTAATCGACCTATCGATAAGCGACTTTGCCGAAGAAACTGCGAGTGAATCGATGGCTCCTGGTGGAGGATCAATTTCGGCATATGTAGGTGCTTTGGGAGTTTCGCTAGGCGCTATGGTTGCGAATTTATCAGCACATAAAAGAGGTTGGGATGATCGTTGGGAAGAATTTTCGAATTGGGCAGTAAAAGGGCAAGGGTATAAAAATAAATTACTGTTTTTAGTCGATGAAGACACCAATTCTTTCCATCAAATAATTGAAGGTTTTAGAATGCCAAAAGGTACAGATGCTGAAAAAGAATTGCGAAAAAATGCAATCGAAGTAGCAACAAAATATGCGACTGAAATTCCGTTTCAAGTCATGGAAACCGCTTATAAGTCTATGGAGGTCATGCAAGCAATGGTGAAAAATGGTGCACAAAGTTCGTTATCGGATGCAGCAGTTGGAGTTTTATGCGCACGTACAGCTGTTGTGGGCGCGTTTTTCAATGTTCGTATTAATGCAAAAGATATAAAAGATCGCAAGTTTGCGGAAGAAATTATAGCGAAAGGGCAAAAAATATACGAATCTGCCTTAAAAATTGAAAAAGAAACCATAGCGTTTATGGATTCTAAAATGTAAAAAATGGATTAAAAAAAGGAGTTTCGTAAAAAGAAACTCCTTTTTTTATTAAGAATTATTGGTATAAACTAAATTCCATTAAAGGTCCGTCAGCTTCGGGTTTATCTTTAATAATTAACTCATTTTCAATAATTTGATAATCATAATATACTTGATTAACATATATTTTAGAATCACCAAAAGTATAAAAATATTCTCCTGGCTCTAATAGTGGATTGTGATTTAAGGATGGATTTATAGTTACCTTTAAGACTCCTTTTTTTTGAAAATCCCAAATAATATCTCCTTTTTGCAAACTTAAAGGCTGAGAAAAACCTGCCGAATAATTTATCAGACTCCATTCGCCAAGTAACTCCTCATCTATTGGTGCACTGTTATCGATAGAATTGCAGTTTAAAAAAATAAGCAAAATTGCCAATAGAAAAACTACTTTTGTTTTCATACCTTTTTCAGAAATTAATTTGAAATCAAAAGTACTAAAATTAATTATTCAAATAGCAAACATGAAAGATGGGTTTTAAAATATTATACGCAATAGATTTCTACCCTGCGACTCAAACCAATTGTCATTGCGAATCGCGCCCTTTCGTGATGTGGAAATCTGTTACAACTTTATAGGAGTTTATTTAGAGTTCAATTCAACAGATAACCACGCTTACTTCGTTCGCTCGTTATGACGTATGATTCGTTAGGCGAGCAAAGATTACTCCACTTTGATCAGAATGACAATTGCAACAGAAAATATGAGGTAGAACTTTGAAGCATTCTTTTCACTTAAAGTTTCGGACAACTTTTGCAGTTTGTTTTGCCTTTCTTTTTGTATTTCTTGCAACATTTTTCTTTTTTGCAACCAGAATCAAAAACGAGATTATCGTAATTGAATAAAAAAAGATTTATATCCTTCTTTTCTGATTGCTGCATACTTATTTTTATTTATACTAATTCTAAATAAGAAACAAAGATAAAACAAATGAAGTAATGAAAGTATGATATTTATTAGATTTTTTTAATTCGAATCTTAAATTAAAAAAAGCTTGTTAATTAATCCCGAACTTTTCCGGTAAAAACACTCGCCTTAGCATTGAAAGGGTTTCCTGATGAGCGTCGCAATAAAACTATTTGTCCACAATGCCAAATAGCATCCGAAATCTGCCCGTTGATTTGGTTCCAGAATGGAAATTCTGACTTACCATTTTCGCGTTCAAAAACGATAGTGAATTCCGAGACATCGGTACTATTTCGATAAATATCGGCAGCAGTTTTAAAATTTTCTAGAGTACGTTTTCTTTTTTCGAAAAATGTTAAACTTTCTTCATCTCCTCTACGAATAGCCTTATGCAAACTAATATTAACAATTACTTCAGACAAACTATAAATATGATCGATGGTTTCTTCGGTGCTCCTTGCTTCTGCATTGGGTTTGTACTTTAAACCAGATTCTTGCAAACCTTCAGTCGCCCAATAATAGCGAAAACCCAAACCATCAATCATCCTGGCAGTTATGGTAGCCGCATTATATTCAGCAGGATATTCAGGAATTTCGTAATACGGTAATTTCTCCATTTCGTTGGTTTGAGCGCTCATAATTAGACTTGCTAAAAAAAATAGAATACTTAATTTACTTTTCATAATTAATCCTTAATAGGTTGCTCTTGTTTTGAAGCGATAACGCCATATTTATCTACCAAATAAACAAGTCCCGCCATAGTTGCTGCACCTAATTCCAATTCTCTTTTATTTACGGCATCAAAGGTGTCATTCGAAGCGTGATGGTAATCAAAGTATCGTTGAGAATCTGGCACCAAACCGGCAAGCATCATAGAATTTGATTTTAGCGGGCCAATATCAGCTCCACTGTGCCCTTTTTCAAAATAATGAATTAAATACGGTTTAAATAAAGTATTCCAAGATTGCACCTGTACAAAATTTTCATCACTACAATCAAACGAAAACCCTCTTGGTGTAAAACCTCCAGAATCACTTTCTAAAGCGAAAACGTGATTCTCCTTAGCTTCTTTAGCTATTTCTGCATATTTTTTACCACCGCGCAATCCGTTTTCCTCATTCATAAATAAAACCACTCGTATAGTTCGTTTTGGTTGAATACCAGATTCTTTAAGCAGTCGCAATACATCCATAGATTGCACACATCCCGCTCCGTCATCATGCGATCCGTCACCTAAATCCCAAGAATCTAAATGACCTCCAACTACCATAATTTCATTAGGCAATTCAGAACCGGTAATTTCTCCGATAACATTATAAGAAGTAACATCATCATATTGCTTGCAATTTTGTTTGAAGTAAAATTGCAACTTGTTATTTTGTTTCAATGCCTTGCTCAAAATTTCAGAGTCATTTGTGCTGATCGCTGCTGAAGGAATTCTTTGTTCTACAGCAAGTTCACCGTAAGTCATGCTTCCGGTATGCGGAAAATTATCTAATCGCAAATTCATCGAACGAATGATTACACCTTTCGCACCAAGTTTTCCAGCTTCCATAGCTCCGGCATATCTTTGATCAACGCAGCCACTATACGATTCAAAAGTTCTAATTTTTGTAGGATCCATCGGACGGTTAAAAAAAACGATTTTTCCTTCTACCTCATTTTTATCCAATGCTTTTAATTCTTGCAAACCCTGAACTTCAATAACTTCAGCTTGTAATCCTTTTTCTGACGTTGCTACAGAACCACCTAGCGCACATATATTTACTGCCTTTTGGTTACCAGAACCTATGTCAAAAAAAGCAATTTCTTTTTCACCTCTCTCCCATTTCGGAACTAATACTGGTTGTAACCATACTTTGTCCAATCCAACTTTTTCTAGTTCTGACTTTGTCCATTGGACTGCTTTTTCCGCATTCGCAGATCCAGATAATCGTCCACCAATTTCATTAGATAAATAATCTAACCAAGCATAGCTTTTCCCGTTGGTAAGCGATGTGTCATAAATCTTTTTTAATGTTTCTGCATCGGTTTGCGCAATAGTACTTATAGAAATCAAGCCTAAAAAAAATAGAATAAGTTTTTTCATAAAATAATGTTTGAACATTTAAAGGGTTACATACTATGAAATTCAATCAGATTTGCTTCAAAATACTGCGAACCTAATTTATTTAATAAACGACGAATTGTATTGCTGTCGCCTTCGATCGCTAAAGCGGAATAACCAATTCTATTTCGATTACCCAATCGCAAATCAATGATATTAATATTTTTAGAAGCCAAAGCGGATAATAAAATCAATAGCACTCCTGGAGCATTTTCATGCTTTGTTAGGATAACTTTTTCCCGTAAAGGCAATTTTAATTCCACGCCATCCAATTCTAACAAATAAACTCCATCATTATAATAATTTGGCAAATCGGCATCTTCTTTATACGTTAGTTTTGTGAATAATTCACCACTAGTCCCTCCTATAAAATCAATGGCATTTTCAATATTTTCATTTTCTCCCTTTATGGTTAAAAATGCTACCGCCGTTCCATCATTGTTTGATTTCAGTCGAGCCGTTTCGACATTAATTCCTTCAGAAGCCAAGGTGTTAAATAAAGATGAAATTACACCAGGTTTATCTAAATGCTCTGAAAACAACCCCTTTACCTTATACTTTTCGGCAATTGGAGTTTCATTTGTTATAGTAATCGATTTATCACTTTTTCGAATTCGAATCGCATTATAACCACCCATACCAATAGAGTTATTATAAATATCTAGAAATTCTGTAAATGATCCTCCAAAAGAAAAATCAGGAATAATTCTTCTGCGATTATCATGAAAACGTTGATTTAACAACTCAATTCCTTTATTCAAAATCGTATATTTCACTTTTAGATCGTGGTCGTCAAAAATGGTTCTCTTTTCAGGAATTAATTTAGAATAACTTACATATTGTTGGTATCCGGCTTGGTAAATATATTCTAAGCTTTCTTTAAAGTTCAGTCCGTAATATTTTACATGATGTGTATCAGTTCCAACACAAACGGGAATTTGCAATTTGTATGCACGCTTTAAAATATTTTGGGTAGGATATACTCCTACTCCTTTAAATTTTCCTGCCATATTAACATCCAAAGCCAAATTTCTATCGGCAATTATTTCTAAAAGCGTACGAAATTTGTTTGCCAACGGATGGGAACTCGTTTCAAAATGAATAAGAGATTCTGGCATTTCAACATTGAGTTTTGGCAAATCTATATGACCAATAACTTGAATCATATCTCCGAAAGCTTCAATCATTTCAATCATTTCATTAAAATAACCATCCCAATAATTTTCAAGACTTCCTCTTATTTTTAATAACTCTTGCGCCTCTTCTATCGAACCATCATAAGGCAAACCTTCTGGCGCAAAATGTACTGAGCCAATAACAAAATCTGCATCTTCTGCTTGAAATATTTTTGAACGACTCCATTGTAAACCCAAATCAGAACCCATCCATTCTAATTCAACACCATATTTTATATTGATTTTACCGTCATACTTTTCACGAAGATTCGCTATTCTTTTCGGGTAATTAAGATAGGATTGATTACCTCGAATAAACTTAACATTAGTATCTCTTTCCGCGATATAGCGAAAATTGGTCAAACGAGGGGAATGAATAATAAACGAAATACTTGGGTGATTCGCTTCAATGGCCTTATCAACAATATCTTCTAATCTATCGATTCCGTGTTTTACATGATCTTGCTCTGTACCCGCATGAATTCCGTGTGTTTCCCAAATAAAGTCGTTGAATTCTTTCATCAATTTGTTAAATCAAAATTATTTTTCAATTGCAAACTTAATAATTGATTTGTATTTTTTATGATAAATAGGAAATGATTTTAACAATTAAGAAGTGAAAAACGTTGAACACCCCATTATTGATACAATAATTAAGTAAGTATTCCACTTTATGCAAAATCATCTCCATAAAAAAACGCCCTATAAAAAGAACGTTTTTAATAATTTAATCTACTTTTATTTAAAATTTCATTGGCACTTCAATAAAGACCAAAGAACTATTTTTATTGGTTTTCAAATTAATCTCTTCCGTTTGAAAAATACCAATAGCATCTCGTTTTTCAAGAATATCTGCATCAATTTCGATTGTTCCATCTATTACCATAATATAAACTCCGTGGTATTGCGATTTCAAAGTATAGGTAAATTCACTGTTTTCGTCTAAGTCAATTCTTGAAATTCTTGCATCTTGATGAATTTTTAAACTATTCGTATCTGCATCTTCGTAAGAAGTTACCAAAGTTTGTAATTTATTATCTCTATCGCTAAGAGCAAACTTTTTTTGTCCGTATGCCGGTTCAACATTTTGTTCTTCTGGAATGATCCAAATTTGAAATAAATTCACCTCTTCAGTAGCAGAGTTATTCTTTTCGGCATGCACAAGTCCTGTTCCAGCAGACATCACTTGCACCTCATCAGAGGTTAGAGCAACCCATTTTTCTCCCATAGAATCTTTGTGCTTTAAAGCACCTCGTAACGGAATACTAATAATTTCCATATTGTCATGAGGATGCTCTCCAAAACCCATTCCACCAGCAATAATATCATCATTAAGTACTCGAAGTGCTCCAAAACTCACTTGTTGTGGATTGTAATAATTAGCAAAACTAAATGAATAATTTGCTTTTAACCAACCATAATCTGCCGTTCCTCTTTCGTTTGCTCGTTGTATTATTTTTCTCATGATATTTTTAGTTTTTATCGTATTTTATCTAATATCTCATTCAAAACTTTCGCTTCGTTTTCGGTAATCGAATTCATAGCCGCATCGAAATCACTACTATTAATTTTTTTCAAAAGTGCTAATCCTTTTTTAGAAATTTGAACGTGAACGACTCGCCTATCATTTTCGCAACGAACTCTTTCAATCAAATCCTTATCGCAAAGTTTATCCATCAAACGAGTCGAATTTGGTGACTTTTGAATCATTCTTTCTTTTACCATATTTACCGTAATTGGTTCACCAGCGCCTCGTAAAATTCTTAAAATATTATATTGTGGTTCTGAAATTTTAAAGGGTTTTAAAACCTCATTAGCAATATTATCGAGCCAATGTGCTGTATATTTGATATTTATCAATGCTTTAACCAATTCATTTGGAAACTTAGAATTAATATCTTTCTCAATATCTCCCATAACTATAATTCTTTTTCAAAGGTTGCCACGAGACTGATTATTTTTGTTTTCAAAGTTTCATTAACCACATCGGCCTCTATAAAATTTTCATAAAAGGATGGAAAACTCATGCTTCCAACAATATTACCTCCATTAAATGGGAATCGATTTTTGGCTATTTCTAAAACCGAAGCGCCACCGCGAATTCCAGGCGAAGTACTCAACAATAGCATTGGTTTATTTCTCCACACTTTTCCATCCATTCGCGATAACCAATCGAATACATTTTTAAAAGCTGAAGAATATGCACCGTTATGTTCCGCTAAAGAAATAACAAAACCATCCGCCTTTTCAATAATTGCATTTAATTCTTGAACACTTTTTGGAAATCCATCTTTAGATTCTAAATCAACAGAAAATAGAGGCATTTCAAAATCATTCAAATCAATTTTGGTTACACTAACATTTTTTACCAAATCAGCCGTATATTCAGCAAGCATTTTATTGATGGATTTCTTACTCGAACTACCACCCAAACTAATTATATTTTTCATCTTAATAAATTTTCTCCAACCTACTATTTTTAAATTATTGATATCGGTTGGTGTTGTTTTTTTAATTAAATGCCCATTATGGACTTTCGTAATTCAATATCGTTATGTGTCAAAAAACCTTTTTATAAAACACATAGGAAACCGATAATAAAATAATTGCAATTACGGCAGTCATTTGATTACCATCACTTATCATGATATGGGCAAAAAATGCTAATATAAAATCAAACAACAGACCAGCATAAGCCCATTCTTTCACTACTACTTTTTTTGGAATTAATAAAACCACTACCGCAGCAATCTTTACAATTGCCAAAGGATAAATTAGATAAACCGGATAACTCAAGCTCATAAATGCCTCTTTAACGACCTCGTAATTAAAAAAATACATTGCTGCAGAAATTATAATAAATGTGCTTAAAAGTCCGGTTGAACTCCAAAACAAGATTTTGTTAGTTTTCATTTTTGATTTTTTAAATTCACTGCAAATATAGGTTAAATATTTATATTTACCTAGGTATTTATTTACATGGTATTTAACGCAAACATATTAACCTGCTTTTTGTACTTTAGCAAGGAATAAATCACCCAACTAAAATGGATAAAAACACGAATCACAACAAGCAACTTGCGGCTGCAATGGAAAAAAAATTCAACGAAGTTGCTCTTGGTGGCGGCAAAAGTAGAATTGCAAAATTGCACGAAAAAGGCAAAATGACTGCCAGAGAACGGGTTGCTTACATTTTGGATAGAGACACCGAAGCGATTGAAATTGGGGCATTTGCAGGAGATGATATGTACAAAGAACATGGTGGCTGTCCGTCGGGAGGTGTTGTTGTGAAAATCGGAAAAATTTCAGGCAAACAATGTATTGTTGTGGCAAACGACGCTACAGTTAAAGCCGGAGCATGGTTTCCCATTACCGGAAAGAAAAACCTGAGAGCTCAAGAAATATCCATAGAAAACAAACTACCCATAATTTATTTAGTGGATAGTGCTGGTGTTTATTTACCCATGCAAGACGAAATTTTTCCCGATAAGGAACACTTCGGAAGAATTTTTAGAAATAATGCAGTGATGAGTAGTATGGGTATTACCCAAATTGCCGCAGTGATGGGAAGTTGTGTGGCTGGTGGCGCTTATCTGCCAATCATGAGCGATGAATCGATTATTGTAGATAAAACAGGCAGTATATTTCTTGCAGGTAGTTATTTGGTAAAAGCCGCCGTTGGAGAAACTATTGATAATGAAACCCTTGGAGGTGCAACAACACATACCGAAATTTCGGGCGTTTGCGATTATAAAGCTACAGATGATAAAGATGCTCTAGATAAAATCAAGAATATCATCGGCAAATTGGGAGATTACGACAAAGCGGGCTTTAACCGAGAAACTCCCTCTCTACCAACCAAAAAATCAGAAGAAATTTATGGCATTCTACCTAAGTTACGCAATGAGCAATACGATATGAAAAAAATTATCGAACGTTTGGTTGATAATTCTGAGATTGAAGAGTATAAAAAAGGCTATGGTAAAACACTTATTTGTGCTTATGCCAGAATCGATGGTTGGGCGGTTGGCATTGTTGCCAATCAACGAAAATTGGTTAAAAATGGGAAAGGAGAAATGCAATTTGGAGGTGTAATCTACTCTGATTCAGCGGACAAAGCAACTCGTTTTATTGCAAATTGCAATCAAAAAAAGATTCCATTAGTATTTTTGCAAGATGTTACAGGCTTTATGGTAGGTAGCAAAGCAGAACATGGTGGTATTATTAAAGATGGTGCAAAAATGGTAAACGCAGTAAGCAATTCGGTGGTTCCAAAATTTACGGTGGTAATAGGTAATTCTTATGGTGCGGGTAATTACGCTATGTGCGGAAAAGCTTACGATCCGAGACTTATTTGTGCTTGGCCATCAGCAGAATTGGCAGTAATGGGTGGAGCACAAGCGGCCAAAGTTTTATTACAAATAGAAACTGCTACTTTAAAAAAACGAGGCGAAACGATTACACCCGAAAAGGAAAAGGAAATTCTAGATACCATAACCAATCGATATAACAAACAAACATCCCCCTATTATGCTGCTGCCCGATTATGGACAGATGCTGTAATTGACCCATTAGATACGAGGAAATGGATTTCTACAGGAATTGAAGCTGCAAATCACGCTCCGATTGAAAAGAAATTTAATATGGGAGTAATACAAGTATAACTATTACATGAAAAAAATATTATTCTCTCTTATTCTATTCCCTTGCTTTGTATTTGCACAATTAGACTTACAATCGACTCCTTTTATCCATGGAGGAATTATTTTAAAAAATGGAGATTCTTTAACTGGTTTAATAAGAATGGCATCTTCTCCGTTTGATATCCGATTTAAAAAAAACAAAGAACAGAGAAAAGAAGAAAAAATTAAATTCAAGGAGATTGATAAAATTCACACATTTATAGACTCCTTGCATACTCGATATTTCTATTATAAAAATACCAACGAAGATAAATTTTTACATTTTGTCGAGTTACTGAAAAAGGACACGATTAGTATTTATCAAGCTACGAGCAATAATATTGACTTATTCTATCAAAACACCTTAGTTGATGGAAAACCCTATGAAGATTTATTAAAGCCAGTCTTTGCTTTTTACCAACCTGGCATACTAAAATATGCGCAGTTTACAGATGAGTATCGCCCTTTTTATGATTCTTACGATAGGCACGATATGCAACGTAGTGTAACTCTTGAGATATCAAGAATAGATTACTATGTTAAAAAAACAAACGAAGACAAATTACTGTTAATAGGCTCCAAAGGGAATCCTTTGTATAAAAAATTTAAAAAAACAGCAGCAAAATATTTTGAAGATTGTCCTATCTTGGTCGCCAGAATTAATGAAAAAGAATTTCAGGTAAAAAACATACCAGAAATGATAGAATTTTATAAAGAAAATTGTAAATAAAATTAATATAATTAGAAATGGGAAGAGCATTTGAATTTCGAAAAGCAAGAAAAATGAAACGCTGGTCGGCTATGGCGAAAACCTTTACCAGAATTGGAAAAGATATCGTGATGGCAGTAAAAGAAGGAGGCCCAAGTCCGGATACCAACGCGCGTTTGAGAGCAGTGATACAAAATGCGAAAGCTGCAAACATGCCCAAAGAAAATGTAGAAAGAGCCATTAAAAAAGCGGCAGATAAAGATACTGCCGACTATAAGGAAGTTCTTTTTGAAGGCTATGCACCTCATGGAATTGCCGTTTTAATAGAAACTGCAACCGATAATAATAACCGAACAGTTGCCAATGTTCGCGCAGCTTTTAACAAATGTGATGGAACTTTAGGAACATCAGGTTCTGTAATATTCATGTTTGATCATACCTGTAATTTTCGTGTAAAAACAGAAGATTTACAAATGGATTTGGAAGAATTTGAATTGGAATTAATCGACTACGAAGTAGAAGAAGTTTTTGAAGATGAAGACGGAATTTTAATCTACGCCCCTTTCGAGCAATTTGGTGCAATTCAAAAATATTTGGAAGAAAATAATTTAGAAATTTTATCTTCCGGATTTGAAAGAATTCCAAGTATCACTAAAAAATTGACCGAAGAAGAACAAGTCGATGTAGAAAAACTATTAGAACGACTGGAAGACGAAGACGATGTACAAAATGTCTATCACACCATGGAATAGTAAAATCTGCACCCTATAAAACCTTGCATAAATCCCATGAATAAAGACTATTCTTTAGCACAAATTTCTACGATTGCCGCAGAGATTATTCAAACAGTACCGAAAAAGGTCTTGTTGTTTTATGGTGCTATGGGTTCGGGCAAAACTACTTTGATAAAAGAAATTGTAAAACAATTAGGTGTAAAAGAAGTTGCTAGTTCGCCAACATTTTCTTTGGTAAACGAATATATTTCCGATAAGGGAGAAACCATTTATCATTTTGATTTTTATAGAATTGATAACGAAGAAGAGGCTTATGACATTGGCGTAGAAGAATATTTATACAGCCAGGCTTGGTGTTTTATCGAATGGCCAAATAAAGTAGAAAATTTACTACCTTTAGAGTCGGTTGCAATTCATATTTCGATTTTAAGCAACGGATTAAGAAATATACAAATTACTTAAAATGAGCCACCAATATTCACCTTTTAGCAAAGAAGAGCTAATGCCGAGTCCGGAAATGCTGGAAATAAAAAGGCCAAAAGATGAATTATATATCGGTCTACCAAAAGAAACCCACTTCGAAGAAAAAAGAATCTGTCTTACTCCAAGTGCCGTTGCTGATTTAACGGCTAACGGGCATCAAATTGTTGTAGAATCTGGTGCTGGAGATGGAACAAATTATTCCGACCAAGAATATTCAGAAGCGGGCGCGAAAATTTCTTATAATCCAAATGACGTTTTTGCCTGTAGCATTATCTTAAAAATTGAACCACCGTCTTTAGATGAAATCAAAATGATGAATCCGCAGAGCGTTCTTTTTTCTGCAATGCAAATCAAAACCCAAAACAAGGAATATTTTGAGGCTTTGGCAAAAAAAAGAATTACAGCCATCGCTTTTGATTATATTCAAGATACACATGGGGTTTTTCCGTTGGTGAAGTCTTTAAGTGAAATTGCAGGAATCGCTTCTATATTAATTGCTGCCGAATTGATGAATAATGAAAATCAAGGAAACGGCTTATTATTGGGTAATATTGGGGGTGTTCCGCCGAGTAAAGTAGTTATTTTAGGTGCTGGAACGGTTGCTGAATTTGCGGCGAGATCGGCTATGGGACTTGGTGCCAGTGTTGAAGTTTTTGACAATTCGCTCACCAAATTGCGAAACCTACAAACGAAATTGCGTTTTCCTATTGCTACTTCGACGATTCAACCTAAAAATTTATTAAAATCTTTGATCGATTGTGATGTTGTTATTGGCGCTTTACGGGGAAAGGCTAGAACTCCGATTGTTGTAACTGAAAGAATGGTGGAACAAATGAAAGATGGCGCGGTGATTGTCGATGTTAGTATTGATAATGGCGGTTGTTTTGAAACATCAGAAATCACAACACATAGCAATCCCACTCTTGTAAAACATGGTGTTATTCATTATTGCGTACCTAATATTCCTTCGAGATATTCAAGAACAGCATCGGTTTCTATCAGTAATATTTTTACACCGTATTTATTGAATATCGGTGAGCAGGGCGGATTAGAGAACGCTGCCAGATTTGATAAAAGTTTACAAAAAGGCATGTACTTTTATCATGGAATTTTAACAAACCGATCTATTGCCGACTGGTTTAGCCTACCTTATACCGATATTAACCTACTCACTTTTTAGTACATTATGCAAGATATGAAAAAGCGCTTTGCGCTATACGGATTTGGTTTTACCATCGGAATAATTCTTGTTTTCTTTTTTCTCGGGGGTAAAAAAGCTTCTTGCAATTGGTTGCCAAATGACCGGATGCTTCAAATTATCAGAAGCAAACAAATTCAATATTCCAACGAGGTTCAAGAACAAATTAAAACTGCCGTTATTGATAGTTTAGCCATTAACACTATTTTGGTAGACGGAAGTATAGACTTTTCAAAAAGCCAGGTAAAAAATGATCCTTGCCGAATTTATCTCATAAATGGATCAAAACAGCAAGAAAATATTGCGCTTACCGTACAAGTTTGTGATTCAATTGCTATTATTGAAAAAGCCGATGTGAAGTAATTTGGTTTTTATTGTTGGCTGATTGATGTTAGTTGTTGGTTTTGGTTTGCGAATTTTCAAACTGTCATTCCCATGAAAATGAAATTCTTTTATACTTTATTCTTGAGTTTCTTTGTTTTTAATATAATTCTCGGTTTCTTTAAAAAAAGATTCCCGCTTTCGCGGGAATGACATTTGGTTTTGAATTAGTTATAGCTTAAAAACCGAACTCTTTTGCAGCTCCACTTCTTAGGATTAAAAAGTACTTACAGTACCTGAACCACTAACTTTTACATCTTCTACAGATGGGTTTCCTTTATATCTTACACTTCCAGAACCAGAAACTTTAGCGTCTAATTCTTTTAAAACTGTAATCGTAATTCCACCAGAACCAGAAACTCTTACTTCGGCTTTTTCTGTTTTCAAATTAACACCGTCGATATCTCCAGAACCTGCCACCGCAGCTTCAAAATTTGTCGCTGTTCCTTTTAAGTTCACATCACCAGAACCAGAAATTGCTGCAGTCATTTTTTGAACATCTAATTCTAAATCCATATTTCCAGAACCAGAAACTGCAACTTCAAAATTATCCGATTTAATAATGTCTTTACTAACAATATCTCCTGAACCAGACAAAGCAATTCCTTTTATATCTTCAAAAGCTACTGTAATTTCGACACCTTTTCTTGTGTTGATGCTTGTTCCTGATTTCCATTTAATCTTTAATTTACCATTATCTACTTCTGTAACTAAATACGGCAACAAATTTTCTTCAATTTTAATGGTCAATTCCCCTTCTTTTCCTTTAACCAAGAAAATATCAAAAGATCCGGAAACTCCTAATTCATCAAAATTCCCAACGCTTCTTTTCTCTGTAATAACGTTTCCATCACCTTTAACTTTTCCCCAATTTTGGGCACTACAACTTGTTAAAAATAAGACCAATACCAAGGATATTCCAAATGATTTTAAAAATAAATTTTTCATGTTTTTTTAGTATTTAATTAGTTAATTTTTATTTTGTGAACATGGTTACACTTCCGTAACTTGTTGTTATTTCAATTTTACTATTCGAATTTGCTTTATTCACGAATCCTTCATAATATTTAGAATTCGATTTAACGATTTTTTTCGAGTACGTTGCTTTATCCACATTCATGTCAAATCCACCATAACCTGTTTTTATCATAAAATCAAAAGCTGCACCCGATTCAATCCCAATTTTTACTCCGGTATAATCTGCATTTATTTTTACATTTGAAAAACCATTTTTTAGCTCATCTAAGCGAAAATTACCATAATCTGCTCCAACTTCTAATTCTTTGAAAATAGTACCAAATAACATGGTGAGATAATCTCCATCGCCAAATACTTTATTTGCATTACCAACATTCAATTTTCCATAATCACAATTAAAATCAAAATCTTCTATATTTTCAATAGTTGTTTTTGTATAATCGGCGTTTAAATCGATTTTTTTTGCTTTATCAATTGTCAAATCTGAGTAATCTGCATTGATGCTGCCGCCATTTATAAATTCAATAGTTGAATTATTCGTATAATCTATATTGATACTATTATTTTCATGAAACAAACTACCGATAATAATTTTTCCATAATCACAGTTAATATCTGCTTTTCCTTTCAATTCATTTAATGAAATACTGCCGTAATCATTCGTAAAATCTGCTTGATTAGTTACTGGCATTTTCACCTTATAATCAATTTGAAAGTTCACGTTAGAGTTATTATTGCCCCAACCGGAGTATTTCTCAAAGGTTGTTTTTGCATAAACCTGACTGCTTGAGCTTTCAAAATTCACGGAAATCTCATTTAATTTTGAAACCACTTTACTTTCATTATTACCACTTGCAGTAATTCTTACTTCAATAACTACACGGTTTTCATTCCAAGAAATCACATCAACATTACCGTATTTGTTGCTTATTTTTAATAAGGCATTTGCGTTGACGTTGAATTCTTTCTTGATAGTTTTACTTTTTTCATATTTATTCTTACCGGGATTTGGATTCGCCATCCCTATCATCGGAATGATGCTCAAGAAAAATAGGATTTTATATACGATTGTTTTCATAATTTTATTTTAATTCGATTAGACATTATCTTTATAAAATTTTATTTTCGGGAATATTTTTTTCAAAACTTTGAAACTCTTCTAATTGTTGCAATAAGTTTTGTAGTACTTCAATACGTGTTTGAAAATTCGAAATCATGGCAAAAATGACTCTTTTATCTTCGTTACTTTCTTTAAGTTCTAAGGTTAATTCTTCATATTTATTTTCTAAAATGGTCAATTGCTCGAAAGAATCTTCAATAATTTTTTGATTTTCTGGAGTTTGTTTTGCCTTCACTAAATCTATTTCTTGTTGAATAGAAGCCAGATAAAAATTTTGAGTTTCTTGCATTTTCGGAGAAACATCCGCTAATTGTATTCCTTTTTGTGTGTTTAAATTTCCCAACATAAAACCAAAAGCCAATAAAACCATTGCCGCTATAGATAGCCAAAGCCAAGAAGTTTTATTCTTTGTTTCTTTTTCTTCTTTCAATTTTGCTTGAAATCGTTCGAAATGACCCACATTCGGTTCCGCAAAATCAAACTCTTCACGCAATTCCAAAACACGTTGTTCTAAATCTCTTTTCATTTTTTATTGCATTTGTACTTGTTGGTTCATTAAACTTCTCAACTTATTCTTTGCTCTTGAAATGGTTGTCCTACAATTTTCATTAGTAATTTGCATAATTTCGGCAACCTCTTCATTATCAAAACCTTCTATCAAACTTAAAGTTAGAGCAATTCTATAATTATCTTTTAGTTCCTTTATTTTTGCTAGTATTTCTTTCACTTTTACATTGGTATAATCCATCGCTTCACTTTCTTGAGATTCCTCTGAAATTCCATCTGTTAATTTGTAATCAACAGTCTCTAATTTTACTTCATCAAATCTGCTGTTCTTTTTCAATTGAGTCAGACTTTTATTGATTACAATTTTTTTTAGCCAAGCTCCGAAAGGCACATCTGCTTTAAAAGATTCTAACTTTGTAAAAGCACTTAAAAAGGCTTCTTGCATCACATCTTCCGCTTCAAAAGTATCTTTAACAATCCGCAGTGATGTGTTAAACATCGCTTTGTAATACAGCTTGTAAATCTCAAACTGTGCAGTTTGATCTTCATTTTTACAACGTTGTAATAATCGGTTAATATGTTCGTTTTTATCTTGCAAGATTTCTCAGCTATTTAAAAGACAAATCGTTTTTAAACTTGTTACAGTTACTCGAAAATTAAATTTACAATATTTTACAACTTCATAACTCTCGGCATCCTAAAAATTTGGCAAATGAATTCCGCATAAAAACATTTTAAAAAAAAAGTATTGGCATAACTATTGACTACTATACCTTGACAGAAAGAAACCAATTACGATCTAATAAATTAATATACAGCTATTTAAAATAAAGAAACGAAAAGTTATTTTACAGAATTACTGAATTTATATGATCTAACTGACAAAAAGAAACTATGAGTAATACAAAATTTATAAATATTGACAATTTGTCACTTCAAAACATTTTAGATGAAGATGCGGAATTAATTCCGTTAATGACTCCAGAAGATGAAGAAGAGATAAACAATGAAGATGTACCGGCTACTTTACCTATTTTACCTTTGCGAAATACCGTTTTATTTCCGGGTGTTGTTATTCCGATAACTGCAGGTCGAGATGAATCTATTCGATTGATAAAAGAGGCCAACAAGGGCAATAAATCTATTGGTGTTGTGGCGCAAAAAAATGAAGCTACAGAAAATCCTACTTTAGACGATGTCTACCAAATTGGTACGGTTGCCCGGATTTTAAAAATGTTGAAAATGCCTGATGGAAATACCATGGTAGTTCTGCAAGGTAAAAAGCGTTTTAAAATTGAAAGCCTCGTTCAAGAAAAACCATATTTGGTTGCCAATACCAAAGAATTAGCAGATAAATTTCCAAAGAAAACCGATACCGAGTTCAAAGCAATTATAGCATCGGTAAAAGAACTTTCTTTACGAATTATAAAAGAGAATCCGAATCTTCCAAGTGAAGCTTCTTTCGCTATAAAAAATATTCAAAGCGATTCTTTCTTGATCAATTTTATCTCGTCTAACTTAAATTTAGATACCGCTTCTAAACAAGAACTTTTAAACATTCACAATTTAAAAGACCGAGCTTTAGCGACTTTAAAAAAGATGAATAAAGAGTTGCAGCGTTTACAATTGAGCAACGATATTCAATCGAAAGTTCGCGAAGATATGGATCAGCAACAGCGAGAATATTATCTGCATCAACAAATGAAAACCATTCAAGAAGAATTGGGCGGTGTTTCGTATGATGAAGAAATGGAAGAAATGCAAGAGTTGGCAAAAAAGAAAAAATGGAGTAAAGAAATTGCGCAACTATTTGATAAAGAACTCGGTCGATTGCAACGAATGAATCCGCAAGTTGCCGAATATTCTATGCAACGTAATTATTTGGATTTATTATTAGAGTTGCCTTGGGGCGACTATACCAAAGATGTATTCGACTTAAAACGAGCACAAAAAATTCTCGATAGAGATCATTATGGTCTAGAAAAGGTAAAAGAAAGAATTATTGAACATTTGGCTGTTTTGAAACTAAAAGGAGATATGAAATCGCCAATTTTATGTTTGGCAGGACCTCCGGGAGTTGGTAAAACTTCTTTAGGGAAATCAGTTGCTGAATCACTCGGGAGAAAATATGTACGAATGTCATTGGGTGGTTTGCGAGACGAGGCAGAAATCAGAGGTCATCGAAAAACTTATATTGGTGCAATGCCAGGAAGGTTAATTCAAAACATTAAAAAAGCAGAGAGTTCGAACCCTGTTTTCGTGTTGGATGAAATTGATAAATTAGGTTCAAGCCATAATGGCGACCCTTCTTCTGCAATGTTGGAAGTTTTAGATCCGGAACAAAATTCTGAGTTTTATGACAATTATTTAGAAGTTGGCTACGATTTATCGAAAGTATTATTTATTGCTACCGCTAACAACTTATCAAATATTCCTTGGGCTTTACGCGATCGTATGGAAATTATCAACGTAAGCGGTTATACCATAGAAGAAAAGGTTGAAATTGCCAAACGTCACTTATTACCAAAACTCTTGAAAGAGCATGGTTTAAAACCGGAACACATTAAGTTAGGAAAAGTACAATTTGAAAAAATTGCAACAGGATATACTCGAGAATCAGGTGTTCGTAATCTAGAAAAAATGATTGCAAAGGTGGTGCGTTACGCGGCTAAATCCATTGCAATGGAAGAAGAATACAATGTTAAAATTACCAATGATGATATTGTAAAAATCTTAGGAGCATCGCATTTAGAAAGAGATAAATACGAAAATAATGAAACTGCAGGTGTAGTAACCGGATTGGCATGGACAAGCGTTGGTGGTGATATTTTATTCATTGAATCGATTCTCTCTAAAGGTAAAGGTGCAGTAAATATTACCGGAAATTTAGGTAAAGTGATGAAAGAATCTGCAACCTTGGCTTTAGAATATATCAAAGCGAATGCAGAAGATTTTGGAATTGATCATGAACTATTTAATAAATATAATATTCATATTCATGTGCCGGAAGGTGCTACTCCGAAAGATGGACCAAGTGCTGGTATTACCATGTTAACCTCTATAGTTTCTTCGTTTACACAAAGAAAAGTAAAGGCAAAATTGGCAATGACAGGTGAAATAACGCTTCGCGGAAAAGTTTTACCGGTTGGTGGAATTCAAGAAAAAATTCTTGCTGCCAAAAGAGCTAATATCAAAGAGATTATTTTATGTGAGGAAAACAAAAAAGATATTGATGAAATCAACGAAAAATATCTTAAAGGTTTAACCTTTCATTATGTAAATGACATGAGAGAAGTTATTGATATCGCTCTATTAAAACAAAAAGTGAAAAACGCTAAAAAATTAGTGTAAGCACTTTTTTAAATACAGTTTAAATCTCAAAAGCCAAATTGGTTTTTGAGATTTTTTTTGTTCTACAACCAAGCAAGCTTTATTCTTTTTTCGAAAAATATCCTAATAGCATGATTCTATTGCAAACTCTTATTCATTTTTATCAATTCTAAATTGTTTAGAAAGCTTGGATTTAAAAAAATTGTAGGTTTAATTTGTTGCATTGGAATGGATAAAAGTAGTTATGAATAATTTGAAAAAGAACCTCATTTTAATTTTGATAAATGGAACTACATTTCAAGTTTATTCTTAGAATCTGACTAGCCTAAATTTTCATAGTGGAATATTTTTAATGCCTGCTGATTCATTTTGTTATAATTGGTACACAGTAATTAGGAAAAACAATCTACAAATTGAGCATGATATTGACAGAAAGTAATCTGAAATTTAATTATTTAAAAAATCGTATAACCAAAAATCAACGCAATATTTTGATAATCAGATTTCCAATAATTATAAACTGAAAGTACATTTCTACTCGTTTGATATTGTATTGCAACACTATATTTTTTAGCATAATTATACCCAAAACTGAAAGCCAAATTTTGTGAAGTACCAATTTCTACACCTAATAATTCCGGACGTTCAGCTTGAATGGTTTTCGATAATGGGATGCCAAAAACTACCTGCGCATCAAAAAACAACTTAGAATTATCGTTAATAAAGGAATAATATCGAAAACCAATTGGTAATTCAATCGAACTATAATCTGCCGTAACTACAGTTGTTCCCGAAAAAGTCAAAGTTTTCACATAAGTAATTTCCTTTTCTGATGAAAAATACTGGTAGCCTGGTTCAAAAATTAGAGCAAATTTATTCTTATTGAACGGTAATATATACTCGAACTCTAATCCCAGTCTGAAGGAAATTTCATTGCCAAAATCAGTATTCTTTAATGGTGAAGTACTATTTTCTATTGCCAAGGATGAACTTTTTATCCCGGGACGTAAAGTTACATGAATCGGATTTCCTTTTTTCTTTTTTTCAAAAGCCTTATAATCAGCATTTTCACATTGGTTGTACAATTCAAAAACAGATACCAATTCCGATTTGGTATAACTTATATTTTCAAATTTCTTTACAGGAATTTTATCACATTTCAAACTTAAGTACAGTTGTTGGCGAAACTTATTATTATCCGCATTCTCTGAATTTTCTGTTCTATATCGCTTATAAACTAATTGCTCAATCTCTGTATCTTCGGTTTTAAAAAAGTATCTTCTTAAATTTTCACTTTCGAAATAATATAAATTCGCCTTACCTTCCATTAGTACCTTTAAAAACAACTGTTCATTTTCAAAAATGGGATTCTTATCATTACTCATATTTTTCATACTATCCGGCGATCGGTCGATTAATACCGAATGGCGTTCGTATTTTGATTCAGAATAAATACCAAATTCTGCAACTTCATTAATCCTATTAGTTTGTTCTGAATCTTGTTCGGTAAGCCTGTATCGAAACTCATCTGGATTATTTTTCCAATCTATATTTTTTATAAAACACTCCACTTTTTGTCCTGAATTATCGATAAAATATCCCTTTTCATAGTCGTATTGCGCATATCCTTGAAAAACTGCAAAGAATATACTTAAAAATATGAGTTGCTTTTTCATTAACTGTTGGTTTTTGGTAGTTGCTTTAAATGCGTTAAATTGATAAGAAAAAATATTGTCTTTGTCGGATTTTTTTAGGTTTACAATACAAAGTGATATAGTGTAAAGAATAGTAACGATTTTAAGTAGGCAATTATTGAAACAAAACTACTTCTAAGAAACCTTAAAAATGAGCAATTTAAAAAGCAAATCTTATCCAATTATATATCAGTGTTTTAAACATTAATTTTTTCAAAGAAGTTATAGTAAAAATGTTAATTTATGATGATTCTAAATAAGGTTTTTCCATATTACTTCTCCATTTTAAAAAAGTATTGCCGATTCTAATTTCATAGAATTTTTCCTACTATTTAACCAATACTGCTTATGAATATTTCTTTAAACAATATACAAACGAGAAACTTTATAAAGCCTCTTTTTAGTTTTGATACAGATAATTTTACTACTTTTGAGAAATCATTTTTGGAATAATGCAATTTAAAAACCCCGAAATTCTCTACTTTCTTTTTCTGCTTTTAATTCCAATTCTCATTCACTTATTTCAATTACAACGGTTTCAAAAAGTTGCATTTACCAATGTAAAATTATTGCAACAAATTGAACAGCAAACGCGTAAGAGTTCAAAATTAAAAAAGCGCTTAATTTTAGCAACTCGATTAGCAGCACTTAGCTGTTTAATCGTTGCTTTTGCTCAACCTTTTTTCAGCAAAATAGATACTGCGAAAAAATCAGAAACTATTGTTTATTTGGATAACTCTTGGAGTATGCAGGTAAAAGGAGAAAACGGAGAATTATTGCAAAAAGCCAAAATGGAAATTATTACAGCTATGCAACAAGCAGAAACTGAAATCACTTTGATTACTAACGATAAAGTATTAAAAAATCTAACCGCCGCCACCTTTAAAAATGAACTTTTAAAAACAAACTATTATCCTATAAAAAAGGATTTAAAAACAATTTTGTTGCAGGTAAGAAATACTTCCAATACTAATAACACGCTTAAAAATGTTTTTTTAATATCTGATTTTCAAACTACTAATAGTGATTTTGAAAATATAGTTTTAGATAGTTTGAACTCATATTCTTTTGTACAAATTTTTCCAAAAAAAATTGAAAACAGTGCTATCGACAGTGTTTGGATTGTTGAAAATAATCCTGAAAATATGCTGATAAAAGCATCGATAAAAAGTTATAATTCGGCTATTGAGAACCAAAGTGTTTCTTTATTTATAAATGACAATCTATCCGGAAAAACTACCATAAGTGTCGAAAAAAACAATGCAACAGAAATTGAATTCAGCGTTCCGTTTATGAATTCCTTTTATGGTAAATTAACTTTGGATGACAACTTGTTGCTTTTTGATAATACGCTATACTTCAGCATTAATGAAAAAGAAAAAACGAAAGTGTTAGCCATTGGCGAGAACAACAAGTTTCTCTCAAAGATATATATCGAAAAAGAATTTGAATTTACATCTACTTCTTTTGAAAGCCTCGATTACAGTATTATTTCAGAGAATAATCTAGTCATTATCAACGAACTTGCAACGCTACCAACCGCTCTTCAAAACGCTTTAAAAAGTTATTTGGATAAAGAAGGAAAACTCATTATTATACCATCGATAAATAGTGATATTTCTTCTTATGACAATCTATTTAGCAACTTACAAATAGGGAAAGTCATTGCGAAAAACGAGAACAAAAAACTTATTACCACTATTTACTACGACCATCCTTTTTTTAAAAATGTATTCGAAAATAAAATTGATAATTTTAACTATCCATTTGTAAATGAAAGCTTTGACACTCAATTAAATCGAAGTACTTCTTTATTAGAATTTGCAGATAAGAGCACTTTTATTTCCGAACTAAATTATAAAAATTCAAAAATATATTGGGTAGCTTCTTCTTTAGACTCTCCAATTTCCAATTTCACATCCTCTCCATTAATAGTTCCTGTATTTTATAATTTTGGATTACAATCGGAAGAGATGGGTACTGCATATTATATTATTGGTAATGCCAATGAAATTAGTATCACGAATAAAAACGAAAAAGAAGAAATTTTAGAAATAAGCAATTCAGAGACCAATTTTATTCCGTTACAAACGAAAACCTCCACCCAAATAAAAATAAAAACGGATACAAATCCTGAAAAAGACGGTGTTTATGAAATTCGTTCAAAAGATGAATTTTTACAACATATCGCTTATAATTATGACCGAAAAGAAGGTGAATTAAGCTATTTTGATATGAAAAATTGGGTTGAAAACTTTAAAAATGCTAGTTATTTCTCATCGGTAACCCAAGGAATAAATACTGTAAATGACAAAGATAAAAAGCATAATTTATGGCAATTATTTATTATTTTTGTTTTACTATTTTTAGGAATAGAAATACTTTTACAAAAATTCTTAAAAAGTTAGCTAATGCAAAAGTCCTTTTTAATTAATTTAAAATACTTCTCGTGAAAATACTTTTAAAATCTGCTAAAATTATAGATCAAAATTCTAGTTTTCACCAACAAATAAAAGATGTTTTAATTGAAAATGGAAAAATCACACAAATCGCGAAATCCATTGCCACAACTGACAAATGCAAAGAAATAGTTTTAGAAAATTTGCATATTTCGAACGGTTGGTTTGACACGAGTGTTTCTTTAGGCGAGCCCGGATATGAAGAACGAGAAACCATAGAACATGGTTTAGAAGTCGCAGCAAAAAGCGGTTTTACTGCTATCGCATTAAATCCGAATACCAATCCGTTAATCGATAATAAATCAGCTGTAGAATTTTTGATTCGCAAAAGCAGTGAATCACCTGTTTCTTTGTTTCCGATAGCGAATTTAACACAAAAAGCAGAAGGCAAAGAATTATCGGAAATGTACGACATGCAAAAATCAGGAGCTATCGCTTTTGGAGATTATGCCAGGGCTATTGATAATGCAAATTTGATGAAAATCGCTTTGATATACGCTCAAAATTTTGATGCCTTGGTGCTTAGTTTTCCGCAAGACACCAGTATTGGGCATTTAGGCTATGTTAATGAAAGTGAAAATACCACACGACTCGGACTAAAATCTTTACCTAATTTATCGGAAGAATTGCAAATCTCAAGAGACCTGTTTTTATTAGAATATACGGGCGGAAAATTACATATTCCAACCATTACCACGGCTAAATCGGTTCAATTAATTCGAGATGCAAAAAAGAAAAAATTAAAGGTTTCTTGTAGTGTGACAGCACATCATTTGGTTTTAAACGATGATGAAATAAAAAGTTTTGATTCTAGATTTAAAGTGACACCTCCGCTTCGTTCGAAGGCAGATACCAAGGCACTAATAAAAGGTGTAAAAGATGGTACGATTGATATGATTACCAGCGACCATAATCCTTTAGATATTGAGCATAAAAAAGTCGAATTTGAAAATGCTGCTTATGGCACTATTGGTTTAGAGAGTCTTTTTGGAGCTGCGCTTAAAGTCATTGATTTAGAAATGCTTATATCCTGTATAACAGATAAACCAAGAAGTGTTTTTGGTATCGACACACCTCAAATAAAGATTGGAGAAAAAGCAAATATGACACTTTTTAATCCGGATTTTAACTATACATTCTCCGATGAAAATATTTTATCCAAATCGAAAAATGCGATTTTTAATTCAAAAAAATTAATTGGAATTGCTTACGGAATTTTTTGCGATTCAAAATTAGTCATGCGCTAATTTAGTTCACAAAAAGTTTATTATATTTACCCCAAACCTTAAAAACCCCTTATTATGAATACTCAAAATGTAAATGATGGTAAAACAATTGCAATCATTAGCTATATTACTATTATCGGAACCATTATCGCTTTTATAATGAATCAAGATAAAAAAAATACGTTTGCCAGCTTTCATATTCGTCAAGCTGTCGGACTTTTTTTACTTGGATTATTAGTTTCTTTTTTAAGCCGCTATATAGACTATGGCTGGATAGATACCATTTTAAGTTTAGGTGTTTTTGCCTTATGGATTTTTGGTCTGATTGGAGCAATTCAAGGGGAAGAAAAAAGTGTTCCATTATTGGGGGATCAATTTCAAGAATGGTTTAAAAATATTGGCTAATTAAATGAAAAGAAAAACGTTAGAGTACCTTATTCGAGAACCAAAAAAAGCAATTAGAAATCCACCACTCCTTGTTCTTTTACACGGTTATGGTAGTAATGAAGCCGATTTATTTTCCTTTTCGGAAGAACTTCCTGATGAATTTTTAATAATTAGTCCGAGAGCACCTTTAACTTTGGGTTATGGCAGTTATGCATGGTATTCGATTGGTTTTAATGCTGATGGCCCTAATTATTCAGATATCGCTGAAGCAAAAGATGCCTTATTGAAAATCGATACATTTTTAAAAGAAATTATAGCAGAATATGAAGTCGATACAACTAATCTTTTTTTATTAGGTTTTAGTCAGGGAACAATTTTAAGCACAGCATACGCAATAAATCATCCAAATAAAATACAACATGTTGTGGCTTTAAGCGGTTATGTCAATGAAGAATTAATAGAAAATACTATAAATAACACGTATAATAACATTGATTTTTTTGTGTCACACGGTACTGTAGATCAGGTTATTCCTGTCGAATTGGCAAGAAAAACTCCTGGGTTTTTAAACAATATTGGTATTAAAAACGTATATCAAGAATATCCTGTTGGCCATGGTGTGGCACCACAAAACTTTTTCGATCTAAAAAAATGGTTGGAAGAGAGAATTTAATCCTATCTTTTTTTATCCAATTTAATTGCGAAAATTTTATTCTTTTATGAAATTTAAAACAGCACTTGCCATTTTTCTTATTGCATTAATTTTAACTTCTTGTTCAGAAAACAACAAAGATTTATCAAAATTAATTGCCATTAACGATAGTATCAAACAACAATTTGCTCCTGATAAAAGAGTTGCCATTTATGATATAGAAATCACACCTTTTCAAAATAAATTTTTAATCCAAGGAGAATCGGATCAACCTGAAGCTTTAGAGCGACTCAAGTACAAAATTGGTCAGGAATCTTTAGAAATCATCGATAGTACAACTTTATTACCCGATAATTCAGTAGGTGAATTAAAATATGCAGTAGTTAATAATTCGGTAGCGAACATACGATCCAATCCAAAACATTCTGCCGAATTAGGAACACAGGCTCTTTTGGGAACCGGCTTAAAAATTTTAAAAAAGGAAGGCGATTTTTTTCGAGTTCAAACACCAGATACTTATATTTCATGGGTTGATCACGGTGGTATAACATTAATGAATTCAGACGATTACGCTAGATGGAATCAATCAGAAAAAGTAATTTACACCAAAACTTTCGGATATGTTTATGCCACCGAAAATGAAAACTTGTCTGTTGTATCGGATATTGTTTTAGGCTCGCAATTACAATTAATGGAGGAAAAGGATGCTTTTTTTAAAGTCGCCTATCCGGATAAACGTATTGGATATATCAAAAAAGAGGAAAGTCAAATTTATTCTAAATGGTTGCATAATTTGCAAGCTTCAGGAGAATTAATCGAGACCTATGCTAAACAATTTTTAGGCTCTCCATATTTGTGGGGAGGAACTTCAACCAAAGGAATGGATTGCAGTGGCTTTACCAAAACCGTGTTTTTAATGAATGGTTATATTATACCTCGAGATGCCTCACAGCAAATTTGGGCAGGAGAAACTATAGATGCCAATTTAAGATTCGAAGGTTTAGAAAAAGGAGATCTCCTATTTTTTGGCACTAAAGCAACCGTCGATAAAAAACAACGAGTAACACATGTTGGCATTTGGTTAGGAAATGGCAGAGGAGAGTTTATTCATTCTTCGAAACAAGTTCGCTTGAGCTCAATAGATCCAAATTCTTCATATTATGATGAAGGAAATGCAACAAGATATTTAGGAGCCAGAAGATATTTAGGGCAAGAGGGTAAATCACTCATAAACCTAAAATTAAAGCAATCAAACACTAATTTTACACCTTAACTAATATTTACCCAAATTCCCTTATTTCGAGCTATTTTTTGGTAGGTATGTAAAATATTTCTGTTTTCAACAGAACTTAAATTAGAATCAACCTTTAAAATTTCTATCGCAACATTTCTTGCTTTTTGTAAAATGGCAGTATCTTTTACTATATCTGCTATTTTCAAATTCAAAACACCACTTTGTTGTGTTCCCATCAAATCTCCCGGACCGCGAAGTTTTAAATCAACCTCTGAAATTTCAAATCCATCGCTCGATTTCACCATGGTTTCCAAGCGCACTTTGGCATCAGCAGAAAGTTTAAAACTAGACATTAAAATACAATAACTTTGGTCAGCACCACGCCCCACCCTACCACGAAGCTGATGCAATTGTGAAAGTCCGAAACGCTCTGCACTCTCTACTACCATCACACTTGCATTGGGCACATTTACACCAACTTCGATAACCGTAGTTGCTACCATAATTTGTGTTTCTTTTTTGATAAAACGCTGCATTTCAAACTCTTTATCGACAGCTTTCATTTGGCCGTGCACAATACTTATTTGATATTTTGGCAAAGGAAATTCCCTTGAAATGCTTTCATAACCATCCATCAAATCCTTATAATCCATTTTCTCAGATTCTTGAATTAACGGATATACAATATATACTTGGCGACCTTTCTTGATTTCTTCCTTTAAGAACTGAAATACTCCCAATCTATTCTTGTCAAATCGATGAATGGTTCGAATAGATTTTCTGCCAGGTGGTAGTTCGTCAATGACAGAGATATCTAAATCCCCATAAACACTCATCGCCAAAGTTCTTGGTATAGGCGTTGCAGTCATTACCAAAACATGCGGTGGTAATTCATTTTTCATCCACATTTTGGCACGTTGAGCAACTCCGAATCTATGCTGTTCATCGATTATTGCCAGACCCAAATTTTTAAATTTCACCTTATCTTCTAATAAAGCATGAGTACCAATTAAAATTTGTAACTCTCCGTTTTCCAACTCTTTATGAATAACTCTTCTTTGCGATATTTTTGAAGAGCCTGTCAATAAACGAACTGTTAGATCTGTGCCTTCTAACAATTCTTGCACTGCATTAAAATGTTGTTGTGCTAAAATTTCTGTTGGCGCAATAAAAGCGGCCTGAAAGCCATTATCCAATGCAATTAAAATAGCTAAAACTGCAACAATTGTTTTACCTGAGCCCACATCACCTTGCAACAATCGATTCATTTGTGCACCCGAACCGACATCTTTTCTTATTTCTCTTAAAACTCTTTTTTGAGCATTTGTAAGCTCAAATGGTAAATTATTTTTATAAAAATTATTGAAATTAACACCAATATTTTCAAAGACATACCCTTTTATTTTATGCTTTCGAATCAATTTTTTTCTGATAAGCTGTAGCTGAATAAAAAATAATTCCTCAAACTTCAATCTTTTTTGCGCTTTCGTGAGATCTTGCTGGCTTTTAGGAAAATGAACATTAAACATGGCTTCACTTTTTCCCATGAGATGGAGATCAGAAAGAATTGTATCGGATAAAGTTTCGCCAAATCTACCTTCCGTTTCAACGAACAACGACTGCATTATTTTTTGCATTACGCGGTTCGTAATATTCTTGTTTACTAATTTTTCTGTGGAGGGATAAACAGGTTGCATCGCTGTGCGCAAATTCTTTTTATAATCGCTAACTAATTCCATTTCAGGATGTGGCATCGTGAATAGACCATTGAAATGATTTACTTTTCCAAAAATAACAAAAGGAGTATTCACTTTTAAAGTGTCTTTTATCCATTTCGCACCTCGAAACCAAACCAACTCCATCATACCGGTTTCATCCATAAAAGTAGCAACCAACCTACTTCCTCTTTTTTGTTGTATCGTTTTGACGGAAGTAATTTTTCCAACTATTTGTACTTCAGAGTTATTAGCTTGTAATTGATTAATTTTAAAAAATTGTGTGCGGTCTATATAACGGTTCGGAAAAAAATTAGCCAAATCAGCATAGGAAAAAACACCCAACTCTTTGCCTAACAATTCAGCACGAGCAGGACCTACACCTTTTAAATAAGCAATGGAAGTTTGTAGATTAACTGACATGGTATTTTTCTCAAATACGAAGATAATAAATTCGGTTTATAAAGCTATTTTTTTACTTTTGATTTCTTAAAACACCTCCAATAAAAGATGACACAAAACGAACGAAAAGAATTTTTAGATGCGAAAGTTATTCAATATAATAATCCTGATTTTATAAGTTCTGATCCGATACAGATTCCACATCAATTCTCTCGCAAAGAAGATATAGAAATTGCCGCTTTTTTAACTGCAACAATCTCTTGGGGAAACCGAAAAATGATTATTAATAATGCCAATAAAATGATGAACTTATTAGGTAACTCCCCCTTTGATTTTGTCATGCAACACAATGAATATCAATTAGAAAACCTAGATTCGTTTGTCCATAGAACTTTTAATGGCACCGACTTTTCTTTTTTCATAAAATCGCTTCAAAACATCTATCAAAACCATGATGGTTTAGAGCCTGTTTTTACAAAAAACGCAGAAAAGGATTCCTTACAAAAATCAATTGCAGAATTTAAAAAGGTGTTTTTTGAAATCGAACATCCCGATCGAACTCAAAAGCATGTTTCTAATCCGCTAAAAAATTCCGCAGCAAAAAGAATAAATATGTTTTTACGTTGGATGGTTCGCCAGGATAAAGCCGGAGTCGATTTCGGAATCTGGAAAAGCCTAAGTTCATCACAGTTATCTTGTCCGTTAGATGTGCATTCCGGTAACGTAGCCAGAAAATTAGGCTTATTACAAAGAAAACAAAATGACGCCAAGGCATTACAAGAATTGGATAAAAGCTTGAGAAAAATGGATGCTCAAGATCCAGTAAAATATGATTTCGCCTTATTTGGATTGGGCGTATTTGAAGGATTTTAATACAATTTTCTTTACTAAATTCTGCCATTTCATAAACACTTCATTTTCAATACTATTAATTCCAATTATTAACTATATTACTGGTAATTTTTCCTTAATTTATACCTATCTTTGCCCACTTAAAATTTAATATTCAAAGTCTTGAAAAACGAACAAAATAATGCCCCGATGCGATTACACAGAACACTTGTTTTTGCTGTTATCGATGCCCTGAATTTAATCTTCAACGAAAAAGAATACGCCGATAAGGTTGTTGAAAAAGTATTGAAACGCGACAAAAGATGGGGTGTTCGTGATAGAAAATTCATTGCCGAGACGGTTTATGAAATGGTTCGTTGGAAAAGATTATATAATGAAATTGCCGGAACAAAAGAACATTACACCACTGAAAATATATGGAAAAACTTTAGTGCTTGGGCAATATTAAAAGGATATAAATTACCAGATTGGGTGCAATTTGGAGGTACACCAGAAAGAAGAATAAAAGGCAAATTCGACGAACTTCAAAAAATTAGAAAATTCAAAGAATCTATTCCTGACTGGATGGATGAACTAGGTATAAAAGAACTTGGAGAAAAACGATGGAGCGAGGAAATTCAAGAACTCAACAAACCTGCCAACGTAGTTTTAAGAGCAAATACCTTAAAAACAACCCGTTCTGAACTAAAAAATTTATTGGCAACCGAAAATATTCAAACTAGTTTTTTACCCGAACAACCTGATGCCTTGGTTTTAACCGAGCGAAAAAATGTGTTTTTAACGGAGGTTTTTAGAAAAGGCTTTTTTGAAGTACAAGATGCTTCTTCACAATTAGTTGCACCGTTTTTAGAGGTGGAACCCGGACAAAGAGTTATTGATGCTTGTGCGGGAGCCGGAGGTAAAGCATTGCATATTGCTGCTTTGATGCAAAATAAAGGTCAGATAATTGGCTTGGATATTTACAACAGCAAGCTCAAAGAATTAAAACGAAGAGCAAAAAGAGATGGCGCGCACAACATAGAACCACGTTTGATTGAAGGCACAAAAACAATCAAAAAATTGAAAGGTAGCGCTGATCGTGTTTTAATTGATGCTCCATGTAGCGGCTTAGGTGTTTTAAAAAGAAATCCGGATGCGAAATGGAAACTGCAACCTGAGTTTATTGAAAATATAAAAAAGATACAAGAAGAGATTTTAGAGAACTATTCTAAAATGGTCAAAAAAGGTGGTAAACTAGTATATGCCACCTGTTCTATTCTACCTTCAGAAAATGAATTGCAAGTAGAAAAATTCTTAAAAAACAACAGCGATTTCAAATTAATTCACGATAAAAAAGTTTCACCTGCAAAAACAGGTTTTGACGGTTTTTATATGGCTTTATTGGAGAAGATAAGTTAGACTCAATTTTTATTCCAACTTATTAACACTAGAAGCAATTAAAACGCTATTTATTTAAATTTGCCAAAGTTCACAATTCAACTAATAATTTGTACAAAATGATCTATTTCTTTGCAAAAGACACTACCATATTTGTTGTTTCTACACAAATCAAATTTGATTCTGAAAACCTTAAAAAATTACTTTGGCTTTTTGGAAACGCAAAACAAATTGAAGAAAAAGAAATAGCAGGAAATTTTGTAGGCCCTCGTCGTGAAATGGTTACACCTTGGAGTACCAACGCTGTAGAAATTACACAAAACATGGGAATTTCGGGAATTATCCGAATCGAAGAATTCTTTAAAAAAGATTCTGATACTCCGAAATATGATACCATGATTCAGCATTTTTACCGAAAAATAGATCAAGATATTTTTACAATCCATCTTGAGCCAACACCAATTTTAGAAATTGAAGATATTGCCGCATATAACAAAAAAGAAGGTTTAGCATTAAATGAAGATGAAATTGGGTATTTAGAAAGCCTTTCCAAAAAATTAAAAAGAAAACTTACCGATTCTGAAATTTTCGGATTCTCTCAAGTGAATTCAGAACATTGTCGGCATAAAATTTTCAATGGAACTTTTATCATTGACGGAGAAGAAAAACCGAGTTCTTTGTTTAAAATGATTAAGAAAACATCTATTGAAAACCCAAATACTTTGATTTCGGCTTATAAAGATAATGTGGCATTTATTGATGGTCCGGTTATCGAGCAATTTGCTCCGAAATCTTTCGATAAACCTGATTTTTACGAAAAGAAAAATATAAAATCTGTAATATCAGTAAAAGCAGAAACACATAATTTCCCTACAACAGTAGAGCCTTTTAACGGAGCTGCAACCGGTGCAGGTGGTGAAATTCGAGATCGCCTTGCTGGCGGAAAAGGATCTTTACCTTTGGCAGGAACTGCAGTGTATATGACACCATATTCCCGACTCACCAAAGTCCGACCTTGGGAGAAAATACAAGAAAGAGATTGGTTGTACCAAACGCCAATTGACCTTTTAATAAAAGCTTCTAATGGAGCTTCAGATTTCGGAAATAAATTCGGGCAACCACTTATTGCTGGTTCCGTATTAACTTTTGAACATGACGAAAATAACCGAAAATTGGGCTATGATAAAGTAATCATGCTCGCTGGTGGAATTGGTTATGGTAAAGAAATTGACAGTTTAAAAGACAAACCTAAAAAAGACGATACTATTGTTATTTTAGGTGGTGATAACTATAGAATCGGAATGGGTGGCGCGGCTGTTTCTTCAGCAGATACAGGCGAATTTAGTAATGCTATCGAATTAAATGCCGTACAACGATCGAATCCAGAAATGCAAAAAAGAGTTGCCAATACCATCCGTGCGATGGTGGAAAGCGATACAAATAAAATTGTTTCCATTCATGATCATGGTGCTGGCGGACACTTAAACTGTTTGTCGGAATTAGTGGAAGAAACCGGTGGAAAAATAAATTTAGACGCCTTACCTGTTGGTGATCCTACTTTATCGAATAAAGAAATTATCGGTAACGAATCTCAAGAACGAATGGGATTAGTAATTAATCCTGAAGATACTGAATTTTTGCATAGAGTTGCCGACAGAGAACGTTCTCCAATATATGAAGTTGGAAAAGTAACCGATGATTTTCGTTTTACTTTTGCGTCTGAAAAAACAGGGAAAAAACCAATGGATTTTGACCTAGCCGATATGTTCGGTAATTCACCGCATACCTTAATGGTTGACAAGACCATCAATAGAAAATATGATAGAATTACCTATAAAACGGAAGAAATATACGACTATGTGCGACAAGTCTTGCAATTGGAAGCAGTTGCTTGTAAAGACTGGCTTACCAACAAAGTAGATCGATGTGTTGGTGGTAAAGTTGCTAAACAACAATGCTGTGGCTCTTTGCAATTGCCGCTCAATGATGTTGGTGTAATGGCTTTAGATTATTTAGGTAAAAAAGGAATTGCAACTTCTATTGGGCATTCCCCAGTGAGCGCGTTGATTGATGAAAATGCCGGTTCTAGAAATTCTATTGCTGAAGCTTTGACTAATATTATTTGGGCTCCGTTAGAAGATAATTTGAAATCCGTTTCACTTTCTGCTAACTGGATGTGGCCATGTAAAAATGAAGGTGAAGATGCTCGATTGTATGCTGCTGTTGAAGCGGTTTCTCAATTTGCCATTGATTTGGGAATTAATATTCCTACCGGAAAAGATTCGCTTTCAATGAAGCAAAAATATCCAAATGAAGAAGTTATTTCTCCGGGAACGGTAATAATTTCAGCAGGCGGACAATGTGCTGATATTCGAAAAGTGGTAGAGCCGGTTTTGCAAAATACCGAGAATAATGCCATTTATTATATTGATCTATCGAAAGACACCTATAAATTGGGTGGTTCTAGTTTTGCACAAATTCGCAATAAAATCGGAACTGAAACACCAACAATCAACGATTCCATTTATTTTAAAACTGCTTTTGATACCATTCAAAAATTAATAAAAAATGAATTGCTTATTGCCGGACATGATATTTCTGCGGGTGGAATGATTACCACTTTATTGGAAATGTGTTTTGCAGAAAATAATCTTGGAGCTGAAATTGACTTGAGTGAAATTGCTGAAAAAGATGCAATTCAATTATTATTCGCTGAAAATAGCGGAATTATTTTCCAGACTAATAATGTCATTGAAGTGGAAGAAATTCTCGAAGAAAACGGACTGGATTATTACAAAATAGGAAAAGCCATTGCTGGGAAGGAATTAAAAATTACCAATTTTGAATTGAATTTTTCCATAGCAGATTACAGAGATGTTTGGTATGAAACTTCCTATTTATTAGACAAAAATCAAAGTGGTGAAATAAAAGCCAAAGAAAGATTTGATAATTATAAAAACCAAGAATTAAACTATAATTTTCCGAAACAATTTACCGGAAAATTACCTGTATTAGATGCTTCCAAATCCAAACCAAAAGCTGCAATTATTCGCGAAAAGGGATCAAATAGCGAACGAGAAATGGCGAACGCTATGTATTTAGCTGGTTTTGATGTGAAAGATGTTCATATGACTGATTTAATCAGTGGAAGAGAAACTTTAGAAGACATTCAATTTATTGGAGCAGTTGGAGGGTTTTCCAATTCAGATGTTTTGGGTTCGGCTAAAGGTTGGGCAGGTGCGTTTTTATACAATGAAAAAGCAAATACAGCCTTAAAGAAATTCTTCGATAGAAAAGATACTTTGTCTGTTGGAATTTGCAATGGTTGTCAATTATTTGTAGAATTAGAACTCATCAATCCGGAACACGAAGAAAAACCAAAAATGTTGCATAACGATTCTCACAAACACGAAAGCGGATTTACATCGGTAAAAGTGCAAGAAAATAATTCGGTGATGTTATCTACTTTGGCAGGAACAACTTTAGGAGTTTGGATTTCTCATGGAGAAGGAAAATTCAAGTTTCCGTATTCAGAAGACAAATACCATATTGTGGCAAAATATGGTTATGAAGGCTATCCGGCAAATCCAAATGGTTCTGATTTTAATACTGCAATGATGACTAATAGTGACGGTCGTCATTTAGTAATGATGCCACATATTGAGCGCTCTACTTTTCAATGGAACTGGGCTAATTACCCAGCAAATAGAAAAGACGAAGTGAGTCCGTGGTTAGAAGCTTTTGTGAATGCTAGAAAATGGTTGGAGAAAAAATAGGAGGATTTTACTTAAAATTGAGAGTTTTGCAAAGCTTTTAAAGCGCATTAAATTCTGACTTCTTTTTTTCAAACCATTTCGTCATTGCATCAGATGATTTCATCAATTCTCGCATTTCATTCATTGCAGCAAGATGTGCTTCATCACCCTTTTGAAACATTTCCATTGCGTGCTTTTTACTCAATTCTGCAATTTCTTCAAAAGTTTTCGCATGAAATTCTTTAGCACAGGCTCCGCCCAATTGTTTGCAGGTCATTGTTTTCATAAGTTTTATTTTTTATACTAATTGAAAATTAAATCTTTTCACGTTTAAATGTGAAAACACTTTTTCCTGATATAACTAGGCCAGCTCCTAATCCTGTCAAAATACCAAATATAAAATCGACTCCACTATTGTCAATTGTGTAAAAAGATGCAATACCAATTAACAATAATACTATTCCGAAAATTCTAAATTTATTCATTTTTATGTTTTTTCTTATCATTATTCGATCTATCCCAAATATAGAACTTATAAAATTTTCGAAGTTTATAAAACTCTAAGTTTTCTGCTTCTTTTTCTTTG
>CBDTUD010000006.1:0-88902 GCA_965363545.1 uncultured Flavobacteriaceae bacterium | reverse complement strand
ATTTAATTGTTCATTTTTTATCTGTATTATTAATTTTTCACTTTCAGATTGTTGATGTAAATACTTTTTATGATAGTATCGTTTATACATTTTATGGGTAATATACATTATCAATAAAAACAATAAAGAATATAGAGAGAGAGCCGCATTAGATAAATACCAAGGTCTAAGAACATCAAAACTATAGGTTATTGTATTTTTAGATAGATTTTCACCAATTTTTGCTCTTACCTTCAACGTATAATTTCCAAAACCAAGGTTTTCATATCTAACCTTTGATTCATTTGACCATTCGCTCCATTTATTAAGATAACCTTCTAATTTATACTGATACTTAACTTCTAAAAATTTATCATAATGTGGAACAGAAAAATTAAATAATAGAATACCCGATTTAAAGTTGAACTCTCCATTTTTGTTGGTATCAAAATCGACCAATCCGCCATCTACATCTTTTAAATTAACTGCGTTAAGATAAATCGTATAATCATTATTATAATCAATTTTTGAAAGATCAATAGTTAAATATCCATTGGCTATTCCTAATAAATAAGTTTCATCATGAATTGGAGAAATATTTTCAAAACTCAATGTTCCTTTTCTTAAATTTGAAGGAATTGAAATAGTATTAATTTTGGGCTTATTCGTTATCTGATCTGTAGTTACATATTGAATGTTTTCTTTTGAAAATGCCCACAACCTATTTTTTTTATCGACAATTAATTTACCCGAAATATAATTCTCTTTTTCTATAATCGGACTTAATATACTATCATATGTAAAAACAGCACGAATAGTATCATACCTAAAAATACCTTTTTCATAAGCGTAATAAATATCTCCCTTATATTTTATCAAACTTGAATTTTTACCAATAGATAATGATGATTCCAAATCTACTTTAACGGCTTTAGTCAAACTATCATTCAATTTGATTTTATATATTCCTTTATATTCATGACTCACCCATACATTATTTGAGTTATCCAATTCAATAAATCTTGAGGAACTATTGAAACCATCAATTTTGTTTCTTACTTTCCATGTACCAGAATTCTTCTCTAATATGGATAATCCATTATAATTACCTTTTAGCAAATAGTTATTATTTTGCGGCAACGGTTTAAATGCCCAAGTTCCAAAATTAGAATCTATTAGATCCGCTTTATTAACATCAATACTATAGGTGCCTAAATGATGTCCGCATAATAAATCTTCATTATTATAATTGTACAAATCCCAAACTTGGCCTCCCGTTCCTTCCATAAATTTGTAAGCATCTTTACTATCAATTTTTTTATAAAACAGACCTTGATTCGTGCCTAGATACATATAATCTTTAAATACTTTTGAAACATAAACGGTTCCTAAAACGCCTTCATAATCATAGTATACATTTATTGGAGAAGTAATATTGATGCAATTAATACCATTATCTAACCCAACCCATAAATTATTATCAACATCTTCAAACAATGCCAAAACAGTATTGTTATTTAGCCCATTTCTTTGGGTAATTTGATAATTTACAGATCCGTCCGATTTTAAATTTATTATACCATTAGATATTGTTCCTATTATTATGCTTTCATTTGTAAGTTGTAAACCACAAAAAATATTTTTATTCTTCAAAACATTATTCGCAGGAGTTCCCCATGGAACTATGGCATCATTTTCTAATCTATAAAAACCCGATCCATTTGTAAGAAAAATGAGTTCATTATTTATTTCAAAAATATTGACTAACTTCTTGTTGTTTATAATTGGATCACTAATTATCAATTTTGGTTTCCCATTTTCAATTTTATAGATTCCTTCTTCTTGTACTTGATAATAAATTACTCCATCTATTTCAAAGATTTTAAATATAATATTATCAGATTTTATGATCTTAAATTTTTTATTAATAGTGCTATAAAAATATATCTTATTGGTCGACTGAAATATAACCCACTCATTATGATGAATTATACTCCAAAATTGTTCGTCTTCGACTAATTTTTCATCAAGATTTGGCACTAAAGAAACATATTCAAGCTTGCCAATTGAATTCTTAGACCAATAACCAAACTCCATATAACAGGCGGTATAGATCTTGTTATCAATTGCATTAACTGCTCTAATAATAGAGTTATTAGGGGAAGGATAAAGAACCCATTCCGATCCATTAAATTCTAATAAACCTTTGTTGTTAGCAACATAAATGAATTTTTCTTTAGATTGAGAAATCATCCAATTTTGATTATCTCCATGATAATCTTCAGGAGTAAAATTCTGAATTGGTGGAAGCTCTTGAGAATAAGCATAAAATATATGTAAAAAGAAAAAAACTACCCAAAACATATATTTTTTATAAAACATCACAACATTTGTATTTGAATTATCTCTTTTCAAGCTACTTTAGACTTTTACCTGGGAAGTGTTTGTCTAATGATTTCAAAGTTAAACGATTTTTTTGATTTGCATAGAAATCTTGCATAAGTCAGAACAACCTTGATTTAAGTAGGTTTGAAAGATGTTTTGATAGAGCCTTTCAGCATTTGCAAAGCTTTAACTTTAAAGAGCCAGCATCAACAAAGCCGCCAATGTTGCGCCAATCAAAGGTCCGACTATAGGTACCCAAGCGTAACTCCAATCACTTGATGCCTTATCTTTAATAGGAAGAATTGCATGTATCATTCTAGGCCCTAAATCACGTGCCGGATTAATAGCATAACCCGTTGTGCCACCTAAAGACAAACCAATCACCCAAACTAATAATCCTACAGGCAAAGCACCTAAAGAACCTAAGCCAATAATCGTTTCGGGTTCTGATAGATTTGCATCGGTAAAATAAAGTACCGTAAAAACCAGCACAAATGTGCCAACAATTTCACTCATTAAGTTTCTTGAAATATTTCGAATTGCCGGAGAGGTGCAAAAAATCGCTCGTTTGGTCTCGCCATCTTTAGTAGCGTCAAAATGATCTTTATAAAGTACCCAAACTAGAAAAGAACCGAGCATGGCGCCAATAAACTGAGCTACAATATAACTTGGTACCGAAGCCCAAGCAAATTTACCTGCAATCGCCAAACCGATACTCACAGCCGGATTCAAATGAGCTCCGCTATAGGGTCCGGCAACAACGACGCCAACAAATACGGCAAGCCCCCAAGCTGTGGTAATCACCATCCAGCCCGGGTCATTTGATTTCGTTTTTTCTAATACTACATTGGCAACTACACCGCCACCTAAAAGAATTAATAAAAATGTGCCGATGATCTCAGCAATAAATGGAGTCATAGTTATTTTTAATTTTATGATTTATCATTGGTCCAATACTCTAAAGCACTAATCGCTTTATACCAACCTTTAATATCTTTTTCAATTTCTGTTCGATCTTCTGTCGGAATAAATCGTTGGTCTGTTTGCCAAATTTGTTGAATTTCTTCAAAATTATCCCAATAACCAACCGCGAGACCTGCTAAAAACGCCGCACCCATAGCGGTAGTTTCGACCACTTTCGGACGAACCGTTATGGTATTCAACACATCAGCTTGAAATTGCATTAACCCATCATTTACCGATGCTCCGCCATCAACACGTAATTCTTTAATGGATATTCCGGAATCTGCTTCCATGGCTTTTAAAACATCCATGGTTTGAAAAGCGATTGATTCCAATGCTGCTCTTGCAATGTGCGCATCGGTACTCCCTCGGGTCAATCCAAAAATAGTTCCTTGCGCATGCTGATTCCAATGTGGTGCTCCCAAACCTGAAAAGGCAGGAACGAAATAAACTCCATCCGAACTTTTTACCGAACTCGCTAACTTTTCAACATCAGCCGAAGTTCTTATAATTTTCAAACTATCGCGTAACCACTGCACCACGGCACCAGCAATAAAGATACTTCCTTCCAAGGCATATTGTGTTTTTCCGTTTATTTTCCAGGCAACTGTAGTTAATAAATTATTTTTTGAAACAATCGGTTTATCACCAATATTCATCAACATAAAACAACCTGTTCCGTAGGTGTTTTTTACCATTCCGGGCATGGTACACATTTGTCCGAATAAAGCCGCCTGTTGATCTCCGGCAATTCCGGCAATTGGAATTTTCGTATTGTAAAACGTTGATTTGGTGTGCGCATAAACCTCGCTCGAAGCTTTTACTCCGGGCAACATACTTTTCGGAATACCGAATAATTCTAATAATTCGTCATCCCAACTCATGGTATTGATGTTAAACAACAAGGTTCTCGACGCATTGGTAACATCGGTAATATGGCTTTCACCTTGGGTAAAATTCCAAATCAACCAAGTATCGATGGTGCCCATTACCAAGTCGCCTGCCTCCGCTTTTTCTCTAGCACCTTCAACATGATCTAAAATCCATTTTATCTTGGTTGCCGAAAAATACGAGTCGATTACCAAGCCTGTTTTTTCTCGAATTACTTCTGTTTTTCCTTTCTTTTTAAGTTCATCACAAAACGAAGCCGTTCTTTTATCTTGCCAAACAATTGCATTATAAATCGGTTGACCGGTTTTTCTATCCCAAACAACAACGGTTTCTCGTTGATTTGTTATTCCGATTGCCGCAATATTTTCAACATTCAATCCTTTTTTTGCAATCGCTTCTGCTGCAACTCCGGCTTGTGTTGACCAGATTTCAGTCGCATCGTGTTCAACCCATCCCGGTTTCGGAAAGTGTTGGGTAAACTCTTTTTGCGCTACAGAAATAATATTTCCTTTTTTATCAAAAATAATGGCTCGTGAGCTTGTGGTGCCTTGATCTAAAGCTAAAATATACTTCATAAGAATTTATTATTAAATGAAAACCATAAAAATTAAAGGTAAAAGAATTTTTTAAATTTTTGATAATTACTACTACTTTACAATTATTTCAAAATATAATTTTCGGCAATTGCTTTAAAATCTTGAACTTGTTGTTGCTCCCATGCCACATCTTTTCCCAATTCTTTCGCCAATAATTTCGCTACTAAAGGAGCTGTTTGAATTGCCGCCCGAGCGTCTAAAAATAACATTCTCACACGTCTTGCCAAAATATCTTCTACTGTTCTTGCCATTTCATAGCGAATTGCCCAAACCACTTCTGCTTTCGAAAATGGTGCATTTGGATGTAATAACTCTCCTAATTCCGGTGATTCCAAAAGTAATTGTCTAATTGCGATTTGGTCGCTTCCATATAGGTGCATATGATTTGTTCTATCGGTAGTTTCTAGTGAACCATGTATGGGAAATGTTTTCGTTTTGCTTCTTGCTTTAGGTAATTTTCCGACAATAATAGCCTTATTTATAGTGTCTTGTGCCATTCGACGAAAGGTTGTCCATTTTCCTCCGGTGATCGTTATCAAATCAGAATTAGAAACGATAATTTTATGACTTCTTGAAATTTCTTTCGTTTTCTCGGAATTATCTTTCGGAGCTGCCAAAGGTCGTAATCCGGCAAAGACACTTAAAACATCTTCTTTTCGCACTTTTTTGTTCAGATATCGGTTTGCCGTGTTTAGAATAAAATCAATTTCTTCGGGTAAAGCAATCGGCTCTAAACTATGACTATCTAAAAGAGTATCTGTTGTACCGCAAACCACTTTGTCATGCCAAGGTACCAAGAATAAAACTCTACCATCATCCGTTTTCGGAATCATAATCGCATCGTTGCCCGGTAAAAAAGAGGCGTCTAATACAATATGAATTCCCTGACTTGGCCGCACCAGATTCTTTGCATTTTTAGTATCCATTTGCAAAATTTCATCCGTGAAAACGCCAGTCGCATTAATCACCACTTTTGCTTTAAGTTGATACGATTTCTCGGTTTCGGAATCTTGAGCTACAACTCCACACACCTTTCCATTTTCATTCTTTAACAAAGAAGTCACCTTACAATAATTCAATAAGGTCGCACCATTTTCAATACAGGTTTGCGCAACATTGACCGCTAATCGTGCATCGTCAAATTGCCCGTCATAGTAAACAACGCCACCTTTTAAATGATCCGGTTTTATAGTTGCTAAGCGTTCTGAAGTTTCTTTTTTATTGATTATAACTGATTTGCCGAAACTTAATTTACCCGCTAAAAAATCATACATTTTTAAACCAACTCCGTATAAAAAGTTGTCCCACCATCTATAATTAGGGATAATAAATGACTGATTACTAACCAAATGAGGTGCGTTTTTTAGCAACAAACCTCGTTCATATAAAGCTTCTTTTACCAAATCAATATTACCTTGCGCCAAATAGCGAACGCCACCGTGTACTAATTTGGTGCTCCTGCTTGAAGTTCCTTTTGCAAAATCAATTTGCTCTAGCAAAAGTGTTTTGTAACCCCTAGTAACGCTATCGAGAGCAACGCCCAAACCAGTGGCACCACCACCAATGACAATAACATCCCAATCCGGATTTCCTATTAACTGCTTGATTAAATTAGCTCTTTGAAATAAATTCACTTATTTTTAATTTTGAATTGTTATTTTTCAATTCAAATATACATAATTTTGGAATAAAACGAAACTTTACGAAACTTTTATTTTCATTTTGAAAGCAAATAAAAACAACTATAGATGCTTTTTAGGTATATATATTTTCACTTTCTTTCATTTTGCTTATATTTGTTTTTTATTTCCTATGCAAAGACACCAAATCATATTAGAAACACTTCAAAAAGAAAAGTATTTAGAAGTATTGGATTTATGTAAGTTATTGGACGTTTCTGCCGTAACCATTCGAAAAGATTTAAAACTTTTAGAAGAAAAAGGTTTGTTATTTCGAACTCATGGTGGTGCTTCGTTAGAGAATCCATACATCAACGAAAAAGCTGTAGTTGAAAAAGAAAAGATTTCTGTTGAAGAAAAAAACGGAATTGCACAAGCTGCAGCAAAACTTATAAATGAAAATGATTCAATTTTATTGGCGTCGGGCACAACCGTTCAAGCACTTGCTAAATATATAAAACCTCGAAAAAAATTAACCGTCATAACATCTTCTTTGCATGTTGTTTTACACCTTATACAGGATAAAAATATTGAAATTTTACAATTAGGAGGCTATGTTCGACACAGCTCAGCATCGGTTATCGGAAATTACGCTCTACATATTTTGGAAAATGTATCGTGCAGTAAATTATTTTTAGGTGTGGACGGTATCGACTTGGATTTCGGACTTTCAACAACAAATTTAGAGGAAGCACAACTGAATAAAAAAATGCTGAGTTCTGCACAAAAAACTATTGTTTTGGCAGATTCTTCCAAATTCGGCAAAAAGAGTTTTGCGAGAATTTGCGGCTTAGATCAAATTGATGAAATCATAACCGATAACGGAATTTCTTCAACAACCGTTAAATTACTAGAAGAAAAAGGAATTATCGTTAATATTATTTAGCAAATAAAACCTTCTGCTATTTTTTTAATGTCACATTTTGTGCATCATAAAAAAGGGCAACAGCGCCAAAAATAGCAATATCAAGTTGTTGTGAAGGCACAATTTTTAATTTTTTCAAACTATGCTTATATAAAAATGTTTTTACTTTTTGCTGCATGGTTTTTTCAAAAAACGGGAAAGCTTTTGAAATCTTTCCTCCTAAAATAATAATCTCAGGGTCGGTAGTGTATAAAATTACTTTAATCAAATTACCTAAATCGAAACCGTATTGTTCAAAAACAGCTAGTGCAATTTTATCTTTTTTTAGTACTCTTTTATAGAGCAATTCAAACTTCATTCCATATTTTTCTTCGAAATAACTTTCAGAACAATAGAATTCAAAATCATAATCTCGATACGGCAAAGAGCCCAATTCTCCAGCACCGCAATTGGTACCTGAATACAAATGCCCTTTAAAAATAATTCCAGCTCCTACTCCTGTTCCAAGAACTAATCCTATTACGTTTTCATATTCTTTTGCTTGTCCGAAATACTTTTCGCCAATTGCGAAACAGTTGGCGTCATTATTTACATAAACACTTACTCCGAAATGTGATTCGAGAATATCTTTTAAGTGGACTTCTTTCCATGAGGGAATTTTTTGCACTCGGTAAACAATTCCTTTTTTGACGTCGACCAAACTGGGAACACCAATTCCGATTCCGGTAACGTTATCATTAAAAACTTCTGCAATTGCCCCAATTAGCGCCGTTAAAACCTCTTCTTCAGATGCTTTTGCATTAATTTTTTTTGAAATGGAGGTCAATAATTCACCATCTTTTACGGTACCACACAAAAGCGTATTGCCTTCAAAAGACACTCCTATTATTGTATTATTTTTGGTGGTACTCATGCAAAAATTAGTTTTTATAATGTTCTGTCATAATACAAAGATGCCGCACCCAAAATAGGAATATCGGAAGTATTGGTAAATTTGATTTCCAAATTTGCAGCCGATTCGCCATAAGGAAAACTTCTAACGACTTTTAGCATCTCATCATAAAAAAACTCTTTAGAATTGGCAACCGAACCACCAATTATAATCGCTTTCGGATCAACAGAAAACATGATGATTTTAATACCATTTCCTAAATGTTGTCCGAATTTTCGAAAAGCTTCCAAGGCTACTTCATCTCCCTTTTTTGCTTTATCAAGCATGACTTGTCCGTTTTCTCCATAGTTTTTCATGAAAAATTTACCACTGCAATAATCTTCCAAAATACCATTTTGATACGGAATTGATCCGAATTCTCCCGAACCACAATTTGCGTCTTTCAACAAACTTCCGTTGTAAATAATACCAGAACCCATACCGGTTCCTAAACAAACTCCCACAAAGTTCTTATCTTCTTTTCCAACACCGAATTTAGATTCTCCTAAAGCAAAACAGTTGGCATCATTATCTAAAAAAACAGGGACTTTAAACTTCTCTTCTAAAATATCTTTTAAATGAACTTCTTTCCAGCAAGGTATATTTTGCGGACTATAAACAATACCTTTTTCGCGATGCACCAAACTCGGAATTCCGATACCAATGCCTTCCACGGAAGTGTCAAAAATAGAATCGATTACTTCAATAATTTTATCGATAACATCTTGTGCATTTTTCGAGTTATTCGGAATCAGACCATAATTTTTCTTAACAATTTTAGTGCCATCTACAAGTCCGGCAGCAACTTTTGTACCGCCTAAATCAACTCCTATAATTTTTTTGTTTAATTTTAGTTCCATCCTATTTATTCGTTTTATTTTTTAAATCAATCGTTTTATTGTTAATCAAAGGTTTTGCCCAAAATCCGATGCTAAAAACATAGGCGAGCAAGATAAAATTAAAAAGCATTCCCACTTTTAGCGAGGTCATATCACTAATGAATCCGATCAATAATTGAACAACCGCACCACCCATGATTCCGCTAACTAGAATTCCGGCAAAGGCACCGTGATTTTTAGCAAGAGAATTCAGCGCTAAAGAAAAAATAATCGGATACATTACTGCCAAAAATAAACCACAAGCTTGAAAAGCATATAAAGCAGTTTCGGCAGAGCCAAATAAGGCAGTCGCTAAACTCAAAATGGCCAAAAATGAAAATAATTTTAAAACAACTTTACTATCCAAAAATTTTAATAATACCAAACCAACGATTCCGCCAATGGTCATTAAACCCCAAAAGTTCGCTACAGCGGATGCGCCAATCGTTTCATAATCATAACCGTGATATACTTGTAAATATTTTGACATCCAATAAGAAATTCCCTGCTCGGCACCTACATAGGCAAAGATTCCAAGAAAGAAAAGTATCACTGTTCTATTTTTAAAGAGTGCCAAATAACTATCTTTTGTACCTACTTTTTCTTCATCACTCAAAGCTACTTTAGGAAATTTTACCAAAACAATTAAAGCTATTAACACAAGGCTTAAAAATGCAAATATCCAGTAAATGGCAACCCAAGACATATTTTCAGGAGTTACACCCGATAAAAAATTTAGGATTGCATTAGTAGTTTCTTTCTCGCCTAAATTCGTAACCAACCAAGAATAAACTAACGGACTCACAAAAGATGCTGCACCAAAAGTTAATTGTGCACCAACAGAAGTTAAAGCGTAATTTGCTTCACCGCCAGAAACTCGTAGCAAGGGATTTATCACCACCTGCAAAATTGCCATACCGGAACCTATCGTGAACAACGAAAAAATAAATACATTAAAAGAAGGAATTCCAACAAAGAGTAAGGAGGCCGAAAATGCCAATAAAAAGCCAAAAATCATCATTTTTTTCTCTCCGTATTTTTCAACTAGAAAACCGGCAGGAATAGACATCACCCCATAGGCGATAAAAAAGGAAAATGGTAAAAAGCCAGCCATCGTTTCACTCAAATCATACGTTGACGAAACACTCGGGTTCAAAGCCCCGAGAATATTGGTTAGAAATGAAATAACAAAAAATGCTGCAAATATTAAAAGGACTACAATATAACTTTTCTTCATGGTTATGGTTTTTGATAATTGCCGAAACTTATTTATTCATTTTCGGCTGAATTCCAACCTGTATAAACAAAGCTAGCCTTGCTATTTTTATGATGTTCTTTACGTATTTTTGCAGTGTATACCCCTGTTTCTCCCGGTACTAAAGAGATATAGTTATCTGACCAAATTACAGGCAAAATAGACAAACCTGTTTTGCTATCTACCATTCTCAATTCAGTAAAAAATGCAATATTTTCAGAAGGATTTTTCAAAGTAATTTCATAAATCACATGCGACTCGTTTTCTTTTTTAGCAACAGAATGGCTCAAATTTACTTTTTTTAATGTTTCTAACTCCAAATAATTTGCATATTGTTTGGTAGGTGTATGGTAATACCAATTCGGTACTTTTGCTTCGTAATCTAAAATATCTTGCTTTTTACTCAACCAATAAAAGTTATTGTCGATTTCGTTATTCTCGGCATCATAAACTTTCAGATTTAAAAAATACGTGTTTGATATATCTTTAAATTCCGGCAATTTCAACAAATTTTCAGAAATATTTGCATCAATATTTGTTGCTATTGTTTTTTCGAAAACGACTTTCGATTGCACATCAAAAACTTTAATTTCTAATCGTAAATTTATTGCTTCTTCTAATTGATCATTGATCAAATAAATAGACATATCATCATAATTATAGATGGCGTGCATCGGATTTCCGGCAATTTTTGTGGCATAATATGCAGCGTTTGGCATTAAATAACTATCGTACAATTGCCAGTACATTTCCGGCCAAGCCGAATTCAGCATCCACTGAATTACACCTGTTGCTTCATAGCGATTTACTGAAAAAGCTTCGAACATTGGTCTCATTAATTCATAATTTAATAATTGTGATTTGAATGCATAATCTTCCACATTATCGGCTTCCCCGTATCGTTCGTTCAAGGCTTTTGTAAAACGATCTAAGGTATTGAATTCATTGCGACCACAATGGTAATTCCAAACGTCATTTATTGGCCATAAATCCTTTTCGGGAATCATTTTTTTAATACTTTCCAAAGGAGGAACTTGCGCTCCGGGACCTGTTTCGGTATTAAATCCGAAGGCTCCACCATACAAAGTATCGGCAAACCAATACACCGGAGGAACGTACGCATAAGGCCCACGCATTTTCACGCCACTCGGGCCAGATAAAGAATTCCATTCTTTTGCGGAAGATAAATAAACGCGAGTTGAATCGTATTCGTCAAATATGTCGAAGTATTTTTTTTCTAATTCCGGTTTCGGTATACAATCGCTACCTGCCGACCATGCATAAATAGAAGGATGATTTCGCAACCAAATTACTTGATCTTTCCAAGCAGCAGACATCAATTCGATATCTTGCGGCGAAAGAATTCCGCCAAATTTTTCATCTACAGGTTTTCCCAAATAGTTTTCCCACTCCCATTGACAACTCCAACCTACCATAATTAAAATACCTAGCTCATCGCATAGCTGATATATGGTATGATCTTTACCCCAAAAACCTTCTAATCTTATAGAATTCAGGTTCATATCTTTAACATATTCCAATTGTGATTGGATATAATCTTTGGTATCATTCAAAATCAAATTATCAACCCAACCTCCACCACGAATGGAAATTTTCTCCCCGTTAACTTTAAAACCTCGGTGTCCGGATGCTGTGAAAAAATCGGAAACTTCTCGTATTCCGAAATTAAATTCTTCGGTATCAAGCACCTTATTATTCACTTTAAAAGTAACTTTTGCTTGGTATAAATTCGGTTCACCAATAGTATGAGGCCACCAAAGTTTTGGATTTTTAATATGCAATTGCTCAAAATCGGACGCTTTTAACACCACTTTTTTATTTTCATTTTCTTGTAATGAAACTATTTTTTCAATGCTGCTATTGTTAAACTCAATTCGTAAAACTCCTTCAACTTTTTTTCCGTAATTCTTTAGGTTGGTTGAAAAAACAAGATCCGTTTCTTTATAATTTTCCGCTTTAAAATGACTTTCTATATAAGAATTTTCAATACCAACACCTTTAATAGCGATGAGATTTACATTGCGATAAATTCCCATATTATTATCTGGTGGTGCAGGATTCCAATCGACAAAACCAATCGTAAAATCGCCACTTTGAGGTGGAAATACTTCGATAGCTAAAATATTATCGCCTTTTTTTAACTGTTTATTAATTTGAAATTTAAACTGTCGGAAAGGATTGATCACCTCATTTTTAGAAGCAATTTGCTCCCCATTTAACCAAATATTTGCACTGTAATTAATGCCTTCAAATTCAAGTAAATAGATTTGATTGCTATCTTTCCATTGGAATGAGGTTCGATACCACCACGAAGTTTGAAATGGTTTCGTATCAATCTCTTCCATATTCTTGCCCACATAAATATCTTTGTATTTTCCTTGTTCCACCAAAGCATTAAAAACCGTTGTTGGTACTTTTGCCTCTATCCATGATGTATCCTTATAGGTTTTACTTGAAATAACCTTTCCGTTTTGACCTACTTCGTTGCTATTTTGAATTTTCCAATGCATAAGTTCTGTAGTTATTTCTTGTTGCGAGTAGGTATTTGTTAGGCAACTAAAAACAAATACTAAAAGGGTTAATTTTTTCATTCTTTCTTGCACTTAATATTTAGTCAAAAATAATAAATATTTTATCATATGCAATATGTTGCACGATAATTTATTTCCTAATTTTTACACATAATATGAATTAATCACTTTTATTTATTGAATTAAATAAGACATGCTCATTAATATAAATCTAAAATAATTGAATTATGTCATTTTTTTAATATTAAAAATATAGTTAATGCAATAAATTGCATTAACTATTTACAAATTAAATATAAGGAAAAGTCATAGAGCGTTCTTCCTTTATAGAGATCTTACTAGTGTTATTTAAATTTTTAAGCAAAAACTGAATTTCTATGTTTAGATTCCCGTTTTTAAGGGAATGGCAATTTTAATGGAAGACGAGTAGAAGAATTTATTTCAATTCAAAAACTAAATCGAGTTTATACTTTTAAAGAAGAAGCCTTAATAATAAATTTAGAAGTAATAATAAATTTTTCAGTAGAAATTTGATTGCTTTTCATTTGCTCAATTAGTTTTTCTACTGCTTTTGTGCCTATTTCAGTTCCAGAAAACTGAACCGTAGACAATGAGAAATCTATTAATGAGGAATCGTTGCTATCATTGGAATCACTAAAACTAACCAAAACCATATCTTCAGGAATGCTTTTTCGATTCTTTTTTACCCAGTTTGCTATTACCATACTCACCTTTGTATTTGGTGCTAAGATGGCATCGGGGAGTTTATTTTTTTGCAACAGATCATTCAAAGAACTTTCAACATCGGCTGGCTTCAAGCAATTGCTCAAAATATTTTTTTTATGCACTTCTAATCCTGATTCGCTCATGGCATCACAATATCCATTGACCATGTCTGCATAAAAGATTTCGTTTAAATCTCCGGTAAAAACCGCAATATTTTTGCATTGCATAGAAATAAAATGTAGTACCGCCTTATAGGCTCCGTGTGAAAAATCTGGGATTATCTCACAGGATTTTGCACCAATATGAGACTTATTTATAAAAACAATCGGAATATTCTCCTCTCGAAATCTTTGAAATGACTTTCGCTTTGAATCCACATCATGATTCACAATTATAATACCTCCTATACCCTGACTTATGATAGAATCGGAATACATTTTTTCCAATTCCGAAGAGTTTTGGGTAGTTGCAATAAATACATTGTATCCATTCTGTTTTGCAATTTCTTGGGCACCCGAAATAGCATCACGATACAAACTAGTTTCTAAATCAGGAAGTAAAAAATAAATCGACTTCGTTTTTACAGGCGTCATAAATGCTGGTACCGTCGCTTTATAACCCAATTCTTTAGCAACAGCCCAAACTTTATCTTTTGTTGCCTGACTTATTTTAGCATGATCATTCAACGCTCTCGAAACCGTAGAAGCAGAAATACCAACAACATTGGCAATATCTTGAACTGTGATATTCTTCTTTTTATTATCCGGCTTTTTCAATGCGTTTATTCTTTTGTGAGAGAAATTCAAAAATAAGAAAAATATAGCGAGCAAAATTGAACCCTCTAATAAAATTAAATGTGTTTTTACCTCACCTACAAAACTTTGGCAACTCGATTTGCATGCACCATTCTAAACAACACCTTTTGTTTATCGTTGGAATATCAAACAACAGATAGTAAGTGCTTGTGGCGGCAACAAAATTAGCAACCCATCCAGAGATTCATTTTTTGCATTTTCTTTATCAAACTATCTAAAATAATATAACTTTGTAGAAAGACCTTTTCATCTAATTATTAATCGCCAAGCCTATGAATTCCTTCAAACAACGATTCGTATTATTGTTATTTCTACTAATAAATACTTTAATTCTTCAAGCGCAAATATATAGTTTGAAAAGTCCGAATGGCGATTTGCAATTATCTGCATCGGTTGATAAAACTATTTCGTTTCAAGTTGCATTTAAAAATCAACTTGTCATTTCCGAATCGTTTATCGATCTGAAATTAATGGGAGAAAATTCTTTTGGTGCAAACCCTAAAGTAGTCAAAGTTTCTAAAAGTAGTACAAATCAAGTCTTAACTCCTGTACTTCCTCAAAAATTTTCTTCTATCAAAGATTCGTATAATGAACTGATAATTCAATTCAAAAATAATTTTAAAATTACGTTTCGAGCATATGATTCGGGAATTGCATATCGCTTCAGCACTTCACACAAAAAAGTCATCCTAATTGAAGAAGAAACCTTTAAAATTAATTTTGCGGAGGAAACTATGGCATTTTTCCCAAAAGAAGATTCTTTTATTTCACATAACGAACGTTTTTATATCAAAACGAAATTAGACACTTTAACAGTAAACACTTTTTGTTCCTTACCGGTACTTAATAAGATTGGAAACACTAATATTTTGATTACGGACGCCGATATTTATGAATATCCGGGAATGTTCATGAAAGGTACGTCTAGCAATGGTCTTCAAGCGATTTTTCCGAAATATGTTTCAAAAGCGACTCCTAAAGTCGGTGGAGAAGATCGTGATCAAGTTCTCGAATATGCCGATTATTTGGCAAAATCCAATGGAAAAAGAGATTTCCCATGGCGCGTTCTCGTTATTACGGATAAGGATACTGATTTAATCGAAAATACTCTTGTTTATCAATTGGCGAGACCATCCAAAATTAAAGATACCAATTGGATTAAGCCGGGAAAAATTGCATGGGACTGGTATAATGCAAATAATATTTACGGTGTTGATTTTAAATCGGGAGTCAATACAGAAACCTATAAATATTATATCGATTTTGCTTCAAAATACGGACTAGAATATATTATACTCGATGAAGGTTGGACAAAATCTACTACAGAAACTCGAGAGTCCAATCCTGACATCGATATTGCCGAATTAGTGTCTTATGGAAAAGAAAAAAATGTAGGTGTTATTTTATGGTCACTTTGGGGTCCTTTAGAAAAAGATCTCTCCATTTTAGATTTATATAAAGATTGGGGTGTTAAAGGTATTAAAATGGACTTCATGCAACGTAATGATCAATATATGATTGATTTTTATGAAAAAGTGGCAAAAAAAGCTGCTGAAAATCATCTATTGGTTGATTTTCACGGTGCATTCAAACCAACGGGTTTACAAAGAACCTATCCTAATGTAGTTTCTTACGAAGGTGTAAAAGGTAACGAAAATAATAAATGGTCTAATGAAATTACACCAGAACATAATGTGACACTTCCGTTTATTCGCAATGTTGTTGGCCCTATGGATTTTACACCAGGCTCCATGATAAATTCTAATTTAAAAAATTACAATATCAGTTTTGACCGACCAATGAGTTTGGGCACAAGAAGTCATCAGGTTGCCATGTATGTCGTTTTCGAAAGCGCTTTGCAAATGCTATGTGAAACACCTAGCACCTATTATAAAGAAGCAGAAACCACTGAATTTATTTCAAAAATACCAACCGTATGGGATGAAACCATTGGTTTAGCTGGCAATGTAGGTGAGTATGTAGTAATTACAAGAAGAAACGGCGACACATGGTTTACAGCAGGAATGACCAATTGGACGCCAAGAGAAATTGACATTGATTTTTCATTTTTACCGCCAGGAGAATATGAGGCAAAAATCATGAAAGATGGCATTAATGCAGATAAATTTGCCCAAGATTACGTTATCGAAACTTTTGATGTCAATGCAACAACTTCAAAAAATATTTCCTTAGTTTCAGGAGGTGGTTTTACTGTCATAATTACTAAAAAATAAAATCAAAAATTAGATTCCGATCCTTATGAAAACATCTTATTTTTTTGCATTTATCTTATTTTTCAGTCTAATAAATTGTGCCAAAACCGAAGAAAAAACACCAATGAAAAAAGAACCATTTCAACCAAAATATGCTTGGGAAGATATCAATCTATCAAACGAAGAGCGTGCTGACGCCTTGATAAAAGAATTAACTCTCGAAGAAAAAGTATCTCAAATGGTCGACGTTTGCCCTCCTATTGAAAGACTCGGAATTCCGGAATACAACTGGTGGAGCGAAGCTTTACACGGTGTTGCCAGAAATGGTCGGGCAACTGTTTTTCCTCAGGCTATCGGTTTAGGCGCTACGTTTGATGAAGATTTAATTTTTCGGGTTGCCAATGCAATTTCCGACGAAGCACGAGCTAAATATAATGAGGCCATAAAAATTGGAAACAGAGGACGATTCGCAGGTTTGACATTTTGGTCACCAAACGTGAATATTTTTAGAGATGCCAGATGGGGTCGTGGACAAGAAACTTACGGTGAAGATCCATATTTGACCAGTCGAATAGGTGTTTCTTTTGTAAAAGGAATGCAAGGCGATAATGATAAATATATAAAAGCCGCTGCCTGTGCAAAACATTATGCCGTGCACTCCGGTCCGGAGGAATTACGACATGAATTTGATGCAATCGTGTCAAAAAAAGATTTATTCGAAACCTACCTGCCTGCTTTCAAAGCCTTAGTTCAAGAAGCGAAAGTGGAAGGAGTCATGGGAGCTTACAACCGAACTTTAGGAGAACCTTGTTGCGGTAGTCCGTATTTATTGCAAGATATTTTACGAGATTCTTGGGGCTTTAAAGGTTATATTGTTTCCGATTGTGGTGCAATAAACGATTTTCATGCTTTTCATAAAGTAACAAATACTCCAGAAGAATCGGCAGCTTTAGCACTAAAAAGCGGTACAAATATTAATTGTGGCAATGTGTATGACGTTCTAAAAAACGCCATCGACCAAAATTTAATTACCGAAAATTTGCTAAACCAACGATTAAAAGAAGGTTTAATCACCCGTTTTAAATTAGGACTTTTTGATCCGATAGGCACAAATCCTTATGATACGATTAGCGCATCGGTGGTAGACTCAAAAGCACATAGAAAATTAGCTTTGGAAGCTGCTCAAAAATCGATCGTTCTATTAAAAAATAAGAATAACGTTTTACCGCTTAAAAAAGACATTCGCAATATATATATTGTTGGACCACACGCAGCAAACGAAGATGTTTTATTAGGAAATTACTACGGAGTTACGAGTAGTTCTCAAAATATTTTAGATGGAATTGTTAGCAAAGTTAGTATAGGGTCTACCGTTAATTATAAATATGGTGTTTTACCTTTTCAAGACAATATAAACCCAATTGATTGGTCGACTGGAGAGGCAGCAGCGGCTGATGTCTGTATTGCCGTTATGGGAATTTCCGGACTCTGGGAAGGAGAAGAAGGTGAATCTTTGGTGTCTGCGCATAAAGGGGATAAACCTGATTTAAAACTTCCACAAAACCAAATTGATTATCTTAAAAAGATCAAAAAAGACAGTAAAAATCCGTTAGTTTTAGTGTTAACCGGTGGAAGTCCGATTGCAATTCCTGAGATTCATGACATTGTTGATGCAATCGTTTTTGTTTGGTATCCTGGTGAAGAAGGTGGTAACGCTGTCGCGGATATTTTGTTTGGTGATGTTCCTCCAACAGGAAAACTTCCAATTACTTTCCCAAAATCTATAGACCAACTTCCTGCTTATGAAGACTATAACATGAAAGGAAGAACTTATAAATATATGGAAAAAGAGCCACTGTATCCATTTGGTTTTGGCCTAAGTTATACAACATTTTCTTATGATAATTTGAAAATTGATTCCGATTATACCGTTACCGTTGACATTAAAAATACTGGTAAAAGAGCAAGTGAAGAAGTTGTTCAATTATATATCAGTTCACCATTAGCAGGAAAAAATGATCCTATTTATGATTTAAAATCCTTTCAAAGAGTTTCGGTTAAACCGGAAGAAACCAAAACGATCACTTTCAAATTAAACAAAAATACGTTTAATCAAATTGACACAAATGGAGAACCTAGATTGCGAGATGGAGAATACACAGTTTTCATTGGTGGTTCACTGCCATCGCAACGCAGCATTGCTCTAGGTGCAGACAAAGGTATTTCGAAAAAACTAACTATAAATTGAAAAAGATTAAACTAACTGGCTTTTGAAATCATCGCCTTAATCTCATTGATTCTTTTGATTTTTTTAGGTCTTCTATTTTTAAGAGCAAATTTGGTATGATACTCATGTGCTTCTAAAAATTTTAGTTGTGCTTGATTCCAATCATTTAAAGTTTTAATAATTGAAAATGCCTTTAATTCTTCAAATAATTGGTCGCTAATAGTTTGAAAATCAGATCTTCCAAGGTAATCCAAATCTGCATCACAAATAATCTCTTCTAAATGATTTTTTGGAGATTGCGGAATTTTTGTTGCCATGATTAGTCCTTTTACAACTTCAATATCTTTATCAGGAAACCCATATTCTGTCATGTATTTTTTGGCGATTTCTACACCTCTTTCTTCATGATTTTCATTGGAAACTGTAAAACCAATATCATGAAATAAAGCTCCTATGCGCAGAAGTTTTGCTTCATGAGCTTCAATATTCTCTCGTTTAATATACTGATTTACCACATGATATACATCTTGGGTATGATGAATACCATGATAAAAAAGTTTTTTAGACAGCTTTGAATTTAAAATCTCCAAGCCTTTTTTTCGAAGTTTTATATAACCTTTCATTCTAAGGATTAACGTTATAGCATACTTATTATTATCCAATACAAAAGAAATAAGATTACAAAAATAAAGCTTAAGCCAAAGTATCGTATTGATTTTTTAACACAAATAAATTTTTGATCTATAATTTTACTTTCCACATGTAGTTGCTTGCTCAATTGTTTGCACAATTCTTCTTCATTGGCACATACTGACATTACCTTCTTTGAATAGTCTTCAGCACTTCCAAAAGCATAAACAGTATCTTTAAAAAAAAATACATTTTTTTCATACTTCAATTCCATTTGAGGATTAAAACATTTAAAACAATGAAAAATGGAAATCACAACACACATAATCCATAAACCTAACAAGAGTAATAAAAAAACATTACCATGAATTATGACTTTAACATATTCCAATCTATCAACAAACAAGCCTAATATAAGACTATGGAAAGAAAAAATAACTCCTGCTTTTAACTCTGAGCCCTTTATTAATTTTTCTAACCTTTCCAGCTGCTCCCAATAATTGTTTGGGTCTTGTTTCATGTTTTGTTATTATATCAATTAGTTCAAAAAATAATTATAAATATAATTATACCAATTTTTTATCAAATACGGGCAAAAGATCTTTGTTTTTTACACTATCTACAAAGTACATTTTCATCGTACCTCTATTTTTAACGACAATCTCACCACGATACGAACAATTAAAAATATTTTTAACTAATTCATACGTATCCTCAGAAATATTAATTCTTCCTGCTTCAGACATAGATTCCATTCTTGATGCTACATTTACAGTATCTCCCCAAATATCGTACGCGAACTTTTTCGTTCCAACAACCCCTGCAACTACCGGACCGGTGTTCAACCCAATGCGAACGTCAAAATGAGTAATTGCATCAGAATTTTTCAGTTCTTTACTATCTGTAACAAACTTTGAAATTTCAAAAGCAGCCATTATCATTCGAACAGAATGATCGTCAGACTCAAAAGGAAGACCACCTGCGCACATATAGGCATCACCTATAGTCTTTATTTTTTCGAGATCATATCTGTCAATTATTTCATCAAATTTCGAAAAGTAGTAGTCCACACTTTTAACGAGCTCTTCTGGAGATAAGTTAGTGGAAAATTGAGTAAAATTCTTAAAATCTGTAAATAAAACAGTTACAGAATCAAATTTCTTAGCTTTAACTTTTCCATATTCTTTTAACTCAGTAGCGGTTTCAAAAGGTAAAATATTTAGTAGCAAATTATCTGATTTGTTTTTTTCATCCTCAATAATTTTCTTAGTCTTATTAACAAATTTATAACGATTTAATAAACCAATAGCCAAAAATAATATGATGACTGCAAACCCAATTATGGAATAAAGGGCTACTTTTTGTCTTCTTCCTTCCAATTCACTTATCTCTGCCTCTTTTTCTAATAAACCAATCTCATCTTGTTTCTTTTCTAAATCAAAATCAAATTGAAGTCCCCGAATTTTATCATCGGTTGCTAAATTAAAAATAGAATCTTTTTGCCTCAAATAAAGGTTTTGGTACTTAAATGCATTTTCATAGTCACCTTTGATTTCAAACGTTTGGTACAAACCTTCATAAATATCACGCAATTCATCATTCGCATCAACCTCCTTTGCAAGAACTTCTGCTTCTTTGTATTCCGTTATGGCTTTTTTATAATTATTCTCCTTATATACAGACGCTAAGGCAATTAAAGCTTGGACAACTTCAAATTTTTGATTATTATTTTTTGCAATGCTATACCCTTCATTTAAAAAATTAATAGCTTTTTCTTTGTTTCTCCTTTTTAACTCTACTAAGCCTAATTTTATAAGATTATTCGGGCGCTCATTAATATTACTATTATTCAACGCTTCTTCATAATATTTTAAAGCATCGTCATAAAAACCTTGTTCATAATATATTTCGCCAATACCCATTAAATAATGACTGTTTATTTTGGGGTCATTGACCAATGCCCGGTATTTTTCAATTTTATTAAAATACTCCAAAGCTTTCTCATAATTTAGCATTTCTGCATACAAACCCCCTATATTCAAAAGGGCTTGAGAAATGCGAAAAGGGTCTTTTACTTTTTCAGAAATACTTAAGGATCTTAGATAATAATCCAACGCTTTTGCATGACTGCCTTGACTATAATAAACGGCTCCTAAATTATTCACAATGGTCGCAATACCCAAGGTATCGTTAATAGCTTCAAAAGTTTCCAAAGATCGCGTCCAATGGTCCAGAACGGCGATAAAATCTCCTTGATAATACTGAGCCAGTCCAATATTTTTTAAAGCATATGCTTTCCCCTTTTTATAGTTCAATTGATTAGCTAGTTCTTTAGCCTTTTCGGAATAAATGATTGATTCCGGAATGTTTTCATTATTTAACACTTCAATACTTAGTGTATTCAAGGTAGATACCATAGAGGTATCTTTTGTTCCAGTTTCCACAATATTTTTTAAACTATCTATTTTAGAATTTTGTGAAAAAACTGTCATCGACAATAGTAAAAAAAAAACTACTGAAACAAAAAATACCTTATGCCTATTTATCATATTTATTTAAATTATTCCTTTATTATACTAAATACCATTACATCTGAAGCGTTCGAAATTCTTATGAAATACATCCCTATAGGATAAAGAGCCATATCAACTTTGATAATTTCATTACTGCCATCAAAACTGGTATTCAACATTGTTGCACCGAATCTATTAATAACTTTCACGTTACTTTCTTCCGCAATATTTTGTTTAATGGTTAATTTATAATCTACTGAACTTGTTACCGGGTTTGGAAATACTTCATATACACCATCAAGTTTGGCATCGCATTTCCCAGATCCGATAGTGGAAGCCGAGGAAACTGAACTTTTATGCGTACTGCCATAGGTTGTCAGTCTCCAAACTAATTTTTTACCATCAAAGCGAATTTCGAATATTCCGCTACCAGGAAGAAAAACAGTAGGTAGTTGGCCCTCAAATTTTGCAGGTCCGGATAAATTATTATCTACACCCTCTAAAACAAAAATAGAATCATTATTATTATTTTCGTATCGATAAGTAACCGTATAGTATAATCCATCTGATGCAGATGGGTTATATGCAACACACTCAGCATATGTGCGAATTTTATCCCCATCATAAGAAGGGTTTATATACAATTTTGCATCATTCGAATCAATCAAATAATTTTTAGTATCTCTTATTTTGATAGTATAAACACCTGCATCATTATAATCTTGCTCATATCCTGAATCATCCACTATATAATAAGGTATGCCTTCCGGGAAAACAAATGCTTCTGTTTCAACATAAACAAAACCTTCAAACCTTGCTTTAAATAATGGCGTTTCACCTTCGTTAACAATCAAATCATCAATAAATACCAATAACGTTTTTTGATTAATGGATAATACATTGACCGAACTGTCATATTCAAAAATATAATGATTATTAGTTTCTTCAATTTTAATGTCATAAACCCCAACTTCCAATTCATCGCCAAGGCTAAACATCGAACCAGATGCATCCACAAAATAATATGGTATCGCAGACGAACCAATAACATCTTCCAGTATTTCACCCGGAGCAAAATCAATAAATTCAGTTTTCAAATCGGATAGCATTATAGTATACCCATAATCCTTATCTAGATTGTCCGTTTTCACAAGCACATGTCGCGGAGAAATAGTTAGAAATCCATGGTCATCAGCATACATAATCTCATAATTAGCCGATGCAGTGGTGGTTGAAACTTTAACCTCATAAACACCTAGTTCTTTAACAACATCTATACTTAATTCTGAATTTAATTCATCAACAAAAAGATATGGTATTCCATCTGGAAAAACAGTTGTTATAGTTTCATTAGAAGCAAATCCAGAAATATCCGTTGTAATAACTGCTTGAAGATTATCTCCATATTCTATTTCTAATCCAGTTGTCTTTATGGTTAAAGGAGCTGGTAAAATGGTTAACGAACTATGGTTCACACCATATTCCATAACATAATTTTCAGTTCCTCTAATTTTGATCTGATAATCGCCTACATTCATTTTGTCACCCAGCTCATACTCATTCAATGCAGCATCTACAAAATAGTAAGGCACACCATTTGGAAAAACGGTTTCTGAAGATTCATCAGGATATGCGAAATCACCAAATATTGTTGTTAAATCCGATGCTTCAAAAGTAGCGCCATAACTAGCTTCAAAATGTGCTGTTTCCACGTTCAAGATTGTTGGTGAAATTGTCAATATACCTTGTACATCATTTTCATATTTAATTACATAATTTCGAGGATTTCTAATATGGATTGTATACTCTTCTAGCTCTTTAAGTTCCTCCAATTCTAACTCGGTATCATCGCCTCCTACTTTAACGAAATAATAAGGAACGCCATCCGGGAAAGCTATTGCCACTGATTCTTGGTAATCCCCTTCAAAAGCCCATCCTTCAAAATTAGTAATCAAAGCCAATTTTTCCAATGTTAGGGTTTCTCCATACGGAATTGTCAAATTATCTGTACTTACGGTCAAGTCTTTTGGCAAAATAATTAATCTGCCAGATTCATAAATCGTATTAAAATTAACCGATATTTCATTTAAAAAAGCACCCGGATAAACATAATGGGCTTCGGCCTCTGTTGTAACTTCCAAGCCAGTAATCATGTTTAAGGAATACATATTAGAAATTGCACGTTCATCATCTGAACCATCCTCTGGTGGCGCATCTTCTGCATCGACAATTGCAAATACTGAATTATAGTTACTAAAAGGGTTTTCAGGGTCATCTGTACTCACTACGGCCCGGAATTTACTTACTACTGCTCTAAATTTATTATCAATACTCAAATCGACATCACCGGCAAATAATTTTTCGGCACTCACTACGGCCCGAAATTTACTCACCACAGCCCTAAATTTATTAATTGTTGGGTCTGTTTCATAATTATACTGAGCATCAATGAAGTTGGTGAAATTTTCATTATCCAAATCTATAATATTCATACCACTCACTACGGCTCTAAATTTATTTTCAATAGTACGTTCTGAAGCACTCCAACTTCCACCATTTAAAAGATCTAGCAAATTATAATCGCTCACTACAGCTCTAAATTTACTCACAACTGCTCGGAATTTATTAGGCAAACCATCCTTAAAATCACTGGCATGGCTAGACTTTATAAAACTATAAAACCCAGTTTCAGGAGAATTATCTGTTATTCCACTCATATCATAGGAGTATAGCAATGGTAAATCTATAGCATCTCCATAGGTATAGGTAACATCTTCTGTGGTAATGGTTAAATCTTTTTTTGTAATGGTTAAATAACCCAATTCACCAAGTTCAGGGTCAATGTAGCCTGAAATAAAATTTATTTGGAATTTGGCTAATTGCGCCTCACTTAACACCTGATCACCAAAAGAAGGGAAAATTACATATTTAAATGCATCAGGGTATCCGTTGGCAGCAAGCTTTTCATCAATAGTTGCATTATTTAATAGTATCGGTGGCAGGCCATCTTGTGCGGCTAAAGATTCAAAAGTCACACCTTCCGGAAGTCCTTGTACGGTATAAGGTGGAATATAATCAGGTTGACTCGAATCAGCTCTATAATAAGATTGTCTTATATCTTGTCCGTATTCAAATTGGGCATTATTAGCAATAATATTTAAAGCTATTTTACCTTCATCAAAGAAATAGGCAGGGTCAGATGCACCTCCATCTGTACCGCCGGGAGTTTTTCCTTTTGAAACAACTAATAACTCCGGATTTCCAGAGAAAGTAGGTACGCTAGCCGTTATTATGGGTGAACCATCTTCTGCTGTAGTATATGTAACATTCTCTAAGGCTTGTCCATTAAATAATACGGAAACGTCCTCTTGGTTTTCGGGAAAAAACTCACCAATAATAGTTACAGTAAAAGGTTCTGCACTTGGTGTTTTACCATCTTCAACTATGAGTTCCGTTATTTTTGCAGTTTGTGCAGCTAAACTTTTAAATGCAGCAAGCGTATTAATGAATACGCCCTGAGAATTATCCCTTGTTGTGAAAGGTGTAGCTGCTGATTTGAAAGTTTGCAATGCTTGATTTGCAGTAAAAGAGCCGTCAGGATACCAAGAAGGTGAAGCTGACATTAATAATGCTGCAGCACCCGCTGCATGCGGTGCTGATGCAGAGGTTCCATAAAAATTCAAAATACCATCGTTATCGCACGTTGGGCAATCTGCATCCTGACCTATGGTAATCGATGAAGTGTTTCCACCATCTGGGGCATATAAATCAATTTCAAGATTACTTCCATCAGATAGTGAACCTCCATAGGAAGAGAATACTTCCGCCTTAGGATTATCCGAATCACGGTAATCAACCGCACCCACAGTAACTGATTCTGGTGTCATCGCGTGCCCACTTACGGTTGGTGCACCATTAAAATATTGTTCAAATTTCAATCCATTTGGAGTACCATCTCCTGCTGAAGTACGAAAAGCGATATATCGAAAAGGAACGTTGGTTGGACCATTGGCGCTAGTAATTAAAATATTAGCCTCTCCAGTACCTGTAGCCCTAAAAACAATGATCTCTGTTGGATCTCCATCTACATTTACACGATTACTGCCTACCAGCAATCGACCAAAATCATCGACGATATAGATATCTAAATCGTCATTCGCACCTAAGCTATTTACTTGTGATGCCAAATTTTCTTTCCATTGCAAAGCAATTAAATAGGTTCCCGGAACAACACTGATTTTTTGTAGGTAATCAACCCCGGCACTATTATCAAAATCGTGTGCTACCGTTGAGCTTCTAGGGTCAATAAAATTTGTAGTTGGTACGTTTACAGTTGGTGAGAATGTACTCTGAAAACCTTTATTTGCCAAATTACCTGCAGACGTAAAATGAAATTTACCAGGTGTACTTACAAAATTTTGTATCGCTAGTGATATACGACCAGTTCCAAAAAAAGGTTCCGTAATAAAAGTAATATCATCAACAATAATGTTGCTTTCTTTTGCTAAAGCATTAAAACCAACTTCAAATTGACGAGGCGATGCTGTTGCAGTATGAAACTGTAGTGCAGCTCCAGGTGCCACATCATGAATTATTTGCATCATGGCTCTCCCTTCATCGGTAGCTTTAAATGAATTATCTTTTATAACCTTAACACCTACTGGTAATTCGCCATTGGAAACGTCAATATCTGCATATGAAACTCCAGGAAATGCCATATCATAACTATCCGACAGAACACCCACTGTAATATTATTGCCGTTAACCGGCACAATTGTACCTGTATTATCTTTTATGCGAAATGATTCCCGCACTATATTCGAAGTTTGGGCAGCATCTCCTTGCGAAAGAACTCCTCCGGAATTATTATAAGCAGGATATACTGGTCTTGCGAAGTTTATTATATCATCGTGTAAATTTAAATCACATAGTTTCGTTTTTTCAATATATACATCAATAGCTGACAAGCTATTGTAGCTGGCTAGATCTAATAAAAAATCTGATGTTGAAATATTAAATTCGGATCCCAATAACAAAGAAATCACATTTTGCATTTGTCCATCAATCGGAACAATTTCAACAAGTACTTTGTCTGCAATTGTTTGAAAAATTAAATCAGATGGGGTTTCACCAGCAACCTGATCACATAACGATGAAAGTTCTTGCCCAATAATTTCCTGTGATTTTCCATTTCCAATAACGGGGAAAATAAATCCATCATCTGGCGCACATTTTTTTGCAGAATTTGCATTTGCAATAATGGTATGAGTTCTACCATTACTTATTATAGTCCATTCTACATAATCATTAGAACCAAATTCTTTAGTAAAAGCCCGATTATTAATTCCTGGCTTGAATTTAGCCAAACCTTTCGCTATTTTCTTTCCGTTATTATATTTAACTTTACTATCATTTTCATCGATAGTCACTTCTTTATTAGTTGGATTTTCATAACCAAAACTTGCCTGATATAATCCATTACTAATATCTTTAACACAATACAGAATTGGAATAACATCATTGTTCTTGCCATTACCTCCTCCAGGTTTGTTTTTTTGCGAATAAACTGAGAACGAAACAATAAAAATTAAAAGAATAGCTAAAAGTAATTTGTAGCTTATAATAAAATTAATCCTTAAAGTATTTAAAGATGAATTCTTAGGAAATGGAAAAGTTTTCATAATTGAGGGGGTTCAAAAATATTTTAGTTTAACTATTCAAGAGCAATTAATTCATTTTAACAATTATATTTAATACTATAAAACAAATTAAATGATTTGCATAGAAACCAAAATCAATTTAGGACGAAGTGTAGTAATTATTGTCCCAATGACTTGATTTATTTATCGAAGAAAAACGAAGTAATTCGTCATAATAAGATTTTGAGATAAAAAAAATGCAACCACTTTAAAAAGTAGTTGCATTGATAATTTGTTTCAGTTTGTTTTTTGCTAAAAAATAGCGCGTAACTCATCCTTCCATTCAGAGAAAGGAAAATTTCACTTAAAAAACTCTAGTTGTTATAAAACTACAACAGAATTTTCTTCATGATTTATGCCATTATTAACATATTTATCAGCTTCGCTATCATTTTCCCAAGTAGCGCCATCAATTAAATATTTAAATTGATACTCATTTTCAACTGATAAATCCAACGTAGTTTTAAAAGACCCGTTTTTCAATTTACTCATAACAATAGCATCTTCTAATTTCCAATTGTTAAAATCTCCTAGAAGTTGTACTTTTACCGCATTAGAAGCTTCTTCTTTTGTTAACGAAAAAGTTACTTTACAAACCGGTTTACTTTTCAAAAATTGTTTTTTAATACTCATGACAAAATGTGTTTTATTTACGATACAAAAATACTAAAGAATTATTCTACAATGACAACTTTTTTGCCATATTTCTATGCTATATTAACCCTATATCCCAATTTACGCAACGTGAAGGATAATTTCACATAGTAAAATCCATTTTAGGTTTATTTATCTATAAAAAGTGCCTAAAAGAAATCTACTTGTCCTGTTGAAACACTATAAGTAGCACCTACAATTTCAATTTCTCCATTTTTTTCCATTTCTGCAAGAATGCTGCTTTCCTTTCGAATTCTTTCGATTGCTAATTTCACATTTTGAATGGACACTTCTTCTATTTCATCATCATTCATTTTGTTATTCTCAGGATTTACTATTTGTAATGCCGGTTTTATTTTATCTAAAAGTGGGGTGATATTACCCATTTCAACATGATTACAGGCCGCAGTTACTGCACCACATTTTGTATGACCCAAAACCACAGCAATTTTAGAGCCAGCCACTTTACATGCATATTCCATAGAGCCTAGCACATCTTCGTTAATAATATTTCCTGCGACACGTACGCTAAAAACATCGCCAATACCTTGATCAAAAACTATTTCTGCAGGAACTCGAGAATCTATGCAACTTAAAATAACTGCAAAAGGAAACTGACCGTGATCTGTTTCGATAACTTGTGATTTCAAATTTCTTTGCGCCTTGACATTTTGAACAAATCTCTCGTTACCAGTTACTAAAATTCGATGGGCATCGGCTGGCGTCAAGTTATCTTGAATTTCTTTTGTTTGTGTTCTCATCTTTTATGTTTTTTTAAATTAACTTTTTATATTCTTTTTAACCCATTTCAGGCAATCTTTAAAATTTTTAAATATTTGCTCTGGTGGCACAAGATCTGGAATGATATCAATACGTTCCATCATATATTTTGGCTGCTCTAAAGCATTAACAAAAAGTACTTTTTTACCTTGTTTGACCAGATCAACCAAAATATCTTCCATGGCATATAATCCTGACTGATCCATATATTGCATTCTTCCCATTCTAATAATTATAACCGAAGCAGTATCTGGGATTTGTTTTGCCAATTGCTGAAAATCACTAGTCGATCCAAAAAATAAAGGTCCCTTAATATGTTTAATAAAAACAACTTCCTTTAAACTTTCAGGAAAATCATGTTCATCTTCCCATGCTTTTTCTTTTAATAAAGATTTTACATCTGACCTCGATGCCGTAAGGTCTCCAATTTGTTTCATAAACATTAAACTCGCAAAAACCAATCCAATTCCAACAGCATATACTAAGTTCCAAACAGAAGAAAGCACCAAAACTACCAACATAATGATCACCTCAGATCTCGGCATATTAGGCATAGCTTTTAAACCCTTATAATCCATTACACCAATACCAACGGTGATTAAAATTCCTGCTAAAACTGCTGCAGGAATCTGTGATGCTACCGGACCTAAAGCCAATAAAATAATTAATAATAACACACCGGCTATCATTCCTGACAAACGAGTTTTACCACCTGCATTAATATTTACAACGGTTCTAATAGTGGCTCCTGCACCTGGCAATCCACCAAAAATAGCACCAACACTATTACCAATTCCTTGTCCGATTAACTCCTTATTGGGATTGTGTTTCGTTCTTGTCATATTATCCGCTACGACGGAAGTAAGCAAAGAATCAATGGCTCCTAAAAGAGCTAATGTCAAAGCTGTAAAAATATAGGGCGAAATTGTACTTAAACTAAAGTCCGTAATAATTCCAAAATTTGGCAATGGCAATCCGCTTGGTATTTCTTCAATCGGACGGTAATTTAAACCGAATCCGAAAGCGATACCTGACATGACTAAAAGAGCCACTAAGGTACTAGGCACGGCAGTGGTAATTCGTTTAAACCCATAAATAATAATAATAGTTCCTAATGCCAGCATTAATTCTAACCAATTAATATTGCTCAAAGCACGAGGTAAAACCTTAAAAGCACCTAAAACACCGGATGCATCACTTTTTGCTAATGTTTGAGATTCTTTGAGAATATCTGCCTGTGAAATTTTCTCTGCTCTTTTCACAGTTTCTTTAAAGTCTTCTAACACTAAAAGTCCTTCTCCCGCTTCGTCTTTCAAAATATTATCTAAAATAATTTCTTCCGCCTGCGGTTTGAATTCATTGACAAAAGCCTCATCTTCTTTTGGATAATAACCAACAGATGGTAAAATTTGAGTTACCAAAATAATCACACCAATAGCAGTCATAAAACCCGATACAACCGGATAAGGAATATATTTTATGTATTTTCCTAAACCGATAAAACCCAAACCTACCTGCATCAATCCGGCCAACAAGAATACCGTTAAAATTGCGGGTAAAGCTTTGGAAACATCTCCATCAAATGTTGCAATTATTCCTGCAATTACAACCATACTTACGGCAGTCATTGGTGCCGTTGGCCCAGATATTTGTGTATTCGTTCCTCCAAATAGTGCAGCAAAAAAGCTTACAAAAATAGCTCCATATAAACCGGCACTTGGCCCTAAGCCGGAACTTACCCCAAAGGCAAGTGCTAATGGTAAGGCCACGATACCTGCAGTTATTCCTCCGAACAAATCACCTTTAAAGTGTTTAAAATCAAATAAGTTTTTCATAAAAATATTTTTTTTAGTCTGTTTTTAAATTTTATAAATAGAAATTGGAATGATTTGTCAAATCATTGACACCTTAATGACCTCATTTTAGAATACTAAAAACTAATTCATTATAAAATTGAGAAATTGAATCTCCTTCTTTATTTAAGTCAGTCAAAGCCGGCAAATGTTCTGCAAAATATCGTTGATGATGGGAACCTTCAATAATAGTAGATACAAGCATATGAGGAAATTGAAAGTCTGGCTTAATTTCCAAAATCATATCACTAACTCGCTGAACTACTTGCTTATATGCTCTAAAAAAACCTTTTTCGTTATCGGCATCAACCTCTTTTGTATGGTATGCCTTTGTTGATTCTGTTATTATTATTCTATCAAGAAAAAATTCGTTCATATGAGAAACGGATTTATCTTCAACTATGGGTTGTGTCAATATTTTTATAGAATCCTCTAATTTTTTAACTGGAGAAGTGACATTGACAGTCGCAAAAACCAACTTATATTCTATCCAGTTCCAATACCAAGAGGTTAAATAAACCAACAACGTGTGTTTACTTTCAAAATATCTGTAAATAGAACTCTCTGTTGAATGTATCTTCTCCCCTAATTTTTTAAAGGTAAACGATTCAAATCCCAATTCGGTAATCAATTCAATACTATTCGATAGAATTTTACGACCGAGAACTGAAGAATCCGGATTTTTTAAATATAATTCCGGACAAACATTAACTTGAATTTGAAGATTTTTCATAATTAAATCATTATGCTTGCAAATATAATAGTATTACTATCATTTTTGCAAATTTTATTCTTTTTTTTTATTTACTTGACGGATTTTTTTATTAAATCCCAAAAAAAATAATTTTAATGGTTGATTTTCTTCATCTTAATTCAAGGTTTTAAAAGTAAACTATAATTCTTTTAACATAATTTCCTAACTTTATGAAGTCTTCTAAAAATCGGCAGGAATGGATAATAAGTACAAAGTAATAATTAATGAAAAAATGAACTTCCAATTAAATCAAGAAGAAGTTGATAATCTGGATATTATCAAAGAAACGAACGATAAATATCATATTCTTTGTAATCATAAATCCTACGAAGCCGAAATTATCGAATCTTTATTTGATAAAAAAGAATATGCAGTTTCCATAAATTCTAATGTATATCACATAAAAATAAGTAATCCTTTAGATTTACTCATTGAAGATATGGGTTTTTCCATGGGTTCTTCTAAAAAACTAAACCATGTCAAGGTTCCAATGCCAGGTATAATTATTGACATTCCCGTTAAAAAAGGTGATGCAGTAAAAGAGGGTGACGTTTTACTCGTTTTAGAAGCCATGAAAATGGAAAATGCTATTATCTGTCGAAAAAACAGCTTGGTAAAAGAAGTGTATGCTGCCGCAGGAGACAAAGTTGAAAAAGGTAAATTAATAATAGAATTAGAATAAAATAATATGAAAAAATTATTAATTGCTAACCGCGGTGAAATCGCAATTCGAGTGATGAAAACTGCAAAAAAAATGGGTATTAAAACGGTTGCTATTTACTCGACTATCGACCGAAATGCACCACATGTAAAATATGCTGATGAAGCAGTTCATATTGGAGAAAACGAGTCTAATAAATCGTATTTATTAGGAAGTAAAATAATTGAAGTAGCAAAAAAAATGCACGTTGATGCTATTCATCCTGGTTATGGATTTTTAAGCGAGAATGCTGATTTTGCAGAGGAAGTAGAAAAAAATAATATTATTTTTATCGGTCCGAAATCAAAATCGATACGAATGATGGGAGACAAATTAGCTGCTAAAGCTGCGGTCAAACATTATGATATACCAATGGTTCCGGGAATCGATGAAGCTATAACCAATATCAAAAAAGCAACAAAAATTGCTCAAGAAATCGGATTTCCAATACTCATAAAAGCAGCTGCCGGAGGTGGTGGTAAAGGAATGCGTATTGTTGAAAACTTGCAAGAACTCGATTCTCAAATGAAAAGAGCTATTAGCGAGGCAACCTCAGCTTTTGGTGATGGCTCCGTTTTTATTGAAAAATATATCACCTCACCAAGACATATTGAAATACAAGTTTTAGCCGACAATCATGGTAATATCGTGCACTTGTTTGAACGAGAATGCAGTATTCAGCGAAGACATCAAAAAGTTATTGAAGAAGCACCCTCATCGATTTTAACTCATGAGCTACGAAAAAAAATGGGAGATGCCGCAATTAAAGTAGCTAAATCTTGTGATTATTTGGGTGCAGGAACCGTAGAGTTTTTAATCGATAATAATTTGAATTTCTATTTTTTAGAAATGAATACTCGTTTGCAAGTGGAACATCCGGTAACGGAATTTATAACCGGTATAGATTTGGTGGAAGAGCAAATAAAAATCGCTCGAGGAGAACCTATTTCATTTGCCCAAAGGGATTTACAAATAAAAGGTCATGCCGTTGAACTTCGCGTATATGCAGAAGATTCGATGAATAATTTCTTGCCAAATGTTGGAAAATTAGAACGCTATAAAATTCCGGTTGGCAAAAATATTCGACTCGATGATGGTTATGAAGAAAACATGGAGATTCCTATTTATTACGATCCGATGATTTCGAAATTGATAACCTATGGTAAAAATCGTGCCGAAGCAATACAATTAATGATCAAGGCAATTGATTTGTACGAAATTGATGGTGTTTTGACAACACTTCCCTTTGGTAAATTTGTTTGTAACCATCCATCATTTCAATCTGGAAATTTTGATACACATTTTGTTAAAAAATACTATAATGCTGAATCCTTTAAGTCACAATTGGAGAAAGAGGCAAAAATTGCAGCTCTCGTAGGATTAAAAATGTATTTAGAAGAGCAAAAAATGCTCCGAGTACCAAATAACTAATAATATTTATACTTCTTTGCAATAAAAAAGAGATCGATGAACTCCAAACAAAATACATTACAAAATAAAATAGCAGACGCCAAATTAGGTGGTGGTCAGCATAGAATTGATAGGCAGCATAAGAAAAAAAGATTAACTGCTCGAGAACGAATAGAATATTTGTTGGATGAAGGCTCTTTTGAAGAAATCGGAATTCTTGTTACCCATCGTTCTACCGATTTTGGCATGGAAAAAGAAGTCTATTCAGGTGATGGTGTAGTTACCGGTTACGGTACAATTCATCACAGATTGGTATATGTTTTCGCCCAAGATTTTACTGTTTTTGGCGGCTCTCTTTCCGAAACTCATGCTGAAAAGATTTGCAAGGTAATGGATCATGCTTTAAAAGTTGGTGCTCCAATAATAGGTTTGAATGATTCTGGCGGTGCGAGAATTCAAGAAGGCGTACGATCTTTAGGGGGTTATGCCGATATTTTTTATCGCAATGTTCAGGCTTCGGGTGTTATTCCTCAAATTTCAGCTATTATGGGCCCTTGTGCTGGAGGTGCCGTTTATTCGCCCGCCATTACAGATTTTACCATGATGGTCGAAGACACTAGCTACATGTTCGTAACCGGACCAAGTGTAGTAAAAACAGTTACAAATGAGATAGTTACATCAGAAGAATTGGGTGGGGCAAGCGCACATTCTACAAAATCAGGAGTAACTCACATCACCTCGGTTAACGATATTGAATGCTTACAAGATATTCGAAGATTACTTTCTTATATTCCTCAAAACAATCAAGAAAAAACTCCAAAAACAGATTGCATTTTAGATGATGAATTGAGAGAAGGATTGGAAAATATCATCCCAGATGGCGCGCAGAAATCGTATGATATGCATGATGTCATTAATGAGATTATCGATACTGATTCTTTTTTTGAGATTCATAAATATTTTGCTGAAAATATCATTGTTGGCTTTGCAAGAATAGCCGGAAGAAGTATTGGTATTGTTGCCAACCAACCGATGAATTTGGCCGGAGTTTTAGATGTTAACAGTTCTAAAAAAGCAGCTCGATTTACCCGTTTTTGTGATAGTTTTAATATTCCATTACTCGTTTTAGTTGACGTTCCTGGATTCCTACCTGGCACAGATCAAGAGTGGAACGGCATCATTGTAAACGGAGCAAAATTATTATATGCTTTAAGCGAGGCCACTGTACCAAGAATTACTGTAATAACAAGAAAAGCTTATGGTGGTGCTTATGATGTGATGAACTCGAAACATATTGGTGCTGATATGAATTTTGCTTGGCCTTCTGCCGAAATTGCGGTAATGGGAGCAAAAGGTGCCAGTGAAATTATTTTCAAAAAAGAGATAGAAGAAGCTGAAGACCCTGCATTAAAATTATCAGAAAAAGAATTGGAATATTCCGAGAAATTTGCAAATCCATATACCGCTGCTGAAAGAGGTTTTATTGATGAAGTTATTCTGCCAAAATTTACTCGAAGAAAATTAATCAAAGCTTTTGCAATGCTTGAAAATAAAAAAGTGGCTAGACCTAATCGAAAACACGGTAATATTCCGCTTTGATGTCATTAATTTAAAATTGCCAAGTTAAATTTGGGAAAACTTTATTCAATAAACTAGATTTCCCATGAAAATGGGAAAATATAGAAAAATATTCTATTTCGAGTGTTTTCTAATAGATTTCAGCAGTCAAACCTAACTGCAATAATTTGGTGCATTTTGGTTTTAACTCATCGTATTCACCAGATTTTACAGCACATTTTCCTTTATAATGTACCAATATAGTGCATTGCTCTGCTTGCTCTAAGGTATGCTCACAAACGTCAATTAATGAATCGATCACAAAATCGAACGTGTGAACATCATCATTGTACAATATAATTTCATGCACTGGTGATTCCTGCTCCAGAACATCAATTTCTTCTTGTATTTTTTCTTTGGTTCCCATACTTCATTTCTTTTTATCCTGCAATGTCCCTATTAGCCTTGGTATTTTCTATGGCTACTTTTCAGAGGCTAAAATAGCCTTGCCTCCATTTTGGGTTTGATAAAATATTGCGCTAATTTACATATTTTAATGAAATCCAATTATTTCGCTCTAAAGTTTTTTCCAATTTTAACTTATTTTTATTTGCCTCTACTTCTATAAACGGAATGTCTTCTTTATAAAAACCACTCAATAAAAGTACTCCATTTGTTTGCATACACTTTGCATAAACTGCAAGATCTTGCAGTAAAATATTTCTATTAATATTAGCAATAATGAAATCATATTTTTTCTTTCCTAAAAGAGAAACGTCTCCTTCAAAAACATGAATATTCTTGCAGTTATTTCTTTCAACATTCTCCAAGGAGTTTTCATAGCACCAGGTATCAATATCGATGGCATCCAAATCCATAGCTCCTTTCATTTCAGCAAAAATTGCTAAAATTCCTGTCCCGCAACCCATATCTAAAACAGATTTATCCTTTAAATCCATGGCAATTAATTGTTGAATCATCAAATGCGTAGTTTCATGATGACCAGTACCAAAACTCATTTTTGGCTCAATGACGATATCGTACTTTAATTGTGGATTCTCATGAAAAGGGGCTCGAACACTTACCAAATCATCTACCTGAATTGGTTCAAAATGTTTTTCCCATTCACTATTCCAGTTTACCTGTTCAATTTCCTCAATATCATAAGAAATTTCTAATTCATCCGACTGTAAAATTTGAATATCCTCTAAAATAGCTTCATGCCAATCGTTCTTTTGAATATAAGCGGTAACTCCATTTTCATTTTCTGTAAAACTTTCAAAGCCTACTTCACCTAACTCGGCAATCAAAATTTCCATAGCAGTTTGCAAGCTTAAAAGGCTCTCTTTTTTTGGCGAGATATTGAATTTATAAGAAATATAGTTCATAAAAATTAGAATTAAAAAAAAATGAGGCTGGCTAAAAAACAGTTTGATTTCAGCCAGCCTCAAAAAATTTGATGTTTATTTTATTATTTTATCGCTTTTATAATTGCAAGAAAATCCTTTGCTTTTAGAGCGGCTCCACCAATCAATCCACCATCAACATCTTCTTTAGAAAAAATCTCTTCTGCATTACTCGGTTTTACACTTCCACCGTATAATATAGAAACTTCTTCTGCCATATGCTGATCATATTTTGTTGCAACTAAATCGCGAACAAACGCATGCATTTCTTGTGCTTGTTCCGGACTCGCAGTTTCACCGGTACCAATTGCCCAAACTGGCTCGTAAGCCAAAACAATATGTTTCCATTCATCTACGGTCAAATGAAATAATCCCTTTACCAATTGACTTTTTACTACATCAAAATGCTTACCGCTTTTTCTATCTTCTAAAACTTCCCCAAAACAAAAAATAACTTTCATTTTATGTTTTAAAGCAGTATTTACTTTTTCAGCCAAAAGAGCATCTGTTTCGCCAAAATATTCTCTTCGTTCTGAATGACCAAGAATTACTGTTTTTACATGAACTGATTTTAACATATCCGCAGAAACTTCACCTGTATAAGCTCCGTTTTCAGCTTGATGCATATTTTGAGCTGCAACTTCAATATTAGATTTTTTTAATTTCTTTGCAACTTTTTGAAGAAAAACAAACGAAGGTGCAACAATAACACGAGTACCTTTTAATTTTTTATCTTTCAATGCTTTACATAAATCATCGATCAATTTTTTTGACTCCCCTGAATTATTATTCATTTTCCAGTTTCCGGCAACTATTTTACTTCTCATAATTTCTATTTAAATTTTAAGGCACAAAGATAAAAATAAACCGCGTAAACAAACTGATGAAAATCATTACTTTTGCATTAATATCGTATTACCATGACAAAACAAACATTAATCGAACAAATCCGTGAAAAACAGTCGTTTTTATGTATTGGTTTAGATGTGGATCTTGAAAAAATACCCCCACATTTATTAGATTCACAAGATCCAATTTTTGAATTTAACAAACAAATTATTGACGCAACTCATCATTTGGCGGTTGCCTATAAGCCAAACACAGCATTTTACGAAGCATACGGCATAAAAGGTTGGGTTTCATTAGAAAAAACCATTACCTATATCAATCAAAATTATCCTAAAATTTTCACTATTGCTGATGCCAAAAGAGGGGATATCGGCAACACTTCTACCCGATATGCAAAAGCATTTTTTGAAGATTTGAATTTTGATTCCGTTACCGTTGCACCATATATGGGAAAAGATTCTGTTGAGCCTTTTCTCGCTTTCGCGGATAAGTTTACAATTCTATTAGCACTAACTTCTAACATTGGTGGCTTAGACTTTCAAACTACAGAAAATAAAGATGGTGTTACGTTATATGAAAATGTATTGCAAAAATCACTTACGTGGAAAAACAGTGACAAGTTAATGTATGTCATTGGAGCTACTCGTCCGGAATATTTTGAAAAAATTAGAAAAATAGTTCCAAATCACTTCTTATTGGTTCCCGGAATTGGAGCGCAAGGCGGAGATCTACAAGAAGTTTGCAAATATGGATTAACCAAAGAAGTTGGATTACTCATAAATTCTTCGAGAGGTATTATTTATGCTTCCCCTAAAAAAGATTTCGCATTAAAAGCACAAGAAAAAGCATTGGAATTACAACAAGAAATGCAAATTATTCTTAAAAACAATCTTTAAAACATAAAAAAAGCCGAATAGATATTCGACTTTTTTATGACTAATTCAAATAATCATTTAAATGATACTATTTGTGTTAATTTTTTCTTTATGATATTTAGTTAAGTTCTATTTTCAGTAGGAAAAACACAAAATATTTATCATTTATGTAAATATTCTATAAATATATTAAATAATCAGCACTTTAGCAACCTAAATACTAATTTAACCTCAAACAATAAAATTATTTACACATTATTATAAATATTTTTTAGAGTTAATTAGCGCTACTATTAAGATTTAATTGTGTGGTTTTTAGTATCTATTTCGATAACGTATCTATCATGAATTTGTGTAATTCCAGCATTTGATTATAACCAAATCGCTTCCCTAATTGTCCCAAAAAGTATAAAATCACCCAAAGAATTGGCATGATTATACACATGATCATTGCAAAAGTATGCTCCTGATTCAAACTCCAATTGGTATAAAAAATAACTAAAAAAACTACAAAAGTTACTGCCACAAAAAAATGTAGAAACATAAAAAATGTCCATACTTTGGGTTTCGGTCCCAACAAACCTTTAACAATTGTTTTATTATTTTCAGTTTTCTCAATTTCAATTTGCAGCTGTGGCGACCAAAAATGCTCCTCTTCTGGTGGTATATCTATAATTATATGATGATCGACAATCTTATTGGGATATTTAAAATTAGATTGCTCCAAACTTGATATAAACTTATTTAAAATAACCAATTTACTTTCATCAACTTCTAATCTAAACCTAGGCTTTAAGAGCACTCTATTTATTTGATTATCATGTATTGGTTGCTTCATAAATTATCTATTTAAAAAATAAATATAGTCATTTTTTTAAATCCTATTTTATTGTTTTAAAATATAAATAAGATAAGCCTATCTTTGCACCGAATTTATACAAAATGAAATGGGAAACATAGTTGCAATTGTAGGAAGGCCAAATGTTGGAAAATCAACACTTTTTAATCGTTTAATTCAACGTAGAGAAGCAATAGTTGATTCTGTAAGTGGTGTTACCCGAGATAGAAATTATGGGAAAACGGACTGGAATGGTAGAGAGTTTTCTTTAATTGATACAGGTGGTTATGTTGTTGGAAGTGATGACGTTTTTGAAGCAGAAATCGACAAACAAGTCGAACTTGCCATTCAAGAATCCGATGCCATTATTTTTATGGTAGATGTAAAAGAAGGCGTTACTGGAATGGATGAAGTCGTTGCCAATTTATTGCGAAAGGTCAAAAAACCTGTTTTTTTGGTGGTCAATAAAATGGATAGCAATAAATTAATCGATGAAGCACATGAATTTTATGCTTTAGGCTTGGGTGAATTTTATTCGATTGCCAGTATAAACGGAAGTGGTACAGGAGATTTATTAGATGCTATTGTTAAAGCCTTGCCAGAAAAAGAAGAAGTTGACACTAATAAGTTACCTCGTTTTGCCGTTGTTGGTCGTCCGAATGCCGGAAAATCCTCTTTTTTAAACGCTTTGATTGGAGAAGATCGATATATTGTAACCGATATTGCAGGTACAACGCGAGATTCCATAGATACCGTATACAATCGTTTTGGTTTTGAATTCAATTTAATGGATACTGCCGGAATACGAAAAAAATCAAAAGTGCATGACGACTTAGAATTTTATTCTGTAATGCGATCGGTTCGAGCCATTGAAAATAGCGATGTTTGTTTGTTAATAATCGATGCGACAAGAGGTTTTGAAGGGCAAGATCAAAACATTTTTTGGTTAGCAGAAAAAAATAAAAAAGGGATTGTAATCTTAGTTAATAAATGGGATTTGGTTGAAAAAGAGACCAATTCAACTAAGGAATTTGAGCAAAAAATCAGACAAGAAATTGCTCCTTTTACCGATGTTCCCATTATTTTTATTTCGGCCTTAACAAAGCAACGTATTTTTAAAGCTATTGAAACTGCTGTAGAAGTTTTTGAAAACCGAAAAAAGAAAATTCCGACAAGTAAGTTAAACGAAACCATGCTCGAAGTAATCAGGCAATATGCTCCTCCGGCATATAAAGGTAAATTTGTAAAGATTAAATACTGCATGCAATTACCAACGCCTACGCCTCAATTTGCATTTTTCGCAAACTTACCGCAATATGTGAGAGAGGCATATAAAAGATTTCTTGAAAATAAAATGCGTGAGATTTATGACTTTAAAGGTGTTCCGATTGTGATTTATTTTAGAAAAAAATAGACCCTTTATCTTTTTCTTTTATTCTTATTCAAATAATGATCTACCGAATATTTGCCACTTCCGGCAACTAAAATAGTAACATAAATAAGTAAGTATAATAAAGCTAATTCTTTTTTTGCAAACGGATCCGATCCATGCGCAATGAATGCCGCAACCATCATGGTGCAAATTAAAGCGAATGCGGCAAATCTAGATGCCAAACCAACAACGAGTAAAAGAGAACAAAAAAACTCTGAAAATACCGCCAAAGCCAAAGAACCGATAGCACCGATACCTATAATATCCGGAAATTGTATTTCGTTACCAGAAAATAGCTTCATTAATTTTGGAAAACCATGTGTCAACATAAAACCAGCAACACATAAGCGTAAAAATAATAACCAAATATCCAATGTCTTTTGACTGTAATTCGTACTAAATAAGTTCATAATTATAATTTATTTTAGAAAGAAATAGAGCAATATTTGTCTCTAAATTTCTTGTGCTATTTTTCTTGAATTAAAAATCTTTTAGCTTAGTTCCTGATTCCACAAGAAGGATTTTCAAGACAAATTGAGCAAAAGAATAATGTTAATAGTTCTTTTTTAACAGATTTCTGTTTTCACGAGAATGACAGTTGGTTGCTATTTTTTAAACCAAACTTTATGGCTGCTGACCCATTGACTTTCAACTAAATTACCATCCACCACTAGCACCACCGCCACCAAATCCGCCGCCACCAAATCCGCCGCCGAAGCCACCACCACCGAAACTTCCGCCACCGCTAGAACCACCTCCAAAACTTCCACCTCCATAACCACCTCTACCGGCTCTGCTTAAGATAATCGCATCTAGCAATGAAAATCCGCCAGATTTTCTTCCTTTATTTTTTCCTCCACCACGCTTATTACGCGATAAAATCAGCATGATAACAATAAATAACAATACAATAAAGACGAAAGGTATACCTCCTCCATCGCCCTGACCTTGGGGAGTTCCTTGGTATTCACCATTCATAATTTGCATAATCGCAGTTGTTCCCTTATCTAAACCAGCATAAAAATTTCCATTCTTAAATTCGGGTGTAATAACGGTTTCAATAACACGCCTTGAAAGTGCATCTGTAAGTCTAGACTCGATACCATAACCCGTTCTTATGGTAACTTTTCGATCTAATTTTGATACTAATAGGAGAATACCGTTATCTTTATCGGCTTGACCAATACCCCATTTATGTGCCAATTCAGTGGCATAAATTGCAATATCATTTCCCTCTAAAGAATTTACGGTTACAACAACAATTTGCGTGGAAGTTGTATCATTGTATTTGAGTAGCTTTTGTTCTAGAGCTTTTGCCTCAAACCCACTCATCATTTGTGCTTTATCATAAACACTCGTTTCTAATTTTGGCTTTGCTGGAAGGTAGTCTTGAGAAAAAACAGTACTCTGGTAGCAAAAAAATAAAACAAAAAGTAAACTTGTATATTTATAAATTTTTTGCGGCATATCGTATAAAAAAATAATAGTAATTTTAACGTGCAATATACCAAAAATAATGTTGCGTTTTTTGTTTAAAAAGTAAATATCAGTGATAATGAAAAAACTAATTCTTGCCTTAATTCTGCTTTCAACAACTTTGCAAGCGCAACAAATCGATATCAAAAAATTAAAGGGATTAAGCCCTAGATCTATAGGTCCGGCAGGAATGAGTGGTAGAATTACCGCTATTGATGTAGTGAACAGTCAACCCAATATTATCTATGCAGGAGCGGCATCTGGAGGTGTTTGGAAATCGGAAAGTGAAGGAATTGATTGGAAACCGATTTTCGACAAAGAAAATATACAAGCTATTGGTGCTATCACCATTCAGCAATCGAACCCTGATGTGATTTGGGTAGGTACAGGCGAAGGAAATCCGAGAAATAGTTTGAATGGTGGTTACGGAATTTATAAGAGTATCGATGCCGGAAAAAATTGGAAATTAATGGGCTTAGAAAAAACCCGAAATATTCATCGCATTATAATCGATAAAGACAATCCGAATACTATTTATGTTGCTGCCATCGGCTCGCCGTGGGGAGAACACACAGAAAGAGGTGTTTTTAAAAGTACAAATGGCGGTGAAACTTGGAACAAAATTCTCTTTATAAACAACAAAACCGGTGCAGCTGATTTGGTAGTAGATGCTACCAACCCAAACAAATTAATTGCCGCGATGTGGGAGCATAGCCGTAAACCTTATACGTTTAATTCCGGCGGTTCTGGTTCTGGTTTATATATCACCTATGATGGTGGAAAAAATTGGGAGAAAAAAACGGATAAAGATGGTCTTCCGGAAGGCGATCTTGGTCGGATTGGTTTGGCAATTTCTCAAAGTAACCCGAAAGTAGTTTATGCTTTGATTGAGGCGAAAAAAAATGCTCTATATCGTTCCGATAATGGTGGTTTTGAATGGAAAATGATTAACGATAATTCTAGCGGAAGAGGCTCGGGAGGAATTGGTAATCGACCATTTTATTATTCGGATATCTTTGTAGATCCGTTAAACGAAAACAGATTATATACGGTATTTACTTATATAAATTACAGTATCGACGGCGGAAAATCGTTTGAGCAATTAATGCCTGCCTATAATACAAATGTCGGAGTGCATCCTGATCATCATGCATGGTGGATTCATCCTGAGAATCCAAATTTTATGATCGATGGCAATGATGGTGGTTTGAATATTACCAAAGATAAAGGGGAAACTTGGCGTTTTGTTGAAAATTTACCTGTCGGACAATTTTATCATCTCAATGTTGATACAGAATTTCCATACAATTTATATGGTGGAATGCAAGATAATGGCTCTTGGGGCGGACCAGCATATGTATTGAAATCACAAGGAATTCGAAATTCTTATTGGCAAGAATTAATGTTTGGTGATGGTTTTGATGTTGTTCCCGACCCAAAAAACACTCGATATGGATACGCCATGTCTCAAGAAGGGAGCGTGGGAAGGTATGATCGCGAAACCGGAATGACAAAAACGATAAAACCAACACATCCAAATCCGGAAATTCAGTTGCGTTTTAACTGGAATTCGGCTATCGCAATGGATCCATTTGATAGCAACACCATTTATTTTGGAAGCCAGTTTGTGCATAAATCAATCAATCAAGGCCATGAATGGGATATTATTTCACCAGATCTAACCACTAACGACCCCAAAAAACAAAAGCAATATGAAAGTGGCGGTTTAACTATGGACGCCACAGGTGCCGAAAATTACTGCACGATTCTGGTTATCAGTCCGAGTAGTATTGAAAAAAACGTTCTTTGGGTTGGTACCGATGACGGAAATATTCAAGTCAGCAAAGACGGCGGTAAAAACTGGACAAACGTGAGTCCGAAAAACAAAAATTTCCCGAAAGGAAGTTGGGTAGCACAAATTAAACCTTCCACTTTTAACAAAGGTGAAGCTTATGCCGTAATCAATAATTACAGAAATTTTGATTTTAAACCCTATCTCTATCACACCAAAAATTATGGTAAATCTTGGGAAAGCTTGTTAGATGCTAAAACCGAAACTTTTGGCTATACACTCTCGTTGGTTCAAGATCCGGTAGAGAAAAAATTAGTTTTTTTAGGCACAGAAAATGGCTTATATTTAAGTATTGATGAAGCCAAAACTTGGACAAAATGGACCGAAAATTACCCAAGTGTTCCAACAATGGATATGGTGATTCATCCAATAGAACACGATTTGGATATTGCTACTTTCGGACGTTCCTTTTATGTTTTTGATGATATTCGCCCTTTACGGGAAATTGCTTCTTCTGGTACTTCAATTTTAGATCAAAAAATTACTATTTTCTCTCCTCCAACAGCATACATTACCGAAAACCAAGAAGCCAGCGGAACCCGTTTTGGTGGAAATGCTATTTTTAATGGAGAAAACAGAAAACGAGGAGCAATGATTTCTTACTCCATACATAAACCAAAAGAAAACAAAGAAGTTAAAAAAGATAGTTTGTCAGAAGATAAAAGCAAAAAAGACTCCATTATTTTAAGCATTTATAACCAAAAAAACGAACTCATCCGAACTTTAAAAGAGAAAGCTCCAAAAGAAAGCGGTGTAGAACGCATGTATTGGCAATTGAGCGAAAAAGGGGTGAAAAGACCTTCACGTAAAAGCAATAAAAGCACAACAGAAACAAAAGGTATAACCGTTTTACCGGGTGATTATAAATTAGTTTTACAATATCAAGATGCTAAAGATTCTACTTCAATTACTGTAAAATATGACCCAAGAATTCCGATTTCACAAGAAGTCTGGCAAGAAAAATACAAGCTAGAAAAACAGTTGGAAGCAAAAATGGACTTAGCCTATCGATCTTTAGAACAGTTGCATGATTCTAAAAAAATTGCCAATAGTTATAAAAAACAAGCCACAGATATTGATAAAAAGAAATACGAAGATATTATCAAAGCAAGCGATAGTATCAATAAAAAAATTGAAGGTTTAATCGATCAAATGTTAGGTAAAGATGATAAGCGTCAAGGTATAACAGCAACTGAAAAACCATCGAATATTTCTTACCTTTATACTTCATCTTACTATATAAGATCGTTGCAAGAAGCTCCTGGAAAAACAGAGAAAGATTTAATTAAAAATGCAAATAGCAAAGTAGATACGGTTGTTCAAGATATAAATCAATTCTACAAAACGGATTGGGCGGACTACCGCAAACTGGCAGAAGGCTTACAGCTTTCTCCTTTTAAAGAAGTGGAAGAATTGAAGTAGGTATTGGTTGCCCTTTATAAAATTAACTATGTATTATACAATACGATCCTTTTCAAATCCTAAGAAATCTATTGAAATAGATACAGAAGATAAATCGGAAATATTGGATCTTGTTAATTCGATAGACTACTCAAAAAAATTTGAATTAATCTTAGTGAAAAATGGGAATTCTATTAACATTATTAATGAAGCAAACGAATATGTCATCTATTTTACTAAAGGAGATAGTATTGATTTTCCATCGTTAAGCTATCCTAAAAACAAAAAAGGATTAGTTCTAGAAATATTCAAAGAGTTTATAAAAGAAGAAAAATCTAACAAAACAGAAAAAAGATTTATTGATTTTAAAAACAAGAAAAAAGCTTTAGAGACGAAAAGATTTAATGAATGGAAAATCGGTTATGAAGAAAAAAGACGAAAAGAACGCTTCAATTTGTTAAAACCAGCTTTTATTACGATTTTTTTACTATTATTTATTTTTTATGTTGGTCATTTATTTTTTACAGAAAATTATAAATTTATAGGTCAGAAAACAGCAATTATTAATGGCTTTGTTTTTCAATCAGGAAAAACTCACTTAGGAAGGGGAGTCTATCGACAAAAAATAAAATATAATTATACATTTGAAGGTAAACATTTTGAAAGTTCAAAAATCCTTTTTAAAAATTTAGGTTATAAGAAAAAAGGAGATTCTATTCAACTAAAAATCTCTGTTTCAAATCCAGAGAGAAATAAGGTATTGGGGTTTTACAAATAATTTCAACTTAATATTTTATCATCTTGCCGAAAAAACCAAACACTTGTCATTTTCCCATTTTCCTTGCAAGGAATCTTTTATAAGTATTCTACCATCACAGGTAAGAAAATTTCCGGAAGCATCTTTTTTTAGCACTTTCATTGAACCGTTTTGAATTTCGCTCAGAATGCGATTAACAAGTTCTTTTTGTGAAAGCGCCTTATTCTTATCACCAATTTTTGCCCCGACTGTATTATTGAATAAATCCATTTCTGATGATTTTTGGTCGGGTAAAAAACCATCTTCGAGTTGGTTCTTTTTAAAGGTTTTGTAGTTTCCCTTTTCGTGGGCTTTTCCTAATTTTAACGAAGCTTTTGATCCGATTTTTTGACTGAGCTTTGCCATCCAAAAACTGTGTTTGAAAGCATCTAATTTTCCGCCATTTAAATCCGATAAAATGGTTTCTTTTGCCACAGAATCTGTTTTTACTAGCGTAATTTTTGTAATTTCAAATGCCATTTTCGCTTTAAACGGATGAAATAATACCCAACATTTTTCAGGAGAACTCAAGGTGAAGAATGTGCCAACCTTCGACTGAGCCCGAGAATTCAAAACAAAGAAAACCAATAAAAAGAATAGTTTGTTCAAATTAAAAGGGTTTTAGTTAATTTGAAATTCTTTCTTCTCTCCTTCTATGACAATAAAATACTTTCCTTTTGGCAAATAGTATTTAGTATTCTTTTTCTTTTCAATCTTTACTTCTTTGTTCTTTTTTAGAAAAGTTTTTAAGCCGTTTTCAGAAAAAGTTAAATCGTAGCTTTCAAAATTAAAACCTCTCTCAGTGAGAACTTCAAAAGAGTTCACTATAATACCTTTATCTGTTTTAATTTCTATCGTTTTTTTACCTGCATTCAACGTATAAAAAGGGATATCCAATTTTGGCTCATTTGGTTCTAACCAAGCACTTCGAGAAGTTCCCCATCGATCGGAATATTTGGCATCTTCTACTGCAAGAATTTCTAAATTTTTATCTTTAAATTTTGGATATTCCTGCAATGCTGCAATATTGGTTTTGTAAATCGAGCGGCCATGTGTACCAATCACCAAATCTTTTGCTTCATTTTGAATTACCAAATCATGCACGGCAACCGTTGGCAAGGCATTTTCTAAAACCGACCAATTTTCGCCACGATCAAAACTTACAAAAACTCCTTGATCATTTCCTAGAAATAGTAAATTTTCATTTTCTATATCCTCTTTAATAACATTTACCGATGCATTTGGCAAACCATTTTGAATCGTTTTCCAAGTACTTCCATAATCATCGGAAACAAAAACATAAGGTTTAAAATCATCATTGCGATATCCGTTCAAGGTAACAAAAACTCGTTCTTTTTTATGTTGCGATGCAATCACTCTTGAAACCCATAAATCTTGCGGAAAAGTCGATGAAATGTTCGTCCAATTCACGCCACCATCTTTGGTTACATACACCAAGCCATCATCGCTACCGGTATAAATTACACCAAACTGCAACGGACTCTCACTAATACTTGATAATGTCCCGAAAGGTACATTTCCTTTTTTCGCGCCTTTGGTTAAATCACCAGAAATCGCAACAAAATCATCACCGCGATGCATAGAACGATGCAATTTATTACTGCCTAAATATAAAATATCCTGATTATGAACCGACAATTCGATTGGTGTTTGCCAGTTAAAACGGAACGGAGATTCGCCAATTTCATGCTTTGGCAGAATAGATTCTGAAGTGTCAGTTATGGTATTAATTCGGTAATAATATCCAAACTGAAATCCGGTATACACAATACTGTCATTTCTATTATCGATTTCAACTTGCATACCATCGCCACCCATCATACTTTGGTATGGATATGTACCATTTTGATGCCAAGAAACTGATGAACTATAGGTACTTGGTCCGACCCAGACGCCATTATCTTGCAAACCACCATATACTTTATATGGCTTTGAATTATCTACATTTACGCTATAAAATTGTCCCACATCGGGATGGTTATTTTTGATCCAACTTTTGCCATCGTCATAAGTAATATTCACGCCACCATCGTTTCCGTTGATTAGATGACCACTCGCATTTGGATTGATCCAAAGAGCATGATGATCGGCATGAACATTATCTTTTCCGATGGAAGAAAAAGTTTTTCCACCATCATCGGAGCTTAAAATCGGAACTCCATAAATATAAATTTTCTCTTTATTTTTAGGATTTACATGTACTTTTCCGAAATAATATCCATAGGAATAATACAAATCGTCAATATAGTTTTTATGCGTTTTTTGCCAAGTTCTTCCACCATCATCACTGCGATAAACTTGTGCACCAATTACCGGTGTATCAAACAAATCATCATTGGCATTTTTGGTATATTTGGCAATATCTATAAGTTTAATTTCATTGGTTTCGATCTTCTTTTTTAAGGAAACTGAAGTATATTTTTTAGGAAAATTTTGATCTTTTAAATAGGAGTCCAACTTTTTATCTTCCAGTTTTAAAAAAGTGGCTTTATCCATTTTTTCAAAATCTTCACTTTTCAAATCTTCTGTTGCCTCTTTTGGTTCTTTTTCTCTGTGCAATTGATTATCGACAACAGCATAAACCGTGTTATCATCGAAAGCTGCAACACCAATTCGACCGACTCCTTTTCCGGTTGGGAATCCGCTTTTTTCGGTACTTATTTTCTCCCAAGAATCACCACCGTCTATACTTTTGTAAATAGCGGAGTTTTCTCCACTACCTTCAAAATTCCATGCTTTTCTTTCTCTTTCCCAGGCAGAAGCGTATATAATATTAAAATTTTCTGGCACCATACTTATATCAATAATTCCGGTACCGTCATTAATAAATAGTGTTTTTTGCCAAGTTTTTCCGCCATCTTTTGTTTTGAAAATTCCTCGCTCTTCGTTTTTGGTATATAAATGTCCGATTACACCAACAATTAACTCCTGAGGATTATCCGGATTGATAATAATGCCACCGATATGGTGTGAATCATGCAAGCCCATATCTTGCCAGGTTTTACCTTTATCTTCTGATTTTAACATTCCGATTCCGGCATAAGAAGATCTTGAAGAATTACTTTCTCCGGTTCCCACCCAAATCGTTCCATTTTTCCAGTCTACAGCAATATCTCCAATATTTTGCGATGGTGCATTATCGAGTATCGGGGTAAAAGAAGTTCCGTTATTATTCGTGTGCCATAATCCGCCAGAAGCGTAAGCCACATAAAACTCGGTTGGGTTATTAGGGTTTACATCCAAATCAGTAACCCGACCGCTCATAATTGAAGGTCCGATAGAGGTAAATGCAACATTTTGAACCAAGGTTTCCTGTGCTTGAACATTTGTAAAAACTAAAACACATAAGCAAAAAGTAAGTAAATTCTTCATGAAAAATAATTTGTATAAATATACATATTTTTAAAAGGTTATATAATTTCGATAGCAAACTTTCAGCTCATTATAAAGCGGTTTTGTAAACAATTGCTTAAATTTGTTAGCACATCATTAAATAAAAATTTATCATGAAATACTTACCAATTGACAAAAATCTATTTATAAAAAATCGTAAAAAATTTGCCAAAGCGATGAAACCAAATTCTATGGCAATTTTTAACTCCAATGATATCTATCCGGTAAGTGCTGACAGCACTTTGCCTTTTGCGCAACATCGTGATATTTTTTACTTATCGGGCGTAGACCAAGAAGAAAGTGTTTTGGTAATTTTTCCGGATTCGGTAAAACCGGAATACCGCGAAATTCTCTTTTTAAAAGAAACGAACGATCATATTGCTGTTTGGGAAGGAGAAAAACTCACCAAAGAAAAAGCGCTTAAAACCTCGGGAATTAAAACTGTTTTTTGGTTACAAGAATTAGATAAAGTTTTATTTGAATTAATGACTTTAGCAGAAAATGTTTATTTAAATACCAATGAGCATTACCGCGCAGCCATTGACACTCAAACACGTGAAGCTCGTTTTATTAAAAAACTGCAAGAAAAATATCCTGCACACACCTATTTAAGAAGCCAGCCAATCTTGCAATATCTTCGATCTATTAAAGAACCTGAAGAAATTGCATTGATTAAACACGCCTGCGACATTACCGAAAAAGGATTTAAAAGAGTTTTAAAATTTGTAAAACCAGACGTTGCTGAATATGAAATTGAGGCCGAATTTATTCATGAATTCATTCGAAATCGCTCTGATGGTTTTGCGTATACACCGATAATTGGTTCAGGGTATAACGCTTGTGTTTTACACTATATTGAGAATAACCAAATTTGTAAATCAGGAGAAGTTATTTTAATGGATGTCGGCGCAAATTACGCAAACTATTCTAGCGACATGACGCGATGTGTACCAGTTTCAGGTAAATTTTCGCCAAGACAAAAAGATGTGTACAATGCTGTTTTACGAGTTAAAGATGCTGCTGCTAAAATGCTGAAACCAGGAACACTTTGGGCAGAATATCATATAGAAGTTGGTAAATTAATGACCAAAGAATTGGTTGGCTTAGGCTTATTGACCGATAAAGATGTGAAAAATGAAGACCCAAAATGGCCGGCTTATAAAAAATATTTCATGCATGGCACTTCACATCATATGGGCTTAGACACACATGATTATGGTTTGTTAAATAAACCAATGGAAGCTAATATGGTGTTCACTGTAGAACCTGGAATTTATATTCCGAAAGAAAATTTAGGTATCCGAATTGAAGATGATTATGTAATTCAAGAAAAAGGAGACCCTATAAATTTGATGAAAAACATTCCTATTACTGTCGAAGAGATTGAAAATTATATGAAAAAATAATCTTTCATTTTATATTGAATTACATAATAAGGATACTTAATTTTTGGGGAAGAGAAGATTATATTTCTTCCCCAACTTAATTTAAATCAAAATATGCCGATTTTAGAATACAAAAATATACCAGTTCATTATACATCACAAGGAAGCGGAAAAGCCGTCATTTTATTACATGGTTTTTTAGAAAATAGTTCAATGTGGCAAAAAATCGCTCCTATTCTAGCACAAAAATACAAAGTGATTTGCATCGATCTTTTGGGACATGGAAAAACAGGAAATTTAGGTTATGTGCACACCATGGAAGAACAAGCCAAAATGGTTAAATTTATTCTAAATAGCTTAAGATTAAGAAAATACACTTTTATCGGGCATAGCATGGGCGGTTATATTGGTCTCGCTTTCTCGGAATTATATCCGCATACCATGAAAGGCTTGTGTTTGATGAATTCTACAGCAATGGCAGATCCGGAAGAAAAAAAAGCCAATCGAGACAGAGCAATTGCCGCCGTAAAAAAGAGTCCGAAAACCTTTGTGAAATTGGCAATTCCGAATTTATTCGCAGAAGCAAACCGTTCAAAATTCCCAAAAGAAATAAAGGAAATTACACAAGAAGCACAAGCATTATCACAACAAGGAATCATTGCGGCTTTGGAAGGAATGAAAATTAGAAAAGATCATACTTCGATTTTAAAGTCTGCTAATTATCCGCTTTTAATGGTTATTGGCAAACAAGATCCGGCATTAGATTATGATAGCTTAATTGCGCAAACTCAATCCACGAAAGTGGTAAAAGTTGAATTTCCTGATGGTCATATGAGTCATATTGAAAATAAATCAGACTTAATAATGACTTTACAGAATTTCACTAAATTATGTTCTTAAAAGAATTTCTAATACTATTTGCACGCTGAACTATTTATTTTAACCGAAATATTTTAATTATGAAAAATATTTTCTTTTTTATTATGATTTTGGTGATTTCTAACGGAATATTTGCCCAAACAAAAGAAGAAAAAAAAGCCATGAAGGCGAAAGCTGAACAAGAAGAATTAGCGAAAACTAAAGCTCTGATTGATTCGGGTACTTTTACTTTTGTCGCAGATTGGGCGAATTCTCAAAAAGGAGGTAGAATTAATATGATGAGTAACCCTAACTATTTAAAAATAGAAAACGAAACTGCTGATGTTTTTTTGCCGTATTTCGGGGTTGTGCAAACTCCCAATTTGATGGGCAAGGGTGGCATCGAATTTTCTGGGGAAGTAAACGATTATAAAGTCGATTTTAATGATAAAAAGCAAAAAACATTGATTCGTTTTAACGCGAGAAATGGTTCAGAGTCTTTTACTATTAATTTGACTGTTTTTAAAAATGGGAATGCATCTTTAATGGTATCAAGCAGCGGTAGAAATAGCATTAGCTACGATGGTAAAATCAAAGAAACGGAGAATAACGACGAAAACGAATAATTTATTCCTCATTCATGGCATTCCAACCCTGGGCAATAATTTCAATTTTTTGATTGGCTCTGGTGATTAAGTTTTTTCCTTCTGATTCTTCGGTGATATGACCGATAACTGTGAGGTGCGGATTTCCTTTAATTTTCGGATAATCTTCTTGAGAAACGGTAAACAATAATTCGTAATCTTCACCACCACTTAAAGCGATTGTTGTACTGTCTAAATTAAACTCTTCACAAGTGGAAATGACTTGTTGATCTAGTGGGATTTTTTCTTCGTATAAATTACACCCAACTTTAGATTGCGAACAGATATGCAAAATTTCAGAAGACAAACCATCAGAAATATCAATCATTGAAGTCGGTTTTACCTCTAATTCTTTCAGTAATTTTACAATATCTTTTCTCGCTTCGGGTTTTAATTGCCGCTCTACCAAATACGTATAATTATCTAATTCAGGTTGCGCATTTTGGTTTACCTGAAAAACCTGCTTTTCTCGTTCTAGAACTTGCAAGCCCAAATATGCTGCACCCAAATCACCTGAAACAACCAATAAATCATTTGGCTTAGCACCATTTCGATACACGACGTCTTTTTTATCTGCTTCACCAATTGCGGTAATACTAATTAACATGCCTTTAGTAGAGGATGTTGTATCACCACCAATCAAATCAATATCGTACATTTTACAAGCCAAATGAATTCCGGCATACAATTCTTCTAAAGCTTCCAAAGGAAATCTATTGGAAACAGCAATAGAAACTGTAATCTGCTTTGCCATACCATTCATGGCATAAACATCTGATAAATTGACCATTACAGCCTTATAACCCAAATGTTTTAACGGCATATAGCTCAAATCAAAATGCACACCTTCTATAAGTAGATCGGTAGTTACCAGTATTTGCTTGTTTTTATATTCTAAAACGGCGCAATCATCGCCAACTCCTTTTATAGTAGATTTATGTTTTTGCGTAGCATCTTTTGTTAAATGTTCGATTAATTTGAATTCTCCTAAATCGGATAGAGAAGATCGGGTTTCGTTTTTGTTTTCTAGCATGTTGCAAAGTTACACAAGTATTAATCAGTTTTAAAATTTTTTGCTATTGGATACTTTATTTTAATTATTTTAGACTTTTTTAAAATGTATCCTTGGGAATAGTAAACAATACCATTAGTAGAGCATATAAAAATGCCGAAAAAATTAGGATAAACAAAGATTCTAAAATTATTTTCTTTAGCGATTTGCATAAAGGAGATAATAGTTATGCAGATGATTTTGCTCATAATTTAAAAATCTATAATTATGCTTTAAAGGCTTATTTTAAAAAAGAATTTACCTATATCGAACTCGGCGATGGCATAGAGCTATGGGAAAACAAATCATTCGAACCAATTTATAAAGCGCATCAAAAAACTTTTGATTTACTTAAATTATATAGAAAACGAAACAGATTATACTTACTTTGGGGTAATCATGATATGGAGTTTCGCGATCCTATAATTGTAGAACAAATCATGCGAACATTTTTTATACCAAAAAATATTGCCGCCAAAACAGAACTATTCGATTTAAAATACCAGGAAAGTTTGCTGCTTGAAATTGAAAATACTGATAAAAATATATTTGTAATGCATGGGCATCAAGCGGATTATATGAATTATAACCACTGGAAATTTAATCGTTTTTTTGTGCGCTATTTCTGGAAATATATGCAAGACTGGTTTAATATTAGTGATCCAACGAGTCCAGCGAAAAATTATACTAATCTGATTAGAGTTGAAAAAAATATCAATAAATGGATTCTGAAAAACAGCAATCAAATGGTAATCTGTGGACATACACATCGCCCACGTTTTCCAGATCCTGGAGAAATTCCTCATTTTAATGATGGTAGCTGTGTGCATCCACATAGTATTATTGGCATTGAAATTGTTGATTTAAAAATAGCATTGATTAAATGGTATGAACATAAAAATGAAGATGGCTCTTTTGAAATGGTAAAAACTATTTTAGAAGGTCCCACCGATTTAGAAAAATTTATTTAGAATGAATCTCTCGGCGGATTCGATTGTTAGCAATATTTTGATTTAACTATTAAAACAACTCCCAATGAAAGCAATCGATAAAAAAACACTTCTATTCTGCACACTAATATTAACCTTTTCATTTCTAACAGGGCAAGAACAAAAAAGTTACGATTCTATTGCAATTTTTCAACCAAATTTCAATAAAAATAAATTTGAACTGAATTATCCTATAATTAAAAGCTTAAAATTAAAAGAAAGAAAAGCAAAAAGAACGGAACATCACATTGGGGAAGTTTTTGAAGATATTGGAAGGTTCGCATTAACCGCTTTTTTTGGTCAATACATTGGTGGGCCTATTAGCGATACAGATGAAGTTAATTGGGTTTTGCAAACCGACGTGCAATGTGATCCCGCAAATTATAACTGGGAGCTCGACATGTTTACCCAAGGCGAGCATTACAAAGAAAGTTTTTTATCGGAAGTAGGTGTAGGAATAGATTCTGAAAAAATAGTTTGGTGGGAAGAAAATGCAACCGGAATTATTAAACAGCATTTCGATACGATTAGCAGATTTATTTTATTGGTAAATCCACCTATAGAAGAAATAATGAAAAAAATTGATTCTGTAAATTATGAAAATCAAAAATTAGCAATAATGCAAGGTCTTCAATCAACCTTCCAACAAACAAGTCCATTTCTATGGAAAATTGATTATGGAATCATCGGTAAATTGAGAGATACTAATTTTGCAATGATCAGTAGTTACGAAACTGAAAAAGTTTGGATCTTTATGAATGGTTTGGTAGTTGCTATTTTACAACCTGCTATAAAAAATGTATACTCTGCTACAAAAAAGTCTAATGAGACACAACTATTGATTGATCACTCTTTCAATGAAAAATATGGAAATGACCTAGTTCGACTGATATTTTTACACTTTTACTTTGACAAAAGTTTAATCAGTTACTTTCAACAATAATGAATTGAAATTATCTTTTATTATTAAATAAACTTCTTTTTCTGGCCATTTTAGCTCCTATTATTTAGGTATTTAACATTTTTTTAATAAAAGTAGCAACTGATAAGTATCATTTTCTAGCGTAACGAAAATCATTGCTATTTATTTGTTTAAGATTTAATTTCAACAGACTAACTAAATACTGTGAATTTGAAACTAAAATTAATTACTTAAATCTACTATTATGAAAAAACTACTTCTTGGTTTTTTAGTTCTTGGATTAACCACCCAAATGTATGCCCAAGTAGTTACAGAAGAACAACTGGATGAAGTTATTGTTGTGGCTACTAACTATAAATATTTAAATGATGTGAGTCGGAATGTAGAATCTGTTCCTGTTCAATTATTGCAAGATAAAGTTGCTACTTACGATTTGAAAAATTCTGAATTGTATCAAGATGATTATGATACTTATGAAGTTTCTTTCTTCATCCCAGAAGGTAGAATTCTTGCAGCTTATGATAAAGATGGAAATATAATTCGAACCATCGAAAAGTTTCAAGATATTGCTTTACCAAAAGATGTGTCAAAAGCGGTTGCTAAAAGATTCCCTGGATGGGCTATTGCTAAAGATGTATATTTAGTGCATTATAATGACCAATCTGGTGCCAGTAAAAAATACAAACTTACACTTGAAAATGGAGACAAACGAATGAAAGTAAAACTCGACGAAAAAGGAAACTTCATCTAATAGTTTCTACAAATAGTGTTTAAAGGCCGTCTAATTCAGACGGTTTTTTTTGTTTCATTTGAAGTGGTTTCAAGTTGAACCCGATAAAATAGTAATCACATATAGGAATTAATATTGCTTTTTTTATTTTATCTTTGAGTAAATTTTACCAAAACTATTCAATAACTTACCTATGAACAAAGCAATTTATTTTCTTATTATTCCCTTTTTGTTTTTGACCGCTTGTAAAAATAGTCAAGAAAAATCTACAAGACCTACAGTAAAAGCTCCTATAGCAAAAAAAGTTTCCAAAGAATTAAACAACCACGGAGATACTAGAGTTGACGATTATTTTTGGATGCGCTTGAGCGATGAGCAAAAAAACTCAAAAACTCCCGATGCGCAAACTACAGATGTTCTCGGTTATTTGCACGCTGAAAATACCTACTTGGATACAGTAATGGCCCATACAAAAGGCTTGCAAAAAAATTTATATGCAGAAATAGTCGGACGAATAAAAAAAGATGATCAATCTGTACCTGTAAAAGATAATGGCTATAGTTATTATACACGCTATGAAGAAGGTTCTGATTACGGTTTGTTTTGCCGAAAAAATTTAGACGAAAATGCAACAGAAGAAATCATGCTCGATGGACCAAAAATGGCAAAAGGATTTGCCTATTTTGGTATGGGAAGCAGATCTGTTAGTTTAGATAATAAAATTTTAGCGTACGGAATTGACACCATTTCAAGAAGACAATATACCCTCTATTTTAAAAATTTAGAAACCGGGGAGTTATTATCTGATAAACTAGACATAACAGGTGGTAGTGCAACATGGGCAAATGATAATAAAACTATTTTTTATGAACAAAAAGACCCAGAAACCTTGCGTCAAGATAAAATATTTAAACATGTTCTAGGTACCGATCAATCGGATGATATTTTAGTTTTTGAGGAAAAAGATAACACATTTAATTCCGGAGTTTTCAAGACAAAATCAAATGCCTATTTGATGATTGTTAGTGATCAAACCCTATCTTCAGAATATAGATATCTCGACGCGAATACACCAAACGGCACTTGGAAAATTATTCAGCCGCGAGAAAGCAATTTAGAATATAGTGTCGATCATTATGGTGACCACTTTTACATTCGAACAAATCTCCAAGCCAAAAATTTTCGTCTAGTTAAAACTCCTATCAAAGCAACTACCAAAGAAAACTGGACGGATGTAATTCCGCATAGCGAAACCAATTATTTACAAGATTTCGATTTGTTTAAAGATTATTTAGTAGTTACGCAAAGAATTAATGGTTTGACTGCTATTCGAATTCAAAAATGGAACGGAGAACCTTATTATATAGAGTTTCAAGATCCAACTTATTTAGCTTATACCACTTCAAATTTAGATTTTGATACTAACATTTTGCGTTATGGCTATACTTCGTTGACTACTCCAAACAGTACCTATGATTACAATATGGATACAAAGGAAAAGGTTTTATTAAAACAAGAAGAAGTTGTGGGAGGCAATTTTTCTCCAGACAATTACACTTCTGAAAGAATTTTTGCTACAGCTAACGATGGCACAAAAATTCCGATTTCCGTCGTATATAAAAAAGGTATAACTAAAAATGGTGAAAATCCATTATTGCTTTATGCTTATGGCTCTTATGGCTATAGTATGGAGGCTACATTTAGCTCTAGTAATTTGAGTTTATTAGACCGAGGTTTTGTCTATGCGATTGCTCATATTCGTGGCGGACAAGAAATGGGAAGAGATTGGTATGAAAACGGTAAACTGTTAAAAAAGAAAAACACCTTTACCGATTTTATAAATGCCGGAGAGTTTTTAGTGAAAGAGGGCTATACTTCGAATAAACATTTATACGCTTATGGCGGATCTGCTGGTGGATTATTAATGGGAGCAGTAGCAAATATGAAACCTGAATTATGGCATGGTATTGTTGCCGCAGTACCTTTTGTAGATGTTGTTTCTACCATGCTCGATGAAACCATACCTCTTACTACTTTTGAATTTGATGAGTGGGGAAATCCGAAAGAAAAAGAATATTACGACTATATGAAATCGTATTCTCCTTATGACAATGTAGAAGCAAAACCATATCCAAATATTTTAGTTACAACCGGATATTGGGATAGCCAAGTACAGTATTGGGAACCTGCAAAATGGGTTGCCAAACTAAGAGATGTAAAAACAGATGATAATCTTTTATTATTAGACACCAATATGGACACTGGCCATGGTGGAGCTTCCGGAAGGTTCGAACGCTATAAGCGAACCGCTTTGATATATGCCTTTTTGTTAGATTTGGAAGGGAAAACAGAATAGAAAAAAAAGCTCGATAATTACTAATTATCGGGCTTTTTTATACGAATTTTTAAAAACTACACTAATAACCTTTATAAAAATTACGTAATCGATTGCTTAAATTTGCATGGATTGGTTTTGTAAATTCCACAAACATTTGTTGTGGTGGAATTGGAGGAATATTTTTTTGTTTGCAAATTGCAAATTGCTCATTTGTTAAAGCTCGCTTATCTCCATTATAAGTTCCCCATTCGTTAAACCAAACATATTGTCCTGAAAAATCTTCGTTTAACAATGCTTTATTTCCAAAATTAGGTTCTGTAACATTTAAATGAATTATTCCTTTAGAAATGACTTCCATTCTATTGATAGAAACTTCTGCAAAAACCACATCATAAACATCTTTTTTACCTCCTCTATCCAATTTAATTTCTCCAACTTTTACAGTATCGCTTTTCATTTTTTCAACACGCTCTTTCGTGTGAGTTTCTCCAACAATAAAATCATCAAAATTGATTTGCAATAAATGGTCAGGATTCTTTATATTCATTTTTTCTGCCTCTTCCAAAGTAATAAATCGAATGAATTCATTTTGCTCAATTTGTCGAAAAGTTTTTTCTACCTCGTTATAAAAAACATCAGCACTCAAATCGTACATTCGAGATTGTACCGGTTTTAAATCGGTGATAACTTTTAATATGGAAAGATTAAAAGACTCTTCCAATAATGATGCAACATCTTTATAATTCTCAACGTATTTATTCGCATCTAAAAAATAAAAATAGGCACGTTTGTAACTTTCTCTATTTCCTTGTTCAAATTCAGTCATACCAGCTTGGTATTGTTCTTCTGCGGCTAATGATTTCAATTTAGCTACTTCTTTATAATACTTTTTCGGATTATTAATAATGCTTTTTGCTGCAGGAGATTGCTGAATTTTCTCATACATTCTATTGATATTATCATACATTGCAACAGCATGTGAATTTGAAAATTCAGATTGAACTGCCCTTGTATTTCGAATTTTATCTAGAAAATCATCCACTGCTAACGGATATGCTTGCACAAGAACTTCTCGTGCTTTTTTATTATCCGGACTGCTTTGCAGCTTTTCTACCGATTGCATTACTGCTTGGTAATAATTTCCAGATTCTAGCATTTTTTTGCTTGAATTACAGGAAGTTAGCAAGGCTATGCTTGTAATTAAAAAGAATAAAAAAGGTTTAAAATATTTCATAATAGTTTGGCTTTGGTCAAAAATCAAAAGAGATATATTTTGATATCTTACCAATTAACGTTTTTCGTGTTAAAATCGTATATCTGCATTCAATTTTCGAAATATAAAATCAACCCTTCTTTTCGCATGATTATCCTACATTAAATTATAGATTTATTATTTGACACTTTGGTAAGTAAATAAGTTGACTTGAATTACATTCCCCTTTCCTTTTGAATATGTTCATATGCTTTTTGAACTTGGCGGAATTTTTCTTCAGCACCTTTAACATGTTCCGGACCTAAATTACGAAGTTTATCCGGGTGGTATTTTTTCACCATTCGACGATAAGCTGCTTTCACTTCATCGTTAGAAACTGATTTATCAATTTCCAATATTTTATAACTTCCATCCACCTCATCATAAAACATCGCTTTAATCGAGGAGAAATCATAAGAACTAATATTTAAATAACCAGCAATGGTATTTATTTTTTGCATTTCCACTTCTGTCACATTCCCATCTGATTTTGCAACACCAAATAAAAAGTGTAATAATTGCAGTCGAGCTGCATGATTCATGTGCTGGTTGATTTGCAAACACACCTGGCGTGTTGAAATATTCTTATCTGCGATAATACCTTTAAATAACTTAAATGCACGGTTTGCACGCTCAGCTCCGTACATACTAATAAAAGTAGAACGAACAAAATCTAATTCTCTTTTATCAATATTTCCGTCCGATTTAATTACAATTGCAGCCAAAACTAATAGGCTTATTTCGAAATCTCCCGAATTTGTATCTTTTGCCGAACCAACTTTTTGACGATATTCATCAAAATCAACTTCTTTAAAATCATCCATAAAACTTCCGAAAACGAAACCTAAAATTGCTCCAATCGGACCGCCAAAAGTCCATCCTAATCCGGCACCAAGCCATTTTGTAAAATTTGCCATAAAAAAATTAAAATAAGCTGCAAATATAAAGGTATAGTCAATAATACCGATGTTTTAACTCTTAATATTTTCAAAATTTTATCGATTTTAATGAATAGATTTCAAGAAACAGTCGTTTTTTTATCGATTTTTTAACGAATTTCTTTGTGAAGCATTCCGTATATTTGCAATCTTATTTAAACTAAAAAAATTAAAAATATGTATCCAGAAGAATTAGTAAAACCAATGCGTCAAGAATTAGTAAACGCTGGCTTTAACGAATTACATACTGCACAAGAGGTTGAAAATGCCATTAAAAAAGAAGGAACGACTTTGGTTGTTGTGAATTCCGTTTGTGGATGTGCAGCCGGAACAGCTCGCCCGGGTGTTGTTGCGTCTTTGGCATTTGACAAAACACCAAAAAATTTAACAACGGTTTTTGCCGGTGTTGATGTGGAAGCCACTTCGACAGCTAGAGAGAAAATGATTCCATTTCCTCCATCTTCACCATCAATTGCATTGTTCAAAGATGGTCAGTTAGTACACATGCTTGAGCGTCACCATATTGAAGGAAGATCCGCTGAAATGATAGCTGCCAATTTAATTGGTGCTTACGAAGAATTTTGTTAGAATTTTTCAAAAAAATAGTATCATTAACCTCTGTTTTTGCAGAGGTTTTTTTATTTTGCATAGATGAATAAAGAAGAAATAATTGATAAAACGATTCAATTTGTTAAAGAAACTCTCGCTTTCGCGGAAGGTGGTCACGATTGGTTTCATATAGAAAGGGTTTATAAAAATACACTGCTCATAGCCAAAAATGAAGAAGTCGATTTGTTTGTTGTGCAACTTGCAGCTTTATTACACGATATCGCAGATGCTAAATTTTATGATGGAGACGAAACAGTCGGTCCAAAAAAAGCACGTGCATTTCTCGAAAGCCTTTCCGTTAAGGAGAGTATTATTGCACACATAGAAAAGATCATTAACCATATTTCCTATAAAAACAGTCTAGACAAAACGGTTAAAACTTTTACCTCAAATGAACTGAAAGTAGTGCAAGATGCCGACCGACTTGATGCTATTGGCGCCATCGGTATTGCCAGAGCATTTAACTATGGCGGATTCAAAAATCGGGCAATGCACAATCCTGAAATTGCTCCGAAACTCAATCAGGATAAGAATACTTACAAGAATAGTACAGCGCCAACCATCAATCATTTCTATGAAAAATTATTGCTTCTAAAAGATCAGATGAACACAAAAACCGGACAACAAATCGCTGCCGAAAGACATTTATTTATGGAAAAATATCTACAGCAATTTTATTCGGAATGGGATGGTAAATCCTAAAAATTAATCCTTCACTTATCTAAAAACTACAAGATATCTTCTTCAAAACTTTCTGCTTCAAAATACTATTTGAAATGCTATTTTTAGCATCAAAAAAAAATGGAATAAGCAATAGTTATCCCACTTTTTGAAAATTTCATTAAACTATTTATAATCTATGCATTATCCATTTTAATTCTATTTTAGAATTGTGGTTATTTTTGCATTACCCATTGCAGGCACTACTTGTTCAATTTTAGTTGCCATTTTTTTATCGGTATCAATTAACATTGTGGTCAATTCTTTATCATTTTCTGCGTTAGAAATTTTTACTTTCCATTGATTATTTTCTTTTCCCATTACAGCTAAATTCATCGTATTTAATTTTTGCGACATTACATCAAAGGTATAAAAAGAGCTTTCATATCCATCGGCTAACGGCAAACGAGCTACTAAGAAATCATATCCTGCTCCATTTGTTAAATATGCTCCTTCGTATGGAATATCTTTAGTTTTACCCATCATTGTTAATGAAATATTATCTTTAGTATAATTTATTTCAACAGTTTGACCTCCTTGTGTAATAAGTCTTTTAACAGCTCTCATATTTTCTAAATAAATAATATCTTCACTATTACCCATGGCGGATGTTGAAGCATCTTTTATTATCCATTGCGAGCCATCTTTTTTGATTTCACGTGTTAATTGCATTGGTATGTTCTGACCTTGCACTTCAATAGATATGTCATATTGGTTTATTGATGCTACTAAATCATCACTTAACTCAGGTAAAGCAGATGCCACTTTAACTTTCTCGGTTTTATTATAAACGACTTTAGAAACATCTTGTGTAATTTCTTCAAGACGTTTAGCCACATCCTCTGACATATCTTTTTGATATCGACCACCTAAATGCTTAGCCAAAAATTTCTCTATGGATACCCACATTGCCATATTATTATTGGGTTTTGCAAACCCATGACCTTCATCATCCGCCAAGATATATTCAACATCTTTACCAGAATCACGCATAGAAACTACAATTTGATCGCTTTCTGCTTGTTTTACTCTTGGATCATTTGCTCCTTGAATAATCAATAAGGGCTTGGTAATTTTATCAGCACTAAAAAATGGACTAGCTTCCGTTATCAATTTTTTCCCTTCCTCAGTTTCAGGGTCGCCAGTCATCTCGTAAAGGCTTTTTCTGGCAGACTCCCAGTATGCTGGAATAGATTCTAACAAGGTAAATAAGTTGCTTGGCCCAACAATATCAACACCACAAGCATAAACCTTTGGGGTGAAAGCCAAGCCCGCTAAAGTGGCATAACCACCATAACTACCGCCCATAATAGCCACTCTGTCTTTATCTGCAATACCTTCTGCAATAAAATGCTTTACTCCCCAAGTAATATCGTCCTGCATTTTTTTGCCCCATTCTTTATCTCCTGCATTTAAAAAGGATTTACCATAGCCTCCACTTGCTCGAAAATTTGGTTGTAAAACCGCATAACCTCTATTGGCTAACATTTGTGCATAAGGATCATATCCCCAAGTATCTCTTGGTCCTTTTGGCCCTCCATGAACTAAAACAACAAGAGGCAAATTTTTCTTTTCTACACCTGATGGAATTGTTAAATAACCAGGAATCTCTAACCCATCACTACTATGATAAGAAATTGGTTCCATATTGGCCAAATATTGCTCTACTTCTTTTAAACGGGGCCTAGGTGTATATTGATGAATTAATTCTTTGGTATCCCAGTTAAAATAATATGTCTCGTAGGCCGATTGGTCACCACCAACAGAAATCAACATTTGCTTATAGTCTTTGGTAAAACTTGCAAAACCAACTTCTTCACCTTTAAATTTCTTTTCTAAGTATTTGAACATCTTTTCCCATTCGTGGTTTTTCCATAATCGTTCTCTTTTATCATAAATATATGATGTGTACAAAACCTCACGAGTATTATCATCAATGAACATTCCGCCAAAGTCAACTTTGTTTTGCGGGTCACTTTCAATTTTTTCAATCTTTTCTGTTTGCGGATCAAACGAATAAAGTGTAGTAAAATTTACATCTCCTTTGTTAGATACCAAATAGGTTTTGGTATTATCCTTATTCCAACCCGCTACATAGGCTTTTTCTTGCAAATTGGTTTCGTATATTTTTGTAAACTGATTGTCACCATCAATGCGGAGAATTTCAGAAAAACCTTTATCATTTGTTCTATATGCCAAACGGGCTTTTTCATTCCAATCAAAATTCCAGCCAGTAATTCTACTAGTATTTTCAAACAATAACTCTAACTTACCTGTGCTGATATTCAGCTTATACAAATCATGCCATGCCTTATCACGATCATTGATTCCAATCCACATTAAATTCGGATCTTTCCTGCTTACCTGATAGATTTGAACCCTGACATCTTTCATTGGGCTTAAATTTTTTGAAACAGGAACACCTGTTTCTTTATCTGCAACATCCAAAGGATTTACAGCAAAAACATTATAATTTTCATCTCCTTTATTATCTTTTACAAAAAGGATATTTTTACTATTATAAGTCCAAAAATAACCGCCAATTGGTCTTTCGTTGTTGGTTAACGGTTTTGCTTTTTCAAATGGTTCATCAAATTTTTTGGCCCATATATTCATAATACCATTATATTCTTTGAGAAAGGAGATCCATTGCCCATCAGGACTTAATTGCCCAGCTGCTATTTCTGGATTGCCAAAAAATATTTCGCGGTCAATTAGAGGTGTATTTGTCTGTTGGCCATTTACTGAGGTAATAAGCAAAGTAAAAAGCGTTAGCATTGTTAAGATTTGTTTTTTCATGATTTTATAAATTTAAGTTTAGTATATTTTTTTAATTTGATTCTCGGGTAACCGCATAATAAATTACATAAAGCCAACTAAATAAACCATGTAAAATAGCCCATAAAATAGATTTATTTCTTTCCCAGGATAGCGTTACGGCTAAGACACTTCCCAATCCCACTCCATTTTTTATAACAGTTTGTTTTATTTCCGGACTAACAGTCTGTTGACTGTAACAATCCAAAGAAAATAAGAGGATGGCAAGTATTGGCAATTTATATGCGTTTATGTTTTGTTTTTTCATCGTTTATGATTTTAATTGTTAAAATAAAAAAGTGCTTTTCTAAAGATGTAAAAAACTAAACCTAATGTGAGTAATACAACTATTACTGTTAAAGCTATTTTTACATTTTTGTTAGTATCTCTCTTAATTGCAATAGCGGAGAGGATTAGTATAAATCCGTATAAGAGGAATATATAATTAACCATTCGTTAAGTTTTTAAAGAATTACTATTTCTATTATTTTTACGATTATTTCAATTACTACTATTATCATTTTTTAGGTTTTTGATTTTTGAATAATTCCGTTTTTAATGACTACAATTTGACTTTCATCATTAATGATAAACTCTAATTCTAAATGATCCAACTCATTAAAATGTTTTACATTTTTTTCGAGTATTTTAAGAATTCTTTCCGATTCTAGTTCTAAAGATGTAAAGTTGCAATCTATCAATTGGTACTCTCCTCTTTCTTTAGAGATACTACCTTTTTCAAATTGGATACCAGATGAGTAAACTACCTGTTCAATTTTTTCACAATCACAATTCTTTTCAAGAACTTCTATAATTTCACCTGATTTGTCTTTGGCATCTTGATAGCCATCTAAAAATCCATTAATAGATACAGCTACCAAAACCAAGATTAGAATAATCATTCCAGTTTTAAATGTTTTTGTTTTTTTCATATGTTTTGTTTTTAAGTTTGATTTCTGAAACAAATAACCAATGAATTAAGACATAAAACAAGGATTACAACCCCAGTTTTAGAAAAATAGGGCACAAGAAAATACACCCATAGTGCTGTATATGTGTGCTTTACTTAATTATATAGTACATGGTAATTTTAAAAAATGTAGTGTCCCTATATTTATAAATTTAGGGAGAAATCAAATAATAATAAGTGTTTTTTAGTCTAAGGAGTCTAGCTGTTTAATATAAAATGAAGGATTTAAACCTGTTCTTAATTTAAAGTACTTTGTAAATGAATCTGCACTTTTATAACCTAACTCCTCAGCTATAGATTGCACAGAAAAAGATCTAAATCTACTATTTTCTTTTAGTTGTATCAGTGCATAATTTATTCTTAAATCATTTATATAAGTATTGAAATTTTTTTCAAATTGGGCATTGATTACTTTAGATAAATAGGAAGTATTAGTTTTAATCTTTTTAGCAACATTATAAGAATTACAATCTCCATTAAGAAAATATTCTTGCTCTTTTAATTTTTCAAGACCGTTTAAAATTTGTTCTGTAATTTCATCACTGACATCAGCAGATGATTTTTCTTCTAGCAAAGAGTCTTTAGTATCTATAACTGTTAATTTTTCTTCACTTTCAATATTTATTTTATAAAGTAATTTTTTAAACTTACTGGCATTTTGTCTTTTTTCTTTAATCAAATAACCAATAACAAAAAACAACCCTAAAACTAGAACTAGAATGCTTCCAATGATATACTGAAGTTTACTTTTTTGTGAGGCCTTTTCTTTGTTTAGATTGTGTAACTCTTTATCATGAAAATCTGTAGTCAAAGTATCTTTACTCCTTTCCAAAGCTGTTTTATTAATAACATATTTTTCATAGTATTCATTAGACTTTTCTAGGTTACCAGCTTCTTTATAAACTTTTGCCAATAAACTATAATCATCGGTAAGAAAAATTTCTTTAACTCTTAACTCTTTAACTCTAATACCTTTTTCTAGGGTTGAGATAGCTTGATTATAATCTCCCAAGACATAATAACATTCGCCTAATGGTAAACTGACATTTGCAGGAGCAATTACAGAATCATATTCATATCCCACTTTTTCAGCTTCCTTTAAATGAACTATTGCCTTATTATAATCCTTTTTTGATAAATATACCTCCCCAAATTGAGCTTGATAAAGCAACTTTGAATATGCATCTATATTGTGTAGGTTTTCCTTCTCACCCCTTTTCAATGCCCATAATGCTGAGTCAGTTTCTTGTAATACTTGGTAGTTTCTACTTAATAAAATAGAAAGAATTGATCTTGAATGTTTTTTTTCAATCTCATTCTTGTTTTTCAAAGTTGGCACAATACTATATAACTCCTTATAAATCAACAAGGCGTCATTATAATTTCCAAACTCTGTGAGCAACTCAGCTTTTAAAAAAGGAATAATATAATTATAATAATTATCTAGATTTTTCTCTTTAGAAATTTCAGCTGCCTCATCGAAGAGACTCAAACCTTCTTTAACATTACCAAGAAAAAAATTACTTCTGCCCATCTTTAGCATGGCCTCTACTTCATAGGTATGATCGAATACTTTTGCATATTTTTGAGAGCTAACATCAATTTTTTTTAATAATTGAAACTCTCTTTTTGATACCTCAATTGCCTTATTGAATTCTGCTATTCCCTGATAAAACCTACCTAACTTTTTTAAACCTTCAATAAGATGTATGGTATCTTTAGATTGTTCTGCTAATACCAATTGTTTTTTGGCAAATAGAATTGCAAGTCTTGTATTATCATCTTCATATTTTATTATTGAATCATTGAGACTATTGTATTTTTTATGATAATCTTGACTTTCTTGCGAATAAGCCAATGTCCCGTTTAAAATACTTAAACCAAATATTAGAATGGATATTTTAAAAACTATTCTCACTAATTTTTATTTACGTCTATTGAATTTAACTGTTTGATATAAAATGAAGGATTTAAACCTGTATCTTGTTTGAAGTATTTGGTGAAAGAATCAGCACTTTTATAGCCTAATTCTTCTGCAATGGATTGAATAGAAAAGGAACGAAACCTACTATCATTCTTTAATCTAACAATAGCATAATTAATTCGCAGATCATTGATATAGGTATTGAAATTCTTCTGAAAGTGTGAATTTATAACCTTAGATAAATAAGAAGTGTTGGTTTTTATTTTTTTTGCCACATTATAAGAATTACAGTCTTGTTTTAGGTAAAACTCTTGTTCTTTTAACTTTTGCAAACCATAAAGTATTTGATTTGTAATTTCTTCGTTAATATCTGCAGAAGATTTTTCTTCTAAATCGCTATCTTTTGTATCAACAATCTGCAGTTCAGCTTCACTATCTACATTCATTTTTGCCAATAAATTCTCAAATTTTTTGGTATTCTTCTTCCTTTCCTTAATCAAAAATAATATGACAAAAAACAAACTTAAGACCAACACTGAAATACCAACAATAACATATAAAAATCTGCTCGATTGAAAAGATTTTTCTTTTTCTAGATGTGCTAATTGTTGGGAATGAAATGTTGATGATATCGTATCCTTACTTTTTTCGACAGCTTCTTGGTTGATAATATACTTTTCATAATATTCATTTGATTTTTCTATGTTTCCAGATTCTTTATAAACTTTGGCCAGTAACTTATAGTCTTCAACCAAATTAATTTCTTCTGTTTTTCGTTTTTTGATTTCTAATCCATTTTCCAACGTAGTTATTGCCAATTCATATTTTTTAAGATTCAGGTAGCATTCCCCAAGGTCTAAAGAATAATAAGCCGGTCCAATAACGGGATCATATGCAATAGCTAATTTTTCAGCTTCGGTTAAATAATTAAGTGCTCTCTCAAATTCCTTCTTTTTTAAATATACTCTACCCCTCTGTCCTATAAACCAAGTTCTAAATGAGTATAATGTATCTAATTTCTCTTCTACTGCTTTATCTAAAACCCAAAGAGCTGAATCTAGTTCAGCTAGTTCTACGTATGTGTCACTCATGCTTAATAAAACATTTCCCATATTAAGAACCCTGGTCTCTTCATCGATATCTTGTACATTTTTCAAAGCAGTAAAAGACTCTTTATGTTTTGCTAAAGCTTCTTTATAATTGCCCGTTGAATAGTGCAAATCGGCGATTATTGTGGGCATAACGGCTTTATAAAATTCTAAATTCTGATTATGTGCTATTTCTAAACAGCGATCATAAAAAATAAAGGCTTTCTCAATTTGACCAGTACTAAAGTAATTTTGACCTAACTGCGCCAATACTTCTATTTCTGAATAATGATCACTAGCAAGATTCTTATATTCTTTTTTATTCAGATCAATTTTTCGCAATAAGCCTAATTCCTTTTCAAAATACTCTATAGATTGATTAGATTCCGCGATGAACTGACTATTTCTACCTATAGTGTGTAATGATTTGATAATTTTGACAGTATCTTTATATTTTTCAGCAAGAGCTAATCTCTTTTTAGCAAAATCAATTGATAATCTTAAATTATCAGCATCTCTATACTTAACAATAGAATCAGTTAGCCGATTATATTCAATAAAATCATCTTTAAGAAGGTCTTGCGCATAGAAATAATCTACTTTTAAAAAAATAAATGAAAGAATAAGTATTGATATTTTAAAATAAAGTTTCACAAGTTGTTTTCTGAAATTTTTAAAAGTTTGCTTTTCTTTTTTCTAAAAAGGCGGTTGTGCCTTCAGTAAAATCTTCGGTACCAAAGCAATTACCAAACTGTTTTATTTCTTCTTCAAAACCATTTATTCCATCTTTGAAATTTGCATTTACCGCTTTAATTGCTGCCGAAATTGCCAACGGAGAGTTTCGTAGAATTCGTTCTCCTAATTTTTCACAAAAAGGAAGCAATTCTTCCAAGCCCACTACGTGATTTACCAAACCTGATTGTTTTGCATCATCTGCAGTAATCATGCCGGCAGTCATGATCATTTCAAATGCTTTTCCTTTTCCGACCAATTGTGGTAAGCGTTGAGTGCCTCCATATCCCGGAATCACTCCTAAAGAAACTTCTGGTAAACCCATTTTAGCATTATCACTTGCTACACGAAAATGACATGCCATTGCCAACTCCAAACCTCCACCAAGTGCAAAGCCATTTATAGCGGCGATAACCGGTTTTGACAAATTTTCAACAAAATCAAATAAAATTTCTTGTCCTTTTCGCGATAATTCTTGTCCTTCCTTAACATCAAAATCAGAAAATTCAGAAATGTCAGCACCTGCTACAAAAGCTTTATCACCACTACCTGTTAAGAGAATAACTCGAATTGATTCGTCGTTTTCCAATTCCGCGAAAGCGTTATGTAATTCGTTAATAGTTTCTTTGTTTAATGCATTTAGCTTTTTAGGTCGGTTGATTGTAATCGTTGCCAAACTACCATTCTCTTCGATTAGTATATTATTGTAATTCATTTTTTATATGTATTTAAAAATTATTCTTTTGGCAAAGTTACGGTAAAAGTAGACCCTTTATGACGAGTAGATTCAAAAGATATCTGACCGTTATACGATTCGACAATATTTTTAACCATGGCCAAACCGAGACCCATTCCGCTAGATTTTGTTGTGAATTTTGGTTCGAAAATCTTGTTAAAATCTTCTTTTAAAATACCTATACCATTATCTTTTACGACCAAAACAACCTCATTTTTACCATCAAAAATCCACACTTCAATTTTAGCAATTACTTGATTATCTAAAGATTGAATTGCATTGGTAAGTAAATTTGTAAGAATTCGATTTAATTGAACCTTATCTAATTTCGCAAGTATTTCTTTCTTTTCAGGATGGTATACAATAAAGGATTTATTGAAAAAATCAATCACTAATTTTACTTCCTCAACGACATTCAACGCTTCTTTTTTGGCAATCGGCATTTCAGCAAAATTTGAAAAAGCCGATGCTATAGAACTCATCACATCAATTTGTTGAATCAAGGAAGAACTGAAATCATGCAATTTTTCTTTTATATTTGGATCGCTTGGATCAAATCGATGCTCGAAACTTTGCACTGTCAATCGCATAGGTGTTAGTGGATTTTTAATTTCGTGAGCTACTTGTTTCGCCATTTCTCGCCAAGCCTGTTTTCGCTCAATTTGAGCTAATTTGACAAAACTTTCCTCCAACTGGTCAATCATATTATTGTATGAATTTACCAGATTATAAATTTCTAAGCTAGCATCTTTTAAAACAATTTTTTCATTGGTCTTCAATAGTCCAGTTTGCTTCATTTTGTTGCTAACATATGCAATAGATTTTGTAATATATTTTGACAACATATAGGCTGTTATTACTGTAATTATCAAAATTATAAAATAGACCAAAGACAATCGCTCTAAAAATTCTTTCAATTCATCTTCTTGAAATGAATCATCTTGTAAATATGGAATTCCAATGATTCCGATAGGTTTAAACTTATGGTCAAGAATATAAGAATAAGAAGATTTAAACTTTTTGCCTTCCGGTGAAGTTTTTGGTAAAACCAATCTATGCCGTGGTACACTTGCAATTTTGTCTAAAATGTCTTTTGACAGTTTCGTTTCCAATGTGTCTGCATCAAATCGTGCATGTGAACTTCGAATCAAACTTCCATCGAGATCATAAATGTTTATATCTAAGTTATGAATATCAGCGATTTCATTGAGCTTTTTATCTAGAATTTTTACAAGGTAAATCGTTTCTAATGGATGAATCGAATCTCTTTTCATCTCATAATTAATTGCCAATTTAATGGCCTCTTCCTTTCGCTCCAATCGCTCCCTATGATAATCATCGGCCTGTTCGTTATACTGAAAAACAGTAATTGCAGCAATCATAACAGAAGCAACAACTACCAAAGAGATCATCGAAATGAAAATACGGGTGCTTAAAGAAAATTTTTTATTTTTCATAAAACTAGATTGCTACCAAATTTAGTAAATTGAAGAACAATTATTTGTGAAATAATAAAATTATATACAAAATTTCGCTCATGAAGACACCAATTTTGTGCCTAAATAAAAAATTACTTTAAAATCGTTTGGATGAATTTAGGAATTTTAGCTATTGAATTATTAGTTATAAATTTTACAAAAGCAGAACCAATAATTGCTCCTTTCGCTTGCTTAGTTGCTGCTTGAAAAGTTTCTTTATTTGATATGCCAAAACCGACAATTTGTGGCACTTTCAAATTCATTTTTGCAATCCGATCAAAATAAGATGACTGCGCATCTCCAAAAGAAATTTTTGCACCTGTAGTACTCGCTGAACTTACCATGTAAATAAAACCGTTAGAAATTGAGTCGATAAAGCGAATACGTTCAATAGAAGTTTGAGGCGTAATTAACAGCACATTGATAAGATTGTATTTTTCAAAAATTTTCTGATAATTCTCATGATATACATCCACAGGCAAATCTGGAATTATAAGTCCGTCAATTCCAATTTCAGCACATTTCTTGCAAAAAGCCTCCATGCCATATTGCAACATCGGATTAAAATATCCCATTATTAATAAGGGAATTTTTACGCTTTCGCGGATATTTTTAAGCTGTGAAAATAAAACTTCAGAAGTCATTCCATTATGCAAGGCTTTTGTGCTGCTTTCTTGAATGGTTGGTCCATCTGCCAATGGATCAGAAAAAGGCAATCCGATTTCAATCATATCAACACCTGATTTTTCAAGCGTTTCGATAATCGAAACTGTATCGTTAATTTTTGGGTAACCCGCAGTAAAATAAATAGATAATAACTTTTTATCTTCTTGTAATTTTTCAGTAATTCTATTCATTATTTCAAATTAAAATAGTCAATATAGGTGCTTAAATCTTTGTCGCCTCTACCTGATAAATTAATGACAACAATATCCTCCTTTTTAAATTTTTTCTTTTTTAATACTGCTAAAGCATGTGCTGTTTCAATTGCCGGAATAATTCCTTCTAATTTACTCAATTCTAAACCGGCTTGCATTGCTTCATCATCGGTAGCATTTAAAAATTCTGCTCTTCTGGTTTTATATAAATGAGCATGTTGTGGCCCAACTCCAGGATAATCTAAGCCTGCTGAAATAGAATATGGCTCCGTAATCTGACCATCAGGAGTTTGCATTAACAAAGTTCGACTACCATGAATAATTCCAACTTTTCCGAGAATACTTGTTGCAGCAGATTCTCCTGAATCTATTCCTTTTCCGGCTGCTTCTACTGCTATCAATCTGACATTTTCATTATCGAGATAATGATAAAATGCACCAGCAGCATTACTTCCTCCACCAACACAGGCAATGATGTAATTCGGATTCTCAGTTCCTTCGTGTTCTTTCAATTGCCATTTCATCTCTTCAGAAATCACCGATTGAAAACGCGCCACCATATCAGGATAAGGATGAAAACCAACAACAGAACCTATAATATAATGAGTATCGACCGGGTTATTTATCCATGCTCTAATCGCCTCATTAGTGGCGTCTTTCAAAGTTTTACTGCCAGAAGTTGCAGGAACAACGGTTGCTCCTAACATTTTCATACGGGCCACATTTGGTGCCTGACGCGCAATATCAATTTCGCCCATATACACCACACATTCGATACCTGCCAAGGCACAAACAGTCGCTGTTGCAACGCCGTGTTGTCCGGCTCCAGTTTCTGCAATAATTCTTGTTTTGCCTAAACGTTTTGCCACTAAAATCTGACCAATGGTATTGTTAATTTTATGCGCCCCGGTATGGTTCAAATCTTCTCTTTTCAGATAAATTTTAGTTTTATATTTTTCGGAAAGACGTTTTGCGAAGTATAGCGGTGAAGGCCTACCAACATAATCTTTTAGCAAGTAATTAAATTCCTTTTTAAAAGAAGGCTCGTTCATGATATCTAGATATCGTTCTTGCAATTCAAGCATGTTTGGATACAGCATTTCTGGCACAAAAGAACCGCCAAAATCACCATAATATCCTTTCTTATTTGCGTGATAATCTGTTTTCATTTTTTCTTTTTAATCAATACTATTTTTTTTAAATGCCTGTAAATTCTCAACATTCTTCCATCCTGGTTTTGTTTCAAACTTACTATTCACATCGAGCGCATAACACAATTTCGAAACATCTTTTTGTAGGAACTCATGTAAACTTTCGATTTCTTGTAACCCAATTCCTCCACTTAAGAAAAAAGGTTTTTTACTTGGATAATTTTCCAATAACTTCCAATCAAATACAACACCATTACCTCCTTTTTTCTTTCCTTTTGTGTCGAATAAAAAATAATCGCATACCTCTTCAAATTCATTCAGAACTGAAAAGTCAAAAGATTCACCAACCGAAAAAACCTTAATAATCTCTACCGGATTATTTTCTCTTTCTTGACCTTGAATATCTTGCAACGCATGTTTTAATTTTGTACAAAATACGGCATCTTCATCTCCATGCAATTGAATCGCATCGAGATTATACTTTAAAGCCTTATTCAAAATTTTATTCAATTTAGGGTATACAAAAACACCCACTTTTTTTATCTCAACGGGTAAATCCGGCATTTTTCCTTTAAAATGACGTGGTGATTTTTTATAAAATATAAATCCGAGATAATCCGGTTGCAATTGTGCTACTGCTTCTATATTCTCCGGAAATTTCATCCCACAAACCTTTAGTTTCATGTGTTCCTATATTTTAAAATGACTATTATAGTTTTTTCAAAAAATCAATGGCAGCATTACCTGGATCATTTGTTTTCATAAAATTTTCTCCAATTAAAAATCCTTGAAAACCATAGTTTTTTAATTCCTTAATTGCATCTATAGAACTTATTCCACTTTCTGAAATTTTCACTTTATCTTCAGGAATCAGTTTTGACAAGCTTTTACTTGTATCCAACGAAACTTCAAAAGTTTTCAAATTGCGATTATTAACACCAACAATATCCACGAAAGTGAGATCAGAATTTTGCAACTCATCTTCGTTATGAATTTCTAAAAGCACATCCAATTGTAATTCTTTTGCTAATTTTGAAAACGCCTTGATCTCACTCTTTGTCAAAATAGAGGCAATCAACAGAATCGCATCGGCGCCAAAAGCTCTTGCTTCGAAAATTTGATAGGTCGAAATAATAAATTCTTTGCGAAGAATTGGAGTCGTTATCGCACTTCTTGCTTGCAATAAATCATCTAAAGCGCCTCCAAAATACTTCGTATCTCCTAAAACAGAAACCCCGGAAACTCCTGCAATTTCATATCCTTTTACAACATCAATCACATTGCTAGTTTGGTTGATTACTTGTTTTGAAGGTGATCTTCGTTTGAATTCAGCGATAATTCCACTTCCTGTTACTAAATTTTTCGACAAGGAAACTATTTCTCTTTCAAACAAAGGAGATTTCAATAAAAAATCTATAGTTAACCATTTTTTTTTGGCAGCTACTTCCTCTCGCTTATCTATTACAATTTTGTCTAATATATTCACTTTACAATTCTAAAATGTTAGGTTATCGTTAACTAATTTTACTGGCTTAATTCTTGTAATTTTTTAAAAGATTTGAGGGCATTTTTATTCAATAATGCCTCTTTGGCCAATGCAAATCCGTCTAGATGCGAAATCTCATTCGCAATCGAAATTGCTAATCCAGCATTTGCACAAACTACATTATTTTGTGCTTCCGTTCCGTTTCCTTCTAAAATATTGGTAAAAATCAAGGCACTTTCCGGAACAGTTTTTCCACCGTAAATATCGGATTGATTTATTGATGAAATCCCCAAGTCTTTGGCGCCAAAAATTTTATCTTCTTTATTGCTAATCATTTTTGTATTATTGGTTAGCGATATTTCATCATATCCTGCTAAATCGTGCAGAATTGCATAATTTTTATCTGTATTCTGATACAGATAGCCATACATTCTTGCCAATTCCAAATTAAAAACTCCCACAACTTGATTTTTGGGAAATGAAGGGTTTACCATTGGACCAAGCATGTTAAAAAATGTTTTTACACCTAATTCTTTTCGAATGGGTGCCACATTTTTCATGGCTGGATGAAATAACGGTGCATGCAAAAAACAAATTCCTGCTTGATCGATTGCCTTCTCCAACGCATCTTTTTCATTGGTAAAATGAATTCCCAAATACTCTAGAACATTAGAAGAACCGCACGATGAAGAAACCCCGTAATTTCCATGCTTTGCAACTTTTACTCCTGCGCCAGCAGTTACAAACGAAGACAAAGTTGAAATATTGAAGGTGTCTTTTCCATCTCCTCCTGTACCACATAAATCAATCGTGTTATAGGCAGATAAATCAATAGCTAAACATAATTCTAACAGCGCTTCTCTAAACCCATCGAGTTCTTCAATCGAAATACTACGCATCATATAAACCGTTAAAAATGAAGCTATCTGACTTGTATTATAATCTCCTTTTGAAATATTTACCAAAACATTTTTTGCTTCCCGTTTGGTTATTTTTTCGTGATTTATCAATCTGTTTAAAATATCTTTCATGCCTATCTTTTTATGCTTCCACCCAATTTTTTAAAATTTGTTTTCCTTCTGGAGTTAAAATAGATTCCGGATGGTATTGCACTGCTCGAACATCGAACTCTTTATGTCGTAATGACATGATTTCTCCGTTTTCATCTAAAGAAGTTACCTCTAAAACTTCTGGTAAATTTTTACAAACTACCCAAGAATGGTATCTGCCTACTTCTATTTTTTTTGGAATATTTTTATACAATACAGCATCTTCATTGATTCTTTCAATTGTAGAAGATACACCATGATATACTTTATTTAAATTTTCTATTTTCCCGCCGAATACTTCTGCTATTGCTTGTTGTCCGAGACAAACTCCTAAAATACTTTTCGTGGCGGCATATGCTTTGATGATTGGCTTTAATAAACCTGCTTCATCGGGAATTCCAGGTCCGGGAGAAAGCAAAATTTTGTCATATTCTTCGACTTCCTCTAAACTTAATTTATCATTCCGTTTTACGGTAACATTACAATGTAAATCATTCAAATAATGGACTAGATTATACGTGAATGAATCGTAATTATCAATTACTAATATTTTTTTCATTGGAGTTTTTTTTCTAAAAACGATTCGATTTATATTTTTTCTGCTAATTCTAAGGCCTTTTTCAAGGCTCTTAATTTATTATATACTTCTTGCAGTTCATCTTCTGCAGTTGATTTTGCTACAATTCCGGCTCCTGCTTGATAAAATAAATGATGATTTTTGCTTAAAAAAGATCGAATAATTATGGCGTGGTTAAAATTACCTTGAAAATCCATAAACCCAATTGCTCCACCATAAAAGGCTCGATTTGTTTTTTCGTATTTCTCTATGAGCTGCATGGCTTTGTGTTTCGGCGCACCGGATAAAGTTCCTGCAGGAAAAGTATCCGCAACCACCTGAAATGTAATGGCATCATCAAATTTTTGACCAGTCACTTTAGAAACCAAATGGATAACATGCGAGAAAAACTGAATTTCCTTATACGTTTCAACGGTAACATTTTCTCCATTTCTGCTCAGATCATTTCTTGCTAAATCGACCAACATCACATGTTCTGCAACTTCTTTTTCATCTTCTGCAAGTGATTTTGCTGCAATTAAATCTTTTTCATCATTGCCGGTTCTTTTGAACGTACCAGCGATAGGATGAATTTCAGCCTTTCCATCTTTTACCACTAGTTGAGCTTCTGGTGATGATCCGAAAATTTTGAAATTTCCATAATCAAAATAAAACAAATATGGTGATGGATTTATCGAACGTAGCGCTCGATACACATTAAATTCGTCTCCTTTAAAACTCTGTGAAAATCTTCGGGATAAAACCAATTGAAAAACATCGCCTCTAAAACAATGTTTTTTTGCCAATTCTACATGCTCTTTAAATTCTTCATCGGTTAAGTTCGAGCTTTCGTCAGAACCATTTTCAAAAGTGTAGGAAGCAAAATTTTTGTTTTTAATCAATTGATTGATTTCTTCAATATTAGATTCAGAATTATAGGTATGTGCAAAAATATAAGCCTCATTTTTAAAGTGATTGATAGCGATTATATTTTGATAGACTGCATAATAAATATCAGGGATATTGACATCTTCGGGTTTTTTAGAAATTGTAACATCTTCAAAATATTGTACTGCATCATAATTGATGTAACCAAATAAACCGTTATTTATGAATTTAAAATCTTGATTTTCAGTATCAAATTTCAGACTGAAATCATGTACAGTCTGTGGAACACTTGTATCGGGATTAATAGACTTTTGCTCTGTTCTCCCGTCAGGAAAAGATTCTATAATTTCATTATTTTGAACCGTAATACTAGCGATAGGATTGCAGCAGATATAGGAAAAACTATTTTCATTACCGTGATAATCAGAACTTTCGAGCAGAATACTATTAGGGTATTTATCTCTAATTTTTAAATAGATACTTACCGGAGTTATGGTATCAGCGAGTATTTTTTTATAGCTAGTTTTTAGTTTGTATTTCATTTTAATAATTATATTCAAAATGATTAAAAAAAAAGGCTTGTCGTGAAGACAAGCCTAATGTTATATTTTTACATAGTTGTTTACTTCACAAGATTTGATTCTGCAAAGTCCACCACCAAGTATTTACTGTTTGTATTTTCATAATAGAATCACAAATTTAACAACATTTTTGATTTAACAAAAAGTTTTTTCAGAAACTTTTCGTTACGGTACTAATTGCACTTCTTTCCAAGCGGTTCCGTTATGAAAATAAAGTTTACCATCCGTGCCAACGTATAAATCCCCAAGACTACCAGTAGGCGCTGTTGCTTGCGGCTCTAATCGCATTGCTCCACTAATATGTACTTTTTGTAATGGAGTGTCTGTTCCAATACCTAGGTTACCGTTTACATAAGAATCTGCGTCAGATGCAGAATATATAGCAAAATTATCGGTTGTTCCTCGGTTAAAATTAGCCGTAATGAACAAACCATAAGAATTTGTAACGGTACCTGTATTGCCAGAAAAATCAATATACGAACCATATGCGTTCCCAATAGTACCCGTATTTACAAAGTCTAACCAGCCCGCATAAGCATCGGTCATCGTAGATAAATTTCGCACCTCTGTATTTTGACCGACTGCCATAGTCAAAGTACCTGAATTCTCTATATAAGAATTGGTACTTGCGGCATACCCCATGGTTCCAACATTATAAATCTGTGGCCAAGAACCTACGCCAATATTTATAGTTCCGGCAGCATTATTATTTCGTACAAATTCTTGTGTACCAATAGCATAATCAATTATTCCAGTACCACTATTAATTGCTTGAACTCCCATACCAAATGTGGCAATACTTGTTCCTGTACCTGTATAAATGGCGTCAATTCTTGTTGCAGTATTGGTACCGTCCGTAGCCTTAGTACCTTCTACGTACAACTTGTGAGCAGTCGAAAAGGCATTTCTACCAATCCCAACTCTACCATCATAATAAGCAATATCCGCTGCTGCACCATCAACAAATTTACCGGCTCCTCCAACTCCTTCTGACCAAGCAGAACCATCGTAACTCCATGTTGATTTTGTATCTAAATCGTAAACTTGCAAACCAATTGCTGGTGTAACAATTGCTATTCTTTGGGCAGATGTCATTCTAGGCATTAAAAAACCTTTATCTGTTGCTGTAACATCTAAAGCTGCAGAAGCATCTGGAGATGTTGTCCCTATTCCTACTTGAGCAAAACCCATTGTTGTAATTAAAAATAAGCTCGCTATTAATTGTAATTTTTTTTGCATAACTATCATATGTTAAGTTATTATTCTAAAATAATTTTTTTCACTCCTTGCTTTCCTTCATATTCAAAAACCAAAAAATACAGTCCGGATTTTAAACTTAATTTTTGAATTGAACCGATTCCGTTATAGGTTGAAATACCGCTATTAGATTGCACTTTTCTACCCATAATATCAAAAAGTGAGATCTGCATTTCCTTCATTTCAGTGCTAGTAGAAAATTTAATTACGTTTTCAGATGCTTTCACAGGATTGGAAAGAATGGTAATCTTATTATTTAATATCAAATTAGAGACTGTCAAAACAACTTGATGATCAATGCCAAAAGTGAATTGAGAATATGTATTCAAATTAACTTCATTGGCAGAATCACTTGTTACTGAACCATTAAGCAAATCTCCTGTTACGGTATTTGTTTGGCTTGCACTTATCAAATTCCAATCGCCAGCGTTATATCCAACAACGGAAACGGAACTTAAAGATCCACCATTATTATTCACTAAATTAGTGATATCGCTCGCGTTATTCCATGGAAGGGTGATAACAGCATTACCTGTCATTTCCCAATATTCTTTATCAGAAACTGCATCAACATCAGTTCCATTATTACCAATTGTTGGTGCTGCGTTAACATAAGAACCAGTTACTGTGCCAGTATGTATTGCTGTTACCGGAGCATAAACTCCATTGTCACCTGTTGGCAAAATCGTCTCACCAGAGCCATAAGCAGTAACATTTCCATCAACATATTCTTGATCAGAACCCCAGTCACTTCCTGCATTGACAGAAAAAGTCCCAGAAGGATCTATGGTTACCACAGAATTACTCGTCGTAAAATCTGTATTGTTAACCAAATAGAATTCTGCACCTGAACCTACATAAAGGTTTTGTGCAAAACTCAAATCAGTGAAAAATACACCTAGAGCTAGAAAAAGAATAAATTTTAAATTTAAAAAAAGTAACGGTTTTCGTTTCATAAGCAGCTAATTTTGACAAATTTAACAAAATATTATTACCTTTTTCCTATTTTCTATAAATAATACGTAATACGACCAGAGCTCCAACTAATAGACCAGAAACTATATTGGCAAGAATAATCGAAAAACTGCTGATAAGAATTCCATAAATTAACCAAAATAAAATCCCAATAAACAAAGCCAGAAACATGGTCAACGAAATACCGTCAACATTTTTTGATTTCCAAGTTTTGTATACTTGCGGCACAAAACTTGAAGTAGTCAATATTGCCGCAGATATTCCAATTATCTCTATATTCAACGATTTCAGTTTAAAAATTATTAAACAAATTGAAAAGTTTCAGAAATTTCTTTGTAAACAATCTCACCACTTACAATATTTACTCCCATTTTTAACCCTTCATTTTCTTCACAAGCTTTCACCCAACCTTTATCAGCCAATTGAATAATATACGACAAGGTTACGTTAGTAAGTGCAATTGTCGAAGTATATGGCACTGCGCCCGGCATATTGGCAACACAGTAATGTACCACATCATCAATAATATAAGTAGGGTCTTCGTGAGTTGTAGGTTTTGTGGTTTCCATGCAGCCTCCTTGATCTACTGCTACATCTACCAGAACAGTTCCTGCATGCATATCTTTTAACATATCTCGAGTAATTAATTTTGGTGCCTTTGCCCCTTTTATAAGAACACCTCCAATAATTAAATCGTGCGTTTTAATATGTTTACGAATGTTGTATTCGTTAGAATACTCTGTAATTACATTACTTGGCAATACGTCATTTACATATCGCAAGCGATCCATATTTACATCTAAAATAGTAACCTGCGCCCCTAATCCTGATGCCATTTTAGCGGCTTGAACACCTACCACTCCAGCACCGAGTATCAAAACTTGCCCAGGTCTCACCCCAGGAACACCACCTAACAAAATACCCTTTCCTTTTATGGGTTTTTCCAAATATTTGGCCCCCTGTTGAACGGCCATTCTTCCGGCAACTTCAGACATTGGTGTTAATAAGGGTAATGTACCATTTTTATCTTCTACCGTTTCGTAAGCGATACAAACTGACTTACTTTTTAACATAGCTTTCGTAAGTTTTTTACTCGAGGCAAAATGAAAATAAGTGAAAATAATCTGACCTTCTCTTACCAATACATATTCTTGTTCAATGGGCTCCTTCACTTTAACAATCATATCGCTCATAGCATACACCTCCTCAATAGAAGATAAAATTTTAGCGCCTGCTTCTTGATAATCATCATCTAAAAAACCACTATTATATCCAGCATTTTCTTGAACAAAAACTGTGTGATTTTTCTTTACCAATTCAAAAACTCCTGCGGGAGTTATCGCCACTCGATTCTCGTTGTTTTTAATTTCTTTAGGAAGTCCGATTAACATAACATTTTCTTTTTTTATGAATGGCTAAAAATAATGCAAATAATTAATTCCGACATGATATAATATGTATTTATTTATTTTAACCCTATTTTTTTAAGGGCTACCCAACAATATTTACAATTTTTCCAGGAACTATGATTACTTTTATAGGGGTCTTTCCTTCCAATTGCTGTTTTGTTTTTTCATTTTCCAGAACTGCTTTTTCAATCTCTTCTTTTGATAAATCAAGTGATAAATCTATTGTAAAACGCATTTTTCCGTTAAATGAGATTGGGTACGTTTTTGTGCTTTCTACCAAATATTTAGCTTCAAAAACAGGAAATTCGGCTGTTGATACCGACTCTTCATGCCCCAAATTATTCCATAATTCTTCAGCAATATGTGGTGCATAAGGTGCAATTAAAACCGCTAAAGGTTCTAAAATTGCTCGTTTATTACATTTTTGAGCAGTTAGTTCATTTACTGCAATCATAAAAGAACTTACTGAAGTATTGAAAGAAAAATTAGCAATATCTTCATCTACTTTTTTGATGGTTTTATGCAATGTTTTTAACTCTTCTTTGGTTGGTTCTTCGTTTGAAACAGAAAATTCATCGTTTATCAAATAGAGTTTCCACAATTTTTTCAAGAATGAATGCACCCCTGTAATACCAGCGGTATTCCAAGGTTTTGCTTGCTCTAACGGACCTAAAAACATTTCGTACAATCGCAATGTATCCGCACCATACTGTTCGCAAATATCATCCGGATTTACTACGTTATATTTTGATTTAGACATTTTTTCAACTTCGCGACCAACAATATATTTCCCATTTTCTAAAACAAACTCTGCCTCTTTATATTCCTTTCGCCAATTTTTGAAACCTTCAATATTCAATTCATTGGAAGCATTTACTAATGAAACATCTGCATGTATAGGAGTAAAACTAGTCCATTCATTTTTTGGAGCATTTTCTACTTCACAAGCACTCAATAAATCAATATTGTCTTTCAATATTTCCGCTTCCTTATTAGTCCCCATTGAACTTCGTTCCTTAATGATATTATCCATTAAGTTTTTGCTCACGAAAATTGTCTTTTTTACTAAATCCGAACCATTCCCCTCTCCAAACTCCCATCGATAAACAAAAGCACTAGTACCTAAAATCATGCCTTGATTGATCAATTTTTTTGCATATTCCTCTACTGGAACAAAACCTTGATCAAACAAGAATTTTTGCCAAAATCGAGAATATAATAAATGTCCGGTTGCATGTTCACTACCGCCAATATATAAATCGACATCTTTCCAATAATGCAACGCTTCTTTTCCAGCAAATTCCTCCGTATTATTCGCATCCATATAGCGGTTGAAATACCAAGAACTTCCCGCCCAACCAGGCATCGTATTTAATTCTAAAGGAAAAACATGTACATTATCTATCAAATCATTACTTACTACTTGGCTATTTTCAGTATCCCAAGCCCAAACAGTAGCATTTCCTAAAGGTGGTTTTCCGTCTTCAGTTGGTAAATATTTTTCAACTTCCGGTAAACGGATTGGCAAATAATTTGCATCAATTATTTGTGGTAAGCCATTTTTATAATATACCGGAAAAGGCTCTCCCCAATACCGTTGTCGAGAAAAAACAGCATCCCGTAATCGGTAGTTAATTTTTCCTGTACCAATGCCTCGTTCTTCCAATTCAAAAATCATTCTTTTGATTGCTTTTTTTGCAGGCATTCCCGAAAGGAAATCAGAATTTGCAATTACAGCAGTTTTATCTTCACAGGCATGCTCAGAAATATCAATGTCTTGAAAAATATTAGGAATTTTTATATTAAAATAATTTGCAAAATCGAAATCGCGTTGATCTCCGCAAGGCACTGCCATTACAGCTCCTGTACCATAGCCAGCCAAAACATAATCGCCAATCCAAATTGGAATTTTATTGCCTGTAAAAGGGTGTTCCGCGAAAGCACCTGTAAACTGACCTGAAATAGTTTTTACATCAGCCATTCTTTCACGCTCACTTCGTTTTGCCGTGGCGGCGATATAATCTCCAACAGCTCCTTCATAATCTGAAGTTGTGATTTTTGAAACTAACTCATGTTCAGGAGCTAAAGTTATAAAAGAAACCCCAAAAATAGTATCAGGTCTTGTGGTGAAAACTTCTATTTCCCATCCTAAATCCTTCCCTAAGGGAAGGACTTTTAATACTTCTTCTATTATTGTAAGTACTTTATCAATACTCGAAATAATTTCCTCATTTTTAAACCGTAGAACTTTATATCCCAAATCTTCTAAAATAGTTTTTCGCACTTGATCCTTTTCTAATGTTTCAGAATCATTGTGATAACCTCCATCAACTTCAATTATCAATTTTTTTGACAAACAAACAAAATCAACAATAAAGTCATCTATTAAGTGCTGTTGTCTAAATTTAGAATCTAGTTTTTTCGTTTTTAATTGCTCCCAAAGTATTGCTTCAGCTTCTGTTGGGTTAGCTCTCATTTCTTTAGCCTTTTCTAATAGTAAATGAGAATTATTTCCTCCTGTCATATATCCCGGTTGAGCTCCCTTTCCTTCGGAAAGGGTTGGGGATAGGACTTTAAATTTCACCATGGCACCTTCTGATCTTCCAATCCAATTGGTTTGTGAATCTTTTAAAGGTTGCGGCCAGTCAATTGTTTCTAATCCATCCAATAAACGTTGGGCATAGGCGGTGATTCTCATGCTCCATTGTTTCATTTTTTTACGAACTACCGGAAAACCTCCTCGCTCGGAAGCACCGTTTACAATTTCATCATTTGCAAGTACGGTTCCTAATTGTGGACACCAATTTACTTCGGTTTCTGACAAAAATGTAAGGCGATATTTTAATAAAATCGCTTGTTGTTTTTCATCTGAAAAGCTTTTCCAATCTTTTGCGGTAAAAAAATCTAAATCATCATCCGCGACTGCGTTAACTTTAGCATTGCCTTCATTTTCAAAAATAGCAATCAAAGTTTCTATGTTTTCTGCCTTATCGGAATTTTTATTGTACCACGAGTTGAACAATTGAATAAAAATCCACTGCGTCCATTTATAATAATCCGGACTTGAAGTTCTCACTTCTCTGCTCCAATCGAAAGAAAATCCGATTTGATCTAGTTGCCGGCGATATGTTTTGATGTTTTCTTCCGTCGTTTTCGCTGGATGTTGTCCAGTTTGAATCGCATACTGTTCTGCAGGTAAACCAAATGAATCATAGCCTTGCGGATGCAAAACATTAAAACCTTTATGGCGCTTGTATCTGGCATAAATATCAGAAGCAATATATCCTAGCGGATGCCCTACATGCAAGCCTGCTCCACTCGGATAAGGAAACATATCCAACACATAAAACTTCGGCTTATCACTATTATTTTCTGCTTTAAAAGTTTGGTTTTCGTTCCAATATTTTTGCCATTTGGCCTCAATTTCGTTGAAGTTGTATTTCATTTGTTCTTCTGTGTTTTTCTTTTAATCATCACTTCTTGGTTAAATCTTAACTCTTGCATACTAAATTTGGTTGCAATTAGTTTCTGAATTTCTACAAAAAAGTATCACAACATTTATGCAAATTCGCTGAATAACAATTTTTTATCAATAATTATTCTATGCTGTAATTATTTTAATTAGGCGTGCAAAGTTACATTTAAAGTAGGAAAGAGCAAAGTGGAAAACCTATCTTAATTATTTATATCTTTACCTACCAAATAACCATTTTTCTAAATTTCAAAAAATGTATAAACCCCTCATTTACATCTATTTTTTGGTTGCTTTATTTTCATGTTCTTCAAAACAACCGGTTGACCTTATTGTTACCAATGCAAATTTATATACTGTTGCCTCAGATTCTTCAAAAGCAGAGGCTTTTGCTGTGACCAATGGTAAATTTATTGCTGTAGGAACTACCAAAGATATTTTAAAACATTACAAGGCAACAACGCAAATGGATGCTGAAGGAAAAACAATAATCCCCGGGTTAATCGATGCTCATTGTCATTTTTACGGTTTGGGTTTAGCCATGCAAAAAGTAGACTTAACCGGAACAAAAAGTTATGAGGAAGTCATAGAGAGAATTAAAGCGTTTCAAAAAGAAAAAAACACCACTTTCATTACCGGTAGAGGTTGGGATCAAAATGATTGGGAGGTAAAAGAATTTCCTACAAAGGATAAATTAGACGCAATTTTTCCAAATACTCCTATAGCCGTTAGAAGAATTGACGGTCATGCCTTATTGGTAAATCAAGCAGCGTTAGATTTAGCAAAAATTGATAAAACCACAAAAGTAAGCGGTGGTGAGATAATCAAAGAAAATGGTGAAATTACAGGTGTTTTGATCGATGGCGCTATGTCTTTGATTAATCGTATTATTCCATCTGTAAGTAAAGAGGAATCTATTCAAGCTTTAAAAGATGCTGAAAAAAAATGTTTTGAACTTGGCTTGACTACGGTAGATGACGCAGGATTAGACAGAACAACCATAGAATTAATCGATAGCTTGCAACAAGCCAATACATTAAAAATGAGGATTTACGCGATGGTTTCTGCCAGCAAAGAAAATTTGGATTATTATTTAAACCACGGCATTTTTAAATCGGATAGACTTAATGTTCGATCTTTTAAAGTGTATGCCGATGGTGCTTTAGGTTCACGAGGAGCTGCATTAATCCAACCTTATTCTGATAGAGAAAATCACTTTGGCGCAATGGTTACCAGTTTAGACATTTTGCAACTAATTGCTAAAAGAATTGCAAATTCCGATTTTCAAATGAACACACATGCTATTGGTGATTCGGCGAATTCATTTATTTTGAGCACCTATGTTGATGCCCTTAAAAGTAAAACCAATAGACGTTGGCGAATTGAACACGCGCAAGTTATTGATAGTACTGATTTTGATTATTTTACCGATATTATTCCGTCGGTTCAACCAACTCATGCTACAAGCGATATGTACTGGGCAGAAGATAGACTAGGTCCGAAAAGAATAAAAAATGCTTATGCCTATAAAAAATTAGTAAACATCAATGGAAGAGTTGCTTTAGGAACAGATTTTCCGGTAGAAAAAGTAAATCCGATGTTAACGTTTTATGCTGCTGTTGCAAGACAAGATACGGAAGGTTTTCCGTCAGACGGATTTGAATTAGAAAACGGTTTAAGTCGAGAAGAAGCCTTAAAAGGAATGACCATTTGGGCTGCATTCTCTAATTTTGAAGAAAATGAAAAAGGAAGTATTGAACCCGGAAAATTAGCAGATTTTATACTATTAGATTATGATATTATGAAAATCGAATTAGCTAAAATACCCGAAATCAAAATCTTGAGTACTTATCTTAACGGTGAAAAAGTGTATTAATTTTATTTTTTATAATGTTATGAAAAAATCTGTTCTACTATTGTTTTTATTCTTTTCTTGTTTGGTTTCTGCTCAGAATACTGTTGAAAAAGAAATAACTACCAAAGTAAATGAAGTCACCGTATTTATTCAAGGGGCTCAAATCACGCGAAAAACAAATATTGATATAATCAAGGGGAATTCTATTTTAAAATTTACCGATTTATCTCCTTTTATCAATGCAAAAAGCATTCAGGTTAAGGCTGCCGGAGATATCATAGTTTTATCTGTTAAACAACAACAAAATTTTCTTGAAAAATTGAAAAAACCGAAAGAGTTACTTGCTTTAGAAGCACAAGACTCGAGCCTTCAAGATAAAATAAATATAGAAAAAACCCATATTGATATTTTAAAAGAAGAACAGAAATTTTTACAAGAGAACAGAAATATTAATGGTAAAAATGAAACTTTAAGCGTTGCAGATTTTAAGCAAATCTCTGAGTTTTATGGTTCAAAGTTGACTTCTTTAAAACTAAAAGAAATCGATAGAAATAAAACGCTGCAAGATTTGTATCGTGAAAAATCAGAGATTGAAAATCAAATTAAGACCATTACAAGTAAAAAAGAATATCCATCAGGAGAAATTTTAGTAGAGATTGATGCGAAAAAAAGCGCAACTATTGCTTTTGAAATTTCCTATCTGGTAGAAAATGCAGGTTGGTATCCGTCTTATGATATTCGAGCGAAAAATATTAATGACCCAATTAATTTGGTGTACAAAGCAAATATAAAGCAAGACACAAAAGTAAAATGGGAGAAGGTTTCTTTGAAATTATCTTCAGCAGATCCGAATATTTCAGGGGTAACACCAGAGTTAAAAACGTATTACTTGAATTACAATTCTGCCCCACCAAATTATGACAAGATAACAAACTCCGTTTCGGGAAAAGTTTTGGACCAAGACAATCAACCTTTACCGGGAGCCAACGTAATTGTACAAGGAACAACAATTGGAACAGTAACCGATTTTGATGGTAACTATTCTATTTCTGTGCCAAATAATGCAGGTAATTTGACCTTTACCTTTGTGGGTTATGTGACGCAAACACTCCCAATAAAAAATTCGGTTATGAATGTTTATTTGCAAGAGGACAGTAACAGTCTCGATGAAGTTGTGGTTACAGGTTATGGCACCACCAGAAAACTTCGAGGAGCGATTAGTGAAATGGCATTAGAAAATAGTGCACCTAAAGAGATCAAGAATTCTGTACCTTTTGTACCAAAAGAAAACCAAACTTCGGTAGATTTTGAAATCAAGAC
>CBDTUD010000005.1:0-98055 GCA_965363545.1 uncultured Flavobacteriaceae bacterium | reverse complement strand
ATGTGCAAAAATTAATTCAAAGTTTAGGTAAAATTTCTTTGAAATTTCAATATAACCCAGATTTAGGTTACGCTGAAATATTTTTAAATGGAGAAAAGATTGAAAAACAAATCCGAAGTATCGAAGTTTCTAATTTAGTAAGTAAAGTTGCGGCAATTTCAGAAGTGCGTAAAATATTGGTAAAACAGCAACAAGAAATGGGCAAAGATAAAGGTCTAGTTATGGATGGAAGAGATATTGGCACCGTTGTTTTTCCAAATGCTGAGCTGAAAATATTTATGATTGCAAGTGCAAGAAATCGGGCACAAAGAAGATATGATGAAATGATTCACAAAGGTCAAGAAGTTTCGTATGTCAAAGTTTTAGAAAATGTAAATGCTCGAGATTTGTTAGATACCACAAGAGAAGATTCTCCATTAAAAAAAGCGGATGATGCTATTGAAGTTGACAATAGTCATTTATCAGTAATAGAAACTTTTGAGTTGATATATGACTATGTGCTGGAAAAACTGAAATAAGATCTTTCGTTTAAAGTTCGTCATGAGTATAGGCTGACTGAATGGGAAGCTTGTCATTTTATATTTATGTTTAAACACTTTGCAGAATAGTGTCCTAAAGAGAAATTATTAACTATTCATTATTATCTTCTACATAAATATTTTTATATAAATTTAATTCTTTGGCCAAAATAATTGTATTCCCCAAAGAATCTTTATTTTTAAGAATAATTTTATCTTCAATTATCAAATTTATTGCATTGCTTCCTAATTTATTAAATTTGGTCTTAAAATTTATAGTACCATTTCCGATCGTATCAACGAAGCTATGGTACTTTATGCTTTCACTATTTATATCTTTTAACCTTAGTGAATCTTTGTTATCCGTAATAACATGTAAAAATACAAAGCGCTCAGATATTTCTGAAATTGTTATATTTTTTAAATTTAAATTATATTGAATTGTTCCCCTTACATCTTTATCATGTATAACTGTATCCTTAAAATGGAATGATAATATATCTGGTTTACTAACATTAAATAAGTCTGTTGTATCAGATTTTGTCTTGGTATTTTCAGTACATGCCATTGACATTATCAGAAGGGCACTTAAAAATAAATTAAAAAAATTACTGTTTTTCATATTGTTTTTATATTGAATCATTTCTTCGACTCCGATCAGGGTAACATTCTTGGTACAAGTATCTTTTAGCCTTCCATAGCCTTGGAATTAAAAGAAGTTAGCTTTTGCCCTATAAATCAACAACAATTAGTAACTCATGAAAATTAAGGAATATTCAAATATTTATGGGTTTGCAATGAAATTTTCCACTTTGGGTTTTGCATTACATAATCTACAATTAAAGGCGTCATTTTTTCGCGATTACTCCATTCTGGCTGCAAATATAATTCACAGTTTTCGTTAACTTTAGCAGCATGTTCTTCTGCAAACTTGAAATCACTTTTGTTGTAAATTATCATTTTTAATTCATGAGCCTCAGGATAAATATTTTCTAGAGGTAATTTTGTTTTCTTTGGGGATAGGCAAATCCAATCCCAATTTCCACTTAATGGATAGGCACCTGAAGTTTCTATATGAATTTTTATTTGTTCTTTCTTCAATGCTTTGGTTATAAAATCCATATTCCACATTAATGGCTCACCTCCAGTAATGACAACAGTATTTGCATACTTTTTTACATTTTTAACAATTTCTAATGCACTTGTTGCTGGATGTAAATCAGCATTCCAACTTTCTTTAACATCACACCAATGACACCCAACATCACAACCACCTACTCGAATAAAATATGCTGCCTTACCTGTATGAAATCCTTCGCCTTGAATGGTGTAAAATTCTTCCATCAATGGGAGCATTTCTCCTCTTTCTAATAATAATTCCAGTTTCTTCTCCAAATTTGTATTTTTAAAGTGCAAAGTTAACGAAATGATTTGCCAAAATTTTTAATTTAAAATATTAAAAACTACTTTTATCAAAAAATTCAAAGATGTCAACAAAACAAGAATTTATTGATCTGATTTCTGCAGGTTACACTTCGAAAGGAGATTCAATTACTTTAGGGGCGGCTATGCTCGGTCAAGAAACTATTACAAATTCTTATGTAAATATTCCACTAAAGACAATTAACCGCCACGGTTTGATTGCCGGAGCAACTGGTACTGGTAAAACAAAAACGTTACAGGTATTTGCTGAGAACTTATCTGACAAGGGTATTCCAGTTTTACTCATGGATGTAAAAGGTGATTTAAGTGGATTGGCTCAATCAGGAGAAGAAAATAAGCATATTACGCAACGGCACGAAAAGATTGGTTTAGCGTATTCTCCAAAAAAGTTTCCGGTAGAAATTCTGACAATATCTGAACAAAAAGGAACACGACTTCGAGCAACAGTTTCAGAATTCGGACCTACATTACTGTGTAGAATTTTGGATTTAAATGATGTGCAAACGGGTATTGTTGCCATTTTATTCCAATATTGTGATGATAATAAACTGCCGTTATTAGATCTTAAAGATTTTAAAAAAATATTACAGTACGCAACCCAAGAAGGTAAAGAGGAAATTGAATCAAAATACGGTAGAATTTCAACTGCATCAACAGGCTCTATTTTACGACAAATTGTTGCTTTAGAACAGCAAGGTGGAGATTTATTTTTTGGAGAAAAATCTTTTGATGTGCAAGATCTTGTTCGTGTAAATGAGAGCGGAATGGGAATTATTTCCATTTTGAGATTAACAGATATACAAGATAAACCAAAACTATTTTCAACCTTTATGCTACAATTGTTAGCTGAAATTTATAGTACCTTTCCGGAACAAGGAGATAGTGACCGACCGGAATTAGTTTTGTTTATTGACGAAGCACATTTGGTTTTTGAAAATGCATCGAAGACTTTGTTAAATCAAATAGAAAGTATTGTTAAATTAATTCGTTCTAAAGGAATTGGAGTTTATTTTGTTACTCAAAACCCGAAAGATATTCCGGAAGATGTTTTAGCGCAATTAGGTTTAAAAATACAACATGCTTTGCGGGCATTTACTGCAAAGGATAGAAAAGCGATTAAATTGGCTGCCGAAAATTATCCTGATTCTCCCTATTACGATACGGATGAAGAATTAACTCAATTAGGAATTGGAGAAGCATTAGTTTCCGCTTTAAGCGAAAAAGGAATTCCTACACCTTTGGCAAAGACTATGTTGCGGGCACCAATGAGTAGGATGGATATTTTAAGTGAAAAAGAATTAGAAGATGTACTAAATTCTTCGCACATTGCAGACAAATATAACGAGCAAATTGATAGGGATAGCGCCTATGAAATTTTGAATAAAAAGATTGTTACCATATCGGAAGAAAATAAGGAAAAGAAAGAAGAAAAAACAAGCTCGTCAAAACGAAAAAGTACAGCAATGAATCCGGTTTTAAAATTAGTCACTAGCGCCACTTTTATTCGCGGAATATTTGGAATTTTAAATAAAGTAATGAAAAAATAAATGTTATGAAAAAAGCACTAATTCTATTATTTATAAGTATATTTTTTATTCAATGTACTAATGAAAACGACACCAAAATAGCTAAAAATCAGCTTGGTAAGTTGAATGAAAATACTAAAATTGAAGATTTGGATGTAATTTTCAAGAAAGACTCTTTGGTTAAATTACCTTTGGAAGCAGATGTTTTTAATAAATATGAGGTTTATAATAAAGAGGGGAAACTTTTGCTGAAGATCAAACCAAAATTTAAGGGAGATACCGTAAAAGGGATTGAAAATATTCAAATATTTGACGCAAAATATAAAACAGAAAAAGGACTCTCAACAGACTCAACTTTCAAAGATATTGTAAGTCATTATTCTATCAATAAAATTGAACCTTCGTTTACTTCTGCAATTGTTTTTTTGGATGAATTAAATGGAACTGTGGCTTTGGATAAAAAAGATTTAAAATTAGCCGAATTCGACATGAATAAAATCGATAAAGGTCAGGTGCCAGACATGGCGAAAATCAAATTTATCACCCTTTGGTTTGATTAATTAGGGTCCGAAACTGTATGAAAACCGAAAAAACAAAAGTGAAAAGAGCTCCGAAAAGAGGGTTTTATGATGCCAAAACAATTTTCGGTATTCTCGATAAAGATTTTATTTGTCAGATTGGTTTTGTGTACAATAATTATCCGGTTGTCATCCCAACGATATACGGAAGAAAAAATGATTGTTTGTATTTTCATGGTGCCAGTGTTAGCAGAATGCTAACAAACATGGAAAAAGGTATTCCTATTTCGCTAAATGTAACCCAAACAAATGGTATTGTTTTGGCGCGTTCTGCCTTTCATCATTCGTTGAATTATCATTCGGTAACCGTTTTTGGTCAAGCCGAAGTTGTCACAGATAAAAAAGAAAGAATGGAAGCCTTGAAAGTAATTTCCGACCAAATTATTCCATTGCGATGGGAAGAATCTCGACTTCCGAATGCCAAAGAAATGAAAGCCACTAAAATTTTGAAACTTCAAATTACAGAGGCTTCCGCAAAGATTAGAACAGGTCCTCCAAATGATGATATGCCGGATTATGAATTACCAATTTGGGCAGGAGTTTTACCCATTGAAAAAAGTTATGGAGAGCCGATTGCCGATCCAAAATTAAAATCAGGAATAGCTATCCCTCAAAGCGTTAAAAATCTTACCAAAAAGAAATTTTAATCTAAATAATACTCATTATCTGGTTTTGCAATGGTGCATTTCCAATGTAATTCTGATTTTATTTTTGTTCGAAGTGCTTGACTTTCATGAGCTTCTCCGTGATTAACAAAGGTAAGTGTTGGAGGGTTTTTAATATGACTTAACCAATCCATAATTTCACTTTGATCCGCGTGTCCTGAAAAATCAGTTATTTCAAAAACTTCGGCTCTTATAGGGTGGTATTCTCCAAAAAACTTGACTTCAGAATCTCCAGAAATAAGAGCTCGACCTCGTGTTCCTTCTGCTTGATAACCAACAATAAGTATACTGTTTTTTTTGTTTTCAATTGTTTTATCCAAATAGTGTAAAACTCTGCCGCCAGTCACCATACCACTTCCTGCTAGTACAATTTTAGGGTTTGTGTCAGTAACTATAGCTTTCGAATCTTTAATATCAGTGATTAGCTCTACTGTTTCGAGCATACTTTTAATATCATCATCGGTTAATTTGTGAATATTTTTATATTTTAAATATATTTTTGTGGCATTCACACCCATCGGACTGTCTAAATAAATAGGAATTTTTGGCAATAAATTTTCACGTTTTAAAATACTCAATAAATAAATTATTTCTTGTGCTCTTTCAACTGCAAAAGTTGGTATTATTAGAATTCCACCTTTCGAAAAAGTATGGTTTATGCAGTTTAAAAGTTCATTTTTTATTAAAATATTTTTATGTAATCGGTTACCATAGGTCGATTCAACAATAACATAATCTGCATGATTTATATATTGGTAATTATGCAAAAATATAGGTTTTTTTCTACCAAGATCTCCAGAGAAGACTATTGTTTTTTTATTTACCAGAAGCTCAATAAAGGCGCTTCCTAATATATGTCCGCTATTTTTAAATTGAAATTTGATGGTTTCATTAAAATCATGCCAAGTATCTAATTTTATTATTGAAAATTGCGCTATTGCACTTTGAGCATCCTCAATGGTATATAATGGCTCTGCCGGATCGTGTTTGGAATAGTGATGTTTATTAGCTCGTTTGGCATCTTCCTCTTGTATTTTTCCACTATCTAACAAAATAATTTCGGCTAAATCTTTAGTTGCTTGTGTGCTATAAATATTTCCTGTAAAGCCATTTTTAACTAATTTTGGTAGATATCCCGAGTGATCTAGATGGGCATGGGTTAATAAAACCGCATCGATTGATTTAGCATCAATGGATAGCTTATCCCAATTTTTTTTTCTTAATTCATCCAGACCTTGAAATAACCCACAATCGATTAAAATATTCGTATTATCTACCTCTAATAAAATTTTTGAACCTGTTACCGTTCCTGCACCTCCTAGAAATTTGATTTTCATATGTTAAAACTTTAAGAGATTAAATTACTAACATAAATCGGATTTAAAAATGATCTGGATCAGTTGTTTTTAAATAGACTTTTTGTTATTTTGGAGATATAAAATTATATATATCATGGGAGAAATTGCAACTTCAAAACGCCAAGTAACCTTATTTTATAATTCTAACTCTACTAGGGCAAAACAGACTTTGGCTTTGGCGAAAGCGGAAGGTTTACCTATTTTAGAAATTGATATGCTTAAAACTAAACTTACGGGAACACAGATTTTAGAATTGGCCGGCAAATTGAATTTGGAAGTTAAAGATTTAGTTAACCAGAATCATCCGAGTTATTCGAAAAAATTTGAACATCATGATTTTTCAGAAGAGGATTGGATTATAATGATTAAAAATAATCCTGAAATTATGAAGCAGCCTATAGCTATTCGCGGAGAAATTACTATTTTAGTAAATACACCTACGGATATAATTAAAATATGAAAAAATATACGATACAAAAATCACCATTTATAGTCCCAACTACAGATGGTAAGTTAATTGAAGAACATTTTGGCTTAGCTTCGAATGACAACGCACCTTTAAGTTTAGCACACATGATTGCCCCACCAAAATGGAGTGAACCTTTTCAGACTCCAGAATTTGATGAATATACCTATATAATTAGAGGGCGAAAACAGTTTACCATAGATGATGAAACTATTGTTTTAGAGGCTGGTCAATCAATTAAAATATCGGGAAATACAAGAGTTCAATATGCGAATCCATTTTTGGAAGAATGTGAATATATTTCTGTTTGCATGCCTGCATTTAGTATTAATAAAGTTCATCGAGATGTATGAAAAAAATTCAACCGTTTCATATTGCAATACCCGTTCATAATTTAGAAAAGTGCAGAATATTTTATAGAGAAATTATGGGTTGCGAGGAAGGAAGAAATAGCGATCATTGGGTAGACTTTAATTTTTTCGGACACCAATTGGTCATTCATTATAAGCCAAAAGCAACGGAAGATGTGCATACGAATTCCGTTGACGGAAAAAATGTTCCTGTACCACATTATGGGGTTGTTCTCGAATGGGAGACATTTCAAGCATTGGCAGAAGAATTAAAAAGAAAAGGAGTTATTTTTATTATTAAACCTTATATTCGGTTTCAAGGTAAAGTTGGAGAGCAAGCAACCATGTTCTTTTTCGACCCTGCTGGAAATGCTTTAGAATTTAAGTCATTTAAAGATATGTCTCAGTTATTTGCTAAATAGGATGTTATTGAAAAGGTGTTTACCAAACTATTTTTCTTTTCTAAAAGTTCCGGTTTTAGCTATTTTTCTTAGAATTTCTTTCACAAGCTAGCAAAGTGTTTTTTAAAAGCATAGCGATAGTCATTGGCCCAACACCTCCAGGAACCGGAGTTATAAAAGAAGATTTTGCACTAACACTTTCAAAGTGAACATCTCCTGCTAATCGATATCCAGCCTTTTTTGTAGTATCATCAATTCTAGTAATTCCCACATCGATAATGGTAACACCATCTTTAACCATATCTCCTGTTAAAAATTCAGGAATACCGAGAGCTGCGACAATAATATCTGCTTGTAATGTTAACTCTTTTAAATTTTTTGTCCGGCTATGTGCCACTGTTACTGTTGCGTCACCTGCCTTTCTTTTTTGACTCATTAAAATACTCATTGGCCTCCCAACAATATGACTTCGGCCAATTATAACAACATGTTTTCCGGAAGTTTCTACTTGATAGCGTTCTAATAATTCTAAAATCCCGAAAGGTGTTGCAGGTAAAAAAGTAGGAAGATCTAAAGTCATTTTTCCAACATTTACCGGATGAAAACCGTCAACATCTTTATCAGGATTTACCGCCATCAATACTTTTTGTTCGTCAATATGTTTTGGTAAAGGTAACTGAACAATAAAACCGTCAATATTTTTATTTTTATTTAGTTTATCAATTTCTTGGAGTAGTTTTTCTTCCGAAGTTTCTGCAGGTAATTCTATCAAGGTAGAATGAAACCCAACAAACTCACAAGCTTTAACTTTTGCTCCGACATAAGTCATGCTGGCTCCATCAGAACCAACCAAAACAGCAGCTAAATGAGGTGTTTTTTCACCTTTTGCTTTCAATTTTACTACGCTTTCGGCGATTTCTTTTTTAATGGCCTTTGAGGTGGCTTTTCCGTCGAGAATTATCATGTTGAATTAAGTATTAGAAGGTTTATTTTACCATAATGGGTTAAAGCGTATTCTAAAATTGGTTTATTTCATTCCTTTCATCATCTGCATTAATTTTTTGCCACCACCACCTTGCATCATTTTCATCATTTTGCTCATCTGATCAAATTGTTTCATAAGCTGATTTACTTCTTGCACCGTTGTACCCGATCCTTTTGCAATTCTTTTTTTTCGATTCGAATTTATAACTTCGGGTTTGCTTCTTTCTTCAGGTGTCATCGAGTAAATCATAGATTCGATACCCTTAAAAGCGTCATCATCAATATCAACATCTTTCATCATTTTTCCGGCACCAGGAATCATACCAACCAAATCTTTCATGTTACCCATTTTTTTGATTTGGTGAATTTGCTTTAAAAAGTCGTCAAAACCAAATTCATTTTTGGCAATTTTTTTCTGAATCTTTCTTGCTTCCTCTTCGTCATATTGCTCTTGTGCTCTTTCAACTAAAGAAACAACATCTCCCATTCCTAAAATCCTGTCCGCCATACGGTCTGGATGGAAAACATCAATTGCTTCCATTTTTTCACCGGTACCAATAAATTTAATTGGCTTGTTGACAACAGTTTTTATCGATAGAGCTGCCCCACCTCGAGTGTCACCATCTAATTTGGTAAGAATAACACCATCAAAATTTAAAATATCATTAAAGGCTTTTGCCGTGTTCACAGCATCTTGACCAGTCATAGAATCGACTACAAATAAAGTCTCTTCTGGATTTACCGCTTTATGAATGTTTGAAATTTCGGTCATCATTTCAGTATCAACAGCTAAACGACCTGCGGTATCAATAATTACGACATTTTTACCATTTGCTTTTGCATAAGCAATGGCATTTTTTGAAATTTCAACCGGATTTTTATTTTCTTCTTCTGCATATACCTCAACGCCTACTTGTTCTCCAACAACTTTTAACTGGTTTATCGCAGCAGGGCGATACACATCACAACCAACAAGTAAAACTTGCTTGGTTTTTTTAGTTTTTAAAAAATGGGCTAATTTTCCAGAAAAAGTTGTTTTACCCGAACCTTGTAAACCGGACATTAAAATTACTGTTGGAGAACCTTTTAAATTGATTCCAACAGTTTCACCACCCATCAACTCTGTTAATTCATCTTTAACAATTTTAATCATTAACTGCCCTGGATTCAAGGTGGTTAATACGTTTTGACCTAGTGCTTTTTCTTTTACTCTGTTCGTAAAATCTTTTGCAATTTTAAAGTTAACGTCGGCATCTAATAAAGCTCTTCGTACTTCTTTAAGGGTTTCTGCAATGTTGATTTCAGTAATACTGCCATGACCTTTCAGTACATGAAACGCCTTATCTAACTTCTCACTTAAATTATTAAACATAATAGTATCTAAATTTTAATTTTGCCTTGTTTTTGATAGGTTGCAAAGATAATAAAATAGCTTAAAGTTTATAAAAGGAATCCATGTATAATAAAATACTTTTCCTAAGAAGGATTTAAAAAAACCTTTTTCAAGTTTTTCTTATTTTTTTGTTTTTTCAAATCGGATAGAGGTTGTGTTTACACAATATCTTTTACCAGTAGTTTCTCTAGGGCCATCATCAAAAATATGGCCCAAATGCCCACCACAATTCGTACAAGTAATTTCGGTACGAACCATACCATGCGTATTGTCAGGAGTGAGTTCAACCGTTCCCTCTATAGCGTCATCAAAGGAAGGCCATCCACAATGAGATTCATATTTTGAATCCGATTTAAAAAGTTGGGTATCGCAAGCGGCACAATAATAGCTTCCTTTTTCAAAATGTTTGGTATAGCCATCATCTCCCGGTCTATCGGTACCTTTTTGTCTTAAAACATAATATTGTTCTGGTGTTAGAATTGCTTTCCACTCCTCTTCCGTTTTTTGTCCATCTTTAGTCATTGTTTCTTTTTCTTGAGCTTTTAATGTTAAACTTAGTGTTAAAAATACGATTAAAAAAATACCTGATTTTCTCATTTTATAAAGTTAATTATTCGTTCAATTATACTTTTATCTTTAAAAATTTTATGATGACCCAAACCATTTGTGATTAAAAGTTCACCATGTTTTAAATTTTGACGTATTTCAATTGCACTACTTACAGGCACATACTTATCTTGCGTATCATGAATTACCAAGGTTGGAATCATGATTTTTTTTGCCGCTTCACAAGAGGCATAATTATCTAATTTATCCTGTAACTTTTTCTCAAAATAAGTTTTCAAATTTGACGCGATTTTAGGTTGAAGATCCAAATTGGAAACGAAACTTTTTAAAACTTCTGTAACCGAATTGTCGGCACCAAGTGTAACTAATTTTTGTGTCCGAACATGATTTCTAGCGACTGCATTCAGTAAAGACATTGCCCCAAAGGAGTGACCAATTACAACATCAAACGGACCATATTTTTCATCAATTACTTGGATGGTGGCTAAAAATTCGAGCATATTTGTTGTTTTACCCTCTGATAACCCATGTGCCGGACCATCAAAAGAGATAACCATCATTTTATTTTCTAAAATTTTATCAGATAATTCATAAAGTTGCGTACCTCTGCCAGCCCAGCCATGCACAATCAATACTTTTTTTGGAGAATACCCATAGGCATAAACCATCACTTTTTGATCTAATTTTGGAATTAGAACCAGCTCGTTTTTTGCACTTTTTCGAAACATTAGCTCCCTTTCAGGGGTTTTGAAATTTAATGGAGTAGAAAAAATTCGTGCACAAAATTTAGTCACCAAAAAGGGAGAGAAAAACTGTAATACTTTTCCAAGTTGACTAATATTTTTCAATTTTTTTTGCACTATTGAAATGGCTTCCTTATTATTCTGATTTGATTTTGTCATGCAATATAAATTTTCACTGTAAAGATAGAATTTGTAATTTTACAAAAAATATAATCCTTAAAGTAAATGAAAAAAATAATTTTTTTAGCGGTAATTCTAGTTGTTTTAATAGCGTGTAGTACAGTTCCAATTACGGGAAGACAACGTGTAAATATTGTAGATGATTCACAGGTTTTGGCTTCAAGTTTTGCCCAATATCAAGGGTTTTTAAAAGAGAATAAAGTCTCTGCCAATTCAGATATGGCTAATGAAGTAAAAGCTGTCGGTGCTCGAATTTCAATAGCTGTAGATAAATTTATGCGTGCAAATGGAATGGTTAATGAGGCAAATAGTTATAAATGGGAATTTAATTTGATAGAAGATAGTACAGTTAACGCTTGGTGCTTACCGGGTGGAAAAGTCGTGTTTTATACCGGAATTTTGCCTATTTGTGAAAATACAGATGGAATTGCTGCTGTAATGGGACATGAGATTGCACATGCATTTGCAAAACATGGACAAGAACGAATGACAACTGCCTATGGTCAACAATTAGGAGGAGTATTGCTAGATGTTGGTACAGCAAACCAAGATGCAAAAACACGTGAAATGTGGAATCAAATCTATGGTTTAGGTTCACAACTCGGAGTTATATTACCTTACAGTAGATTGCACGAAACCGAAGCTGATAAATTGGGTATGGTTTTTATGATTATGGCAGGATATAATCCTGAAGAAGCAGTGAATGTTTGGGTAAGAATGAGTCAAAGAAAGGATGGAGCAGCTCCACCTGAATTTTTTAGTACACACCCAGCAAATGAAACTCGAATTCGAGATTTAAAAGCTTATTTGCCTACGGCGAAAAAATTGGCTGAAAAATATAACTAGTATTAATTTGAACTCATTTTTTTTAGAATGATTCGCTTTTTAGGCTTTTTTTTGAGAGAATAGGAAAAACTAAAAAATATTGTAAATTGAACCACTTAATAAATAAATTTAACAATGAATTATGCTCGAAAAGGGGGATAAGAAACTTGTAAATAGTTGGGCATTTTACGATTGGGCTAATTCGGTTTATTCCTTAGTAATAAGTACGGCGGTTTTTCCGATGTATTATGAATCCGTTACGCGAACTGATAGCGGTTTGATTACTTTTTTAGGTATGCAGTTTAATAGTACTTCTTTATATACCTATGCACTTTCATTTTCCTTTTTAATAGTAGCGATAATTTCGCCAATTCTTTCTGGTATTGCTGATTACGTTGGAAACAAGAAGGATTATTTGCGTTTTTTCTGTTATTTCGGATCCTTTTCGGTTATGGCATTGTATTTTTTTCAGGGTATTGATACCTTATGGGTTGGTATACTTTTTTCGGTATTCGCTAGTATTGGTTTTTGGGGTAGCTTGGTTTTTTACAATGCATATTTACCTGAAATTGCTTTTAATGACCAAATAGATGAAGTAAGTGCTAAAGGTTATATTTATGGATATAGCGGATCTGTGTTATTGCTCTTATTTAATTTATCGATGGTATTAAAACCTGAATTTTATGGAATTACTGATGCCGCTATGGCTTCGCGTATTTCATTTATTACTGTTGGAATTTGGTGGATGGGTTTTGCTCAAATTACATTTAAAAGATTGCCATATAACACCTATGATAAAAAACCTGCAAAAGACTATCTTTTTAAAGGATTCTTAGAGTTGAGAAAAGTTATTAATGAATTACGTAAATTACCCATATTATTAAATTTTTTAATTTCATTCTTTCTATATAGTGTTGGTGTTCAATCTATTATATTACTAGCGACTATTTATGGTAAAACGGAAATCGGATTATCAACAAGTAGTTTAATCATAACCATAATTGTGATACAATTGGTTGGAATTGTAGGAGCTCATTTTTTCTCGAGATTATCAAAAAAAATAGGAAATATTACAACTTTAAAAATAACGATTGTAATATGGGCATTAGCAAGTTTAAGTGCTTACTTTTTAGAACCTGACGATCCTAATGTTCTAATAAAATTTTATACTATTAGTGCGTTTTTAGGTTTGGTTTTAGGCGCAATTCAAACTTTATCACGATCAACTTACTCAAAATTACTACCGGAAGACACAGAAGATCATACTACTTTTTTTAGTTTTTTCGATGTTACCGAAAAACTAGCTATTGTTTGGGGAACATTTATTTTCGGTATTGCAGTTGCAATAACAAATTCTATGCGCTTATCTATTTTATTATTGGTTTTATTTTTTGTTGCCAGCTTTATTGTTTTAAGCTTGATGAAAAAAACAAAGTATGTAAATTAATGATAAATTATAATTCAAATCTTCTACTTTTTCAGTGGTAGTTATTTAGTTACTACATATGATACATGGTTTAGTATAAATTTTATAATTATAGCAACACATATGCATTGTAATCTCCAACTGTTTTTTGCGAAATTATCTCATAAAAAAAGCTGTCTTTCGACAGCCTTTTATATATATTCTAAAAGTATTAATTGTTGTGCACATGAACATCCATTTGCGGGAAAGGAATATTTAATCCTTCTTTATTGAAGGCATTATAAACGTTTTCATTCATGGCAAAAAACACACCCCAGTAATCAGCGCCTTTTACCCAAGCGCGAACGGTAAAATTAACCGAACTATCCCCTAAACCAGAAACAGCAATTAAAGATGCCGGTTCATTTAAAATTCGATTATCATTTTTAATCAATTCGCCTAATACTTTTTTAGCGGTTTCTACACTATCTCCATAGGCAATTCCGAATGTCCAATCAACTCTTCTTATAGGCTCTGTTGAATAATTTACCATCGAAGAAGTTGACAAACCTCCATTTGGTAAAATAATTGTTTTGTTGTCCAAATCTGTTAGAATAGTATTAAAAATTTGAATTTCTTTAACGCTACCTTTATGACCTTGAGCATCAATAAAATCCCCAACTTTAAATGGTTTGAACAATAAAATTACGACACCACCTGCAAAATTTTGTAAAGTGCCTGAAAGTGCCATTCCAACTGCTAGACCAGCAGCACCAAGGAGGGCAATAAAAGAGGTCATTTCAACACCTATCATTCCAAGAACACTAATTACTAATAAAATTTTTAACAAGACAGAAACCAAACTTCTTAAGAATGGTTTTAGAGATTTATCCATATCTCTTTTATCTAAAACCCGAGTAAATGCTTTTGAAATTGTTTTTATAACAATCGATCCAATAATCCATACAATAATAGCTCCAACTAATTTTGGACCATATTCGATTAGAATTTGACTGCTTTTTTCTAAAATGTTATTCATGCTTAAATTCATTATAATTTTAATATTTTTTTAATTATTTTTAGTCAAATATGATTTAATGTCTCGTTCTTGTCGGACTTGCTTTCGATGGTGATTGTCTAGAGTAAGAAGAAGAGCTAGGTTTTGATCTATTAGAACTGCTTGATGATTTTGATGCAGGTTGAGTACTTTGCTTTGTTGCCGTTCTTGTTGAAGACGTCTTCTTTGTTGGCTTTGTTGTCGTTGGCCTTGCAGATGGCTTTGTTGTCGTTGGCCTTGCAGATGGCTTTGTTGTCGTTGGCCTTGTAGTAGGCTTTGTAACTTTATTGTTTGAAGGTCTTGTCGTTGTTTTTTTTAAATTATCTTTAGAAACGGGTCTCCCTGTTGATCTGTAACCTTTGTCATTAGCAACTCTATTTACACTCTCTTTATTATTTATTCCATTGCTTTTCGCAGTACTTTTTCGACTGTTATTAAGGGCTTCTCTATTTTGAACTCCAGGGTTTCTTTTTGTAAAGGATTTGTTAGGATTATTGTTGAAATAATAATTATTATTATTCCTTTTTCTATTAAGGTTGACGTTATTGTTCATTCTAACATTTGTTATGTGATAATAATTATTTATGTTCACATAAACATGCACATTATTTCTGTATCTGTATGGAGAATAAGGTCTCCAAGGGTTGAAATAAGGCGGGTGATATCCCCAATACCATGGCGAGTAAAATGGTCTGTAACTTGTCATCCAAAAAAAGGAGAAAAATACCGGAACCACAGTATAGGTTGGAGTAATATAATAATTCGGACCATACATATCCACATTACCAACCACTTGTACTTTTTGCGTTCCTTTCGAATCTTTTTCAACATCAATTACCGCAACTTCTTGATATTGATCTTTGCCAAGAACTGCCTGAATAGAAATAGAATGTACATTGTTTTGTGAAGTTTCCATAACTCTTAAAAAATCAACTTCACCATCCTCGTTCAAGTCTAAATTGGAAATTTGAATATTAGGATCGTTTAATTTTTTTTCAAAATCTTCTAAATCTTTGGCATCTCCAAATATGGATGCTACGGCTTCCAAATCTAAATTGTCGCTAATGTCTGAATTTGTAGCTTCTATAGTTGTAACATCTTGAGCAGATAAAGAAAAAATAGAGGTAAGGGCTAAAAAGACAAAAACCAATAGAGAGTTATTGTTAAAATTTTTCATAATCAATGTTTGGATCAAAGTGAAATTGAAAACAAATATACTAAAAAGCATAATAATTATAATTTAAATTGTTTTAATCTTGCTTCAATTAATTTAGCTAAAATATTGAATCCTTGAATAAAAAATTAAATTTGCAGTAAAATTAATCAAGCACAAATCTATTGAATTTACAAAGCTACACATCTGAATTTAAATATAATCTCAAATTGGCTTTTCCGATCATGGTTGGTCATTTGGGTCATATCCTGGTCGGTTTGGCAGATAATGTTATGGTAGGAAGGCTTGGTGCAGCACCGCTTGCAGCCGTTTCTCTTGGTAATAGTTTTGTGTTTATTGCTTTTTCTATTGGAATTGGTTTTTCATTGGCAATTACCCCTTTAATTGCAGAAGCAGATGGTGAAGATGATGTAAAAAAAGGCCGAAACTATTTGCAACATGGCATATTGTTGTGCACAGTGCTAGGCGTGACTATGTTTTTATTGTTAGTATTAGCGACACCAATATTAAAACATATGAATCAACCACCTGAAGTGGTCGAACTGGCAATTCCTTATTTAGAAATTGTTGCTTTATCAATGATTCCTTTAATGATATTTCAAGCCTATAAACAATTTGCCGACGGACTTTCACAAACGAAATATGGAATGTATGCCACTATAATTGCTAATGTTGTAAATGTGGTTTTAAATTTTTTATTGATTTATGGTATTTGGATTTTTCCAAGATTAGAACTACGCGGAGCTGCATATGGAACTTTGTTCTCGAGGTTTGCTATGCTATTATTCATTGTGCTCATTCTTCATTCAAAAGATAAATTCAAACCTTTTTTAATTCGATTAAAACTAATAGAAATACGTAAAAAAATATTTTTAAAAATTATTGAATTGGGATTTCCTACTGCCATGCAAATGTTATTTGAAATAGGAATATTTACTGCTGCTATTTTGCTGGCAGGAACAATTGGTACTATTGATCAGGCAGCAAACCAAATTGCACTTAATTTAGCGTCGATGACATTTATGATTGCAGTTGGTTTGAGTGTTACGGCAACAATTCGCGTGGGAAACCAAAAAGGATTGAAAAATTATAAAGATTTGCGTAGGATTAGTTTTTCCATTTTCTTGCAAGTTTTCATAATTGAATTCATTTTTGCGATAGGCTTTTTTGTTTTAAAAGATATCCTACCGCAAGTATATATTAATGATCAAGCAGTTATTAGCACTGCCGCCTCCTTACTATTAATTGCTGGTGTTTTTCAGCTATCGGATGGGTTTCAAGTGGTAATTTTAGGTGCTCTTCGAGGTATGCAAGATGTGAAAATACCTACTTATATAACCTTTATTGCGTATTGGATCATTGGTTTTCCGGTGAGTTATTATTTGGGTAAAACTCTAAATTATGGTTCACAAGGTATATGGATGGGCTTATTGGCAGGATTAACAGCTTCGGCTATTTTGCTATTTTTGCGATTTAATTATTTATCAAATAAATTAATAGAAAAAGGAAATTAAAATGGGAGTTGTAGCGAAGCAATCTTTTCAGAATACATTAATTATATTTTTAGGTTTTGCTATTGGAGGCATAAATGTACTTTTTTTATACACCCATTTTTTGACAGACGATTACTATGGTTTAGTTACTTTCTTAATGTCATCTGCAAATATTTTAATGCCATTGCTGGTATTCGGAATGCAGAACACGATTATCAAGTATTTTTCGTCCTATTCTAAAAAAGAAGATCAAGATAGCTTTTTGATTTCTGCATTAATTTTACCAATGGTCATTATTATTCCTCTGGCTTTTTTTGGTATGTATTTTTACGATTATATCGCAACAATATTATCTCAAGAAAATATTATTATAAAAAAATACACCTTTTTAATATTTTTTCTTGCCATTTTCATGGGATATTTTGAAGTTTTTTTCGCCTGGAGCCGAGTCATGATGCAATCCGTTTTTGGCAATTTCATCCGAGAAATCTTCGCCCGAATTGCCACAACTTTTTTATTATTTATGGTATATAAACAATGGATCACACAAGAACAATTTGTTTACGCCGTGGTTGCTGTATATCTTGTTCGAATGATAATCATGAAGATATATGCTTTTATGTTGTATTATCCGAAGTTGTCCTCCTTTGCATTGCCTAAAAATTTTAAAGAAATTATTTCCTATTCCTTGTATATTATCCTTGCAGGTTCAGCCGGAGGAATTCTTCTAGAAATAGATAAATTCATGATTCCGCAAATGGAGCAAATCGCCCAAGTTGCCTATTATTCAGTTGGAGTTTATATTGCTTCTGTTATTGGTATTCCATCGCGAGCAATGCAACAAATAATAAACCCCATAACTGCTCGTGATCTAAACAATGATAATATGGCAGAGGTGGAGTCTATGTATAAAAAAAGCTCTGATATTTTACTAATAACCGGTGGTTTACTATTTTTATTGATAAATATTAATATCGTTGATTTATATCAAATCATCAATAAGGCCGAATACTCAATTGGTGTTTATATTGTTTTAATGGTTTCTATTTCAGAGTTGTATAAATTAGCTTTAGGTACAAATGGTGCAATTCTGGCAAATTCTTCCTATTATAAAATGTTTTTTTACTTTTCTATTGCAATGGCAATAAGCGTCATAGTTTTAAATAAAGTTTTAATTGATTTAATGGGTATTGATGGAGCTGCCTTGGCAACATTATTAGTGGTTTTAGTTTTTAGTACCATTAAATTATTTTATATAAATTCAAAGCTAAAAATGCATCCTTTTTCAAAAAGAACGAATAAAATAATGCTGATTATAACGATTTTGTTCTTTGCCTTCTATTTTCTTAAACTTAATTTGAATCCATTTTTGAGTATTGCAATCAAAAGTTTTGTAGTGGTCCTACTTTTCACTTTCGCTATTATAAAGCTTAAGCTTTCAGATGAAATTAATGAAATAGTGCGAAGATATTTGTAATTTGGTAGGTGTTTTAAAAATTAGTTATCCGATTTCTTAATTATTTGATAACTTTTTGTTGACCTAAAATTAATGCTATACTTTCGGTTATTATAACGTTTTTTGCAATCTTATTTAATAAACCAACATAAGTGAAAATAGCAGCTATATTTTCCACGTTATTCATTTTTTTAACTTTGAATAGCTATGCACAAGACCAAAATCAAGATTCTATAAAAAAAGAAAAATTTGTTCCTTCCTTGACTGTAGGAGGAAGAATAATGTATGATTTTAATAGAATCGATAGTTATAATGATGATTTGTCCTTTACAGGAAGTGAATTTCGACGTGCCAGATTAGAAATGGCAGGTGAAGTAGCAGAAAATATTGGTTTTGAGTTTCAAGCGGATTTTGCGAATGCCGTGATAAATTTTAAAGCTCTTAGTATTTATTTTGATAATATTCCAAAAATTGGTGGAAAATTATCTGTCGGTAATATTCATGAACCTTTTAGTTTAGATCAATTAACTAGTAGTAAGAATATAACCTTTATTGAACGAGCAACCACAACCGATTTTATTTTAAAATGGCGGACAGGTTTTTTATATGAAAACTTTGGCTTGTTTAAAGGTAAGGTTGGTTTACAATTGGCGTATACAGCTAACATTACCAGTGCTAGTTTGGTTGATATCAAGCTTGAAGATGGGCGAAATATTTCAGGAAGAGTTTCAGGACTTGTAATTGAAAATAAAGATAAGAAAGAATTATTGCATTTGGGTTTAAGCTATTCTCATGGTACACCAATACGGGTAAATGAAAATGACACTAGACAATTCGAAATCGAGGTCAAACCGGAAGCCCACATGGCGAAAGTTAGCTTACTCAATGTTTTTTACGATGTTAAAAATATTCAAATTGGAGGTTTCGAAGTAGCTTATAATTTGGGCAGATTATCTTTACAAGGAGAATATGTTCAAGCTAATGTTAATACTAATCTAGGCAATTTTACGGTGCCTAGTTATTATGGTTATGTGAGTTATTTTATAACAGGGAACATAGGCCTTATAAACAGTCAGAAAATCTCTTTGGTAGAATAGATCCGTTAAACGAGTTTAATTTTAAAGATAACTGGGGTGCTTTAGAAGTTGCGTTGCGTTATTCATCTTTTGATTTAACAGATGCAGATAAGGGTAAATTAGATAATATTACTTTGGGTTTGAATTGGTATTTGAATTCAAGAACCAGAATTATGTATAATTATATTTGGAGTGATCTTCACAATCAAGGAAACACCAATATTCATTTGTTGCGTTTTCAGATTGATTTTGGTAAAACATTTAAATAAGATTGGTTAGATTTGTAGGTAATCTGAATTTATGCAATATTTCACACACGTAGTTTTAGGGTTTTTAATGGCTTTTTTGAGCTTGATTCCTCCTGGAATGCTCAATATGACCGCATTAAGAACCAAACTTGAAAAAAGTAAAAAGGAAGCAATTCTATTTTCTTTTGGAGCATCAATAATCATAGTTGCTCAAGTATATATTGCTTTGGCATTCACAAAATATTTTGCAAAAAACCCGCAAATTATTGAAAGACTTACACTTGCCGGTACCATTGTATTATTTTCATTGTCGCTTATTTTCTTTATCCAAGCCCGAAAAAAGTTCAAGGGTGAAGGTAAAAAAAAACAGGGTAACTACTTTCTTCTTGGAATGTTCATGTCTTCTATGAATATGCTTTCCATTCCGTTTTATCTCATTTTGAGTGCATTTTTAAAAAATAAAGATCTATTGATATTGCAGCAGCCTTATATCAACTTTTTCGTATCAGGAACATTTTTGGGTTCATTTACTTTATTTTATATCTATATCGCTTTTGCTTCTTTCATTGAGAAAAGAGCCCAATTTATAGCAAGAAACATCAATTATATCTTGAGCGTTTTGTTTTTAGTCTTGGGAATTTTGACACTAATTAAGATGTTGAAGTAATTATATTATTATCTTAGCGACTAAATAATAAAATAGTTTAATGATTCTGGCAATTACACAAAACCTTCACCGTGGTATAAAGTTATTACAAACCATAGATGATACCCAGTATAGTAATAATTCCATTGCTCCATATTATTCCAGTATAGGAATACATGTTCGTCATATTTTAGATGTTTTTGATTGTATTTTTGAAGGATTAGAAACCAATTCTATCGATTTATCTGCAAGAAAAAGAAATGAATTAGCAGAAAATAAAGTAGCATTCGGCTTGACTTATTTTAACGAAACCATTGCGCAATTGGAGGCTCTGATGAAAAAAGATTTAAACGTTATGGTAAAAGTAAAAGATGACCTCGGATTAGGGGTTGTGACTGCAAATTACACTTTGGCTTCCGTTTTAATTCAAGCACACAGTCATGCGATTCATCATTTTGCGAGTATTGGTTATATAATTTTTCAATTAGGAATTGAGCTACCCGATACCGATTTTGGCTATAATCCGACGACACCAAGAAAGAAAGAACAAGGCGTTTAAGATTTGTTCATTTTTTTTAGCATGCCGGCATGAGTTCTCAGTGCAAACATGTTTTGTAGAAAAGGTTTTACCTCAGGATATGGAAATGCATATTTTGTATGATTTTTTATGGCAATTAAATCGATTATTTTCCAGTGATTTTTTATTTCTTTTATTGCGTCAAAATAAGTTGCATTGCCAGTAGCGTCATAAATATGAGTAGGTTCTGAAATAATCCCGTTTATTTCGATTATTTTGAAATTTTTACCGATAAACAAATCCTCTTTTGTCTTATATTTTAAATCAATTCTGCCATAAAACCAACCCTTTATTTGATGATTTACTCCATCAATTACCTGCTTTAATTCGCTGTTAATCATATTTTTACCATCTAAAAATTGTGTCCCCTTAGAGTGATTGCCAATAAAGCTTAATATCTTTTTTTCTCCTTTCGGAATTATCATTTCCAAATTTTCTTTATGGATGTTTTTAAGTAAATCAAAATATAAAAAAGCACGTTCGTCACTCAGAATCAATTCCGATAAAGTCTTTTTTCCATCTCCAATTAACGTTAAGTATTTTTTTATGGTTATTGAAGTAATTTCTCCTTTTTGTTCTCCGGGAATCCGATGATAAAAAACGCCAATTTCATTTTCAAAATCGATAAATTCCTGCAAAATAATAGTTGTTTTTACTCGAGAAAAGTAGTCTTTTAGTTCTTGCTTATTGTCAATTTTTTTAACCAAATATCCTCTAAATCCAATATCTGGTTTAACTATTAAAGGATAACCGATTCCTTCCCTTTTCATACAATCTAGAATAATGCTGAGCGAAGTTTCTTTTTCAATAAAAATACTTTTCGGTCGAAATTCTTCAGGGATAAGCATCAAGGTTTTAAATTTTGATTCCGATCCGCAGCCTGAATAAAGAATGCCAGGATTCGTCACTAAAAAATAAATAGGATTACCAACTTTAATTATTTTGTACAAAAAAAAAGGAACTAATGGCGCATAGAACATGAAAGTGGGCCAATGTTCCCATTGAGTGAGACGTGTTATAAAAGACTTAAAGTTCATTTCGCAAAGAGCGATTTTAATATAATTCGAAAAGCTTGTGTAACTAATCCGATAGTGAAAATTGCGAGTATGCATCCAAAGATGAGTACAAAATAATTATTGCTTTTCGTAATGGCTTTAAAACCTATAGTGATTGCAATTGGAGATACAAAGAGCAGAGGTAGGGCAATAGCCAAATATTTGATTCCTTTTTTAAATAAAAGTTTTGCTTCCAGATTTTCAAAAGTTTTTTCTCCTCTTTTTTTTGTTGTGCCCATTGCGATTGGTTTTAATCAGGGTAAATATAAGTATAGTTCTTAAAAAAGTACATAAAAAAAGCTTCTATAAAATCATATTTATAGAAGCTTTTTTATCTAAGTTGTTTAAATTAGGCTTGTGCCTTATCTAAATTTTCTTTTAAAGCATTTAAAAACTCTTGGGTATTTAAATAATTTTTGCTTGTTAAATTTTCTTTATGAATTAACAAAGCTAAATCTTTTGTCATTTTGCCACTTTCTACAGTGTCGATACAAACTTTTTCCAAATTATGGCAAAAATCTATCAGCGCTTGATTATTATCTAATTTACCTCTGTGCTCTAAACCTCTTGTCCATGCAAAGATAGATGCAATCGGATTAGTAGAAGTTTCTTTACCTTGTTGATGTTGACGATAATGACGTGTCACGGTTCCGTGTGCCGCTTCAGCCTCCATAGTTTTACCGTCAGGTGTAACTAAAACTGAGGTCATTAAACCTAAAGACCCAAATCCTTGAGCAACGGTATCTGACTGAACGTCACCGTCATAATTTTTACAAGCCCAAACAAAACCACCATGCCATTTCATGGCAGAAGCTACCATATCATCAATTAAACGATGTTCGTAGGTTATTCCGGCTTTTTCAAATTTACCTTTAAATTCATTGTCATAAACTTCTTGAAAAATATCTTTAAATCTACCATCATAAGCCTTTAAAATAGTGTTTTTAGTACTTAAATATAATGGCCATTTTTTAGTTAAGGCTTGGTTGAAACTAGAACGAGCAAAGCCATAAATCGATGAGTCGATATTGTACATTGCCATTGCTACACCATCTTCTTCAAATTGATAAATCTCAAAAGATCTTGGTTCACTACCATCTTCCGGTGTGAAAGTCATGGTCAATTTTCCTTTTCCTTTTGTTACGATATCGGTTGCTTTATATTGATCACCAAAAGCATGTCTTCCAATACAGATTGGCTCTGTCCATCCTTGTACATAGCGAGGTACATTTTTCATGATGATTGGCTCTCTAAAAATAGTTCCGCCAACAATATTTCTAATCGTTCCGTTTGGAGAACGGTACATTCTTTTTAAGCTAAATTCGGTTACCCGATCTTCATCAGGCGTAATCGTGGCACATTTTATACCTACATTATATTTCTTAATTGCTTCGGCAGCATCAACGGTTACCTGATCATTTGTTTTATCTCTATATTCAATTCCTAAATCAAAATATTTTATATCAAGATCTAGATAAGGTAAAATCAATTTGTCTTTTATAAATTTCCAAATGATTCTTGTCATTTCATCCCCGTCCAATTCAACTACTGGGTTTGCAACTTTTATTTTAGTCATTTTTTAAGTATTTTTATAATTGTTACAAATATAATAAACCAAAACAAAGTAGGCGTTTATAAAGTTAAAAAATAGCAATTTATAGCGCAAGTATTTAGAAGTTTATGACAATTAAAAAGCCATACTAAAGGGTAAACTTTACTATGGCTTCTCGAAAAGCTTATTCAATTGCGAAAAAGTAATTTTTCGAATTGATTTTAAGCATTAAATAGGTAATAATTAATGTGGTAAAACATTAAAAAGCTATTTAATTTGCTGCTTTTTAAGGGAGTTATTTCAGCATATAGTGTGCTAAACACTTTGAAATGAAATAAATATTAAAAAACAATTTTTAGAAAATAGTACTTTCTAAAAAGAACAAGTACATTCATGAAACATTTTTTCATAACAATTAGGGGGTGTTTCATGAAATATATCGTCTAAAACAAATGTAAAAGAAGTGCTTAAATTTAAGAGTAAAAAATTTGCTAATTTATAAACAGTATTTTAACAATCTTAGTCAACAATTGTTAATAAGTAATTATTATTCAGTGGGTTGTGTTAAAAAACAATATCCCTAATAGAGCAAAGCTTTATTAGGGATATCTGCCGAAATTTTTTTGAAATCTACTTTATTGTAAATTGCTAAACAATCAACGAAATTTCAAATTCAATTTCTAATGGTTTTCATTTTTCAAATGCTAAAAACTTCGATAATTCTCATTATACCAATTTTTATTTTTTGACGAATCCAACCATTTTAGACTAAGATACTTTCTCTTGAAGCACGGCTTTCAATTTACTTTTACATAAATCTAAACCAATTCAATTTGACCGTATAATAATCACAATTCTCTGTTTGACCTTCGAATTGATATTCAAATATAAATACAAAATATTGTATTTTTTTAAAATTAACTATCTTGTTTTTAACAAGATATCAATAGAGGTTATGAACAATTGTGCATAAAAAAATCCCACTCGATAAAAGTGGGATTTTTTATTTTTAAGGGAAAAAGATTAATATCTTTTCTCTTTAATTTGTGCTTTTTTACCGGTAAGACCTCTAAAATAAAATATTCTAGCTCTTCTAACTTTACCTTTTTTATTTAATTCAATTTTTTGAATGGCAGGTAAATTCATAGGGAAGATACGCTCAACACCTACAGTTCCAGACATTTTTCTAATTGTGAAAGTTTCAGAACTTCCTGAACCACGTCTTTGAATAACTACACCTTTAAAAAACTGTGTACGAGTTTTAACACCCTCTTTAATTTCGTAATATACAGTAATTGTATCTCCAGCATCAAATTCTGGAATGTCATTTTTTGTTACAAATTCGTCTTGAACAAATTTTACTAAATTTTGCATTGCTTTAGTTTAAAATGGTTTTGTTGAAATCAACATGCACGATTTTCGTCAGAGGTTAATTTGAGGATGCAAAAATAGAAAAAAGTTTTAAATTAAAAACAACTCTATGCAGTTTTTTTAACGATTATTTTCATCACCTAAATTGCTTTAAAACCGAATGTTAGCATATAATCCAACTTTATTATCCGAAAAGGTCGGACTAATAATCGTGCTTATTTTTTCATTCGAAAAAGGATTCCAGTTTTTTAAGGGTTCGAAACGATAAACTAGATCAGTTACCAAAATACCAATTCCGGCACCGACCAACACATCTGACACCCAATGATAATTGTTCAAAACACGCATTACACCTGTGGTTGTAGCGAAAAGATATCCGCTATAAGCGAGAAAAGTATTTGTATCTCTAAATTCATGATGCAAAACAGTCGCCATCACAAATGCATTTGAAGTGTGACCCGACGGAAAACTATCGCTATCGCCATTTGGTCGCTCTTCATTGGTGATTTTTTTCATACTAAGTGTGATAATATTATTCGCTAAACCGGCAATTGCTAAATATTTTGTTTGAGTAAATGCATCGTTTTTACTTTCCACTTTTAATAAATCTGCTGCATACATTGTGAGCACTGGAACAAACAACAAATAGTTGTCGGTATTTGAATCAAAATTTGGAAAGCTATTTTGAATATTTTCCTGTAAATTTTCTTTGCCAATACTTCCGTTCGAATAATTAATAATAAGTCCGCTACCAACTAACGATAATGGTATAATAGACTTTTTTAAAAAAGAGGCATCCTTTTTGTTTACATCAAAAGCCAAACTATCTTTTTGTGCAAAAGAAAAAGTTGTAGAAAATAACCATAAAAAAAGTACAATTTTATGCATATTTTTATTGTTTTGAAGTATCTAAATCCGGACGAACTCTTTTGGTTCTTTCAACCGCTTGCTCATGTCGCCACTCTTCAATTTTAGGAAAATTACCCGATAATAAAATATCAGGCACTTTCATTTCCTTATATTCTGCCGGTCGAGTATACACCGGAGGTGCTAATAAATCATCTTGAAAAGAATCGGTAAGAGCAGAGGTTTCGTCACCCAAAACTCCAGGAATTAAGCGTATTACAGCATCACTCAAAACTGCCGCAGCCAATTCGCCACCAGACAAAACATAGTCGCCAATAGAAATTTCTTTAGTAATAAATAAGTCACGAACACGTTGGTCAACACCTTTATAATGTCCCGTTAAAATGATCATATTTTCTACCGTAGACAGTTGATTTGCCGTTTTTTGATTCAAGGTTTTCGCATCTGGCGTCATATAAATTATTTCGTCATAATTTCGTTCAGTCATTAATTTAGAAATACATTTATCTATGGGCTCAATCATCAAAACCATACCGGCACCACCACCAAATTGATAATCGTCTATTTTACCATAATTATTTAAGGCATAATTTCTTAGGTCATGAAAATAAACATCGACCAAGCCTTTTTCAATGGCTCGCTTGATGATAGAATGCTCAAACGGACTCTTAATTAATTCGGGTGATACGGTGATAATGTCAATTCGCATGGGGCAAAGATAAGTTTATTTCATTATGGATTTAGTGATGCTAAAAAAGAAACTAAATTTGTTCACATTTAATCATTCTATCCACACCAAAAATATCTTTTTTACAGATAATATTCGTAAAGTTTTTTTCCTTTAACAGAGAAACCGTTTCTTGAGCAAACTCTTGATTGATTTCAAAAAATAATAGACCGCTTGCTTTTAAATTTTCTTTGGCAAAATCTGCAATTCTATTGTAAAACAGCAAAGGATCTTTGTCTTCTACAAAAAGAGCCACATGCGGCTCGTATTGCAGCACATTATTTTTTATTTGGGTCTTTTCCGAATCGCGAACATAAGGCGGATTGCTGATCATAATGTCGAATTTTTCTTTGTCTAATTGCAAAAGTGTTTTAACTTCATTCGAAGTTTTTTGTAAAATATCGGCAGGTATAAAACGGACAGAAACCTCATTATTTATTGCATTTTTTTTTGCAATATTCAAAGCTTTTTCCGAAATATCTACGGCATATAAAGAGCTGTTTTTAAGGTTTTTGGCAATGGAAATTGGAATGCAACCACTTCCGGTGCCAATGTCTAGAATCTTTAATTGCGTTTGGTTTGTTTTTAATTGTTGGTTTTCACTTTCTGCTAAAACCCATTCTACTAATTCTTCAGTTTCAGGTCTCGGAATTAGAACATTTTTATTGACTAAAAACGGGAGTCCGTAAAACTCAGTTTCTCCTAATATATATTGTATAGGCTCTTCCGATTTTAATCTTTTAAGAGCATTTGAAAATTGTTGTTGTTGACTTTCGTTTACCTTGTAATCCCTATTTAATGCGATTTTCAATCGATTTAAATCACTAAATTTATCAGCACACAAATAAAAAAAGCTCTCAATTTCTTCTTTCGGATAGAACTTTTCTAGTTCGACATAAAAAGTATTTTTCAGGTTTTTAATGGTCATTTGTTTGCGATGCTTTAAATTTTATTTTCATTGCAAATCTAATCCATATTTTAAAATAGCTTGTAAAGTTTGTGCAGAATTACAGGTTCTTGAGCATCCAAACGGAGCAGGCATGGTGATTTGTGTTTCCTAAAGGATTTGGTAATTTGACAAAGCCATTTTTTATATACAATTGAATGGCGGCTTCCATATTTGGAAAAGTTTCGAGGTAGCAACTTTTATAGCCTTTTTTTATAGCAAATTTCAGACTTTTTAAAATTAGGGCTTTTCCGATTTTTAATCCTCTAGCTTTTGGTTTCATATACATTTTTTGCAATTCACAAATGGCAGAATCTCCGTCTTTTAAAGGTTTAATTCCGCAACCTGCTATAATCTCGTTTTGTAAAAGTGCAATGTAGTAAACGGCATTATCTTCCGCGTAAGCGTCAAACATAGCATTCGTTTCTTTATCGTAAAATGCTGTTCCTTCGAGATTATCATTAAATTCGGTTAAAACAGTTTTGATAATTTGGGCTATGGCTTTGTTATCTTGAGCTTGAATTTCTCTAATTTCAATTTTATTGGTCATATCTATTCAAAATAAAAAGGACTTTGTAAGTTTACCAATAATCTTTTTTTAATTTAGTAAAAAAATAAAAAAATTGAGTTTTCACGTAAAATATATGCAGCGATGTTTGATTTTAGCAAAAAACGGATTGGGCAAAACTTATCCGAATCCGATGGTTGGCAGCGTTGTTGTACATGATGATATAATTATAGGTGAAGGATGGCATCAAAAAGCAGGAGAACCGCATGCGGAAGTAAACGCCATCAATTCCGTTAAAGATAGAAGTTTATTGTCTAAATCGACTATTTATGTCAATTTAGAACCATGTTCGCACTATGGAAAAACACCGCCATGTGCCAATTTAATTGTAGAAATGGGAATTAAAAATGTGGTGATCGGTAGCATAGATTATAATAGCGAAGTTCATGGTAAAGGGATTTTGCACTTACAAAAAAACGGATGTAATGTTGTTGTTGGTGTTTTGGAAAAGGAATGTGTTGAATTGAATAAACGATTTTTTACATTTCATAAAAAAAAGAGACCTTATATTATATTAAAATGGGCAGAAACTAACGATGGCTTTATATTTCCGGCATCAAATAAAAAGGTTGAAGAGAATATAAAAGAATTACAACCAATTTGGATTTCAAATGCTTATTCGCAGCAGTTGGTACATAAATGGCGAACAGAAGAACAGGCTATTTTGGTCGGAACGAATACCGTTTTACAAGATAATCCGAGGTTAAATGCTCGAAATTTTGTTGGCAAATCTCCTATCCGTATTTTGATTGATCGGGAGTTAAAAATTTCATCTGAATTTAACTTGCTGGATGAGAGTAAAATAACACTCATATTTACCGAAAAAAACACGAAATCAGATAAAAAAAATTGCAAATATCACAGATTCGATTTTTCAAAAAGTATTGTGGCTCAAATTTGCGAAGTTTTGTATCAAGAAAAAATTCAGTCGGTTATTATAGAAGGAGGAGCAAAGACTTTACAAAGTTTTATCGATGGAAATATATGGGATGAGGCTCGAATTTTTACGGGAAATGTTTCTTTTCAGGATGGATTATTAGCTCCAAGAATTAATGGGAAAACAGTTTTGAAAAAAAATATCAAGGAAGATAAACTAACAATTTTGCAGAATGATTAAAAATTTAATATTTGATTTTGGAGATGTTTTTATCGATTTAGATAGAAAACGTGCAGAAATGGAATTGCAAAAATTAGGAATGAATATTCTAAATAATGAAATGATTCAAGTGAATAATACTTATGAAAAGGGACAAATAAGTTCACCTGATTTTATTGATTTTTATTTAGCTAGTTTTAAAGGGTTTTCTAAAGAGCAATTACTGGCTACTTTTAATTCTATTTTAGCTGATTTTCCTTTGAAACGATTAGAATTCTTGGAAAGCATTGTTGGTGATTTCCGTATTTTTTTACTGAGCAATACCAATGAAATTCATATTAATTTTTTTAAAAATCGAGTAGGAGAAGACTTTTATCAAAGATTCGAGCAATCTTTTGAAAAAGTGTATTATTCGTATGAGATGAATTGTCGAAAACCGGATGCTGATATTTTCGAAATTGTCATAAACGAAAATAATTTAAAAGTTGCCGAAACTTTATTTGTTGATGATACTTTAGAAAATATTGTTACAGCGAACCAATTAGGATTTAACACGTGGCATATTGATCCACAAAAAGAGCAAGTAATCGATTTATTTTCTGTCAAAAAGGAATTATTTCTATCACAAGACTAAATTTATAAAACATAAAAACCTTTTTCATTGGAGTTTCAAGATCGTTATAAAACTATTTCAAAAGCCTCAACTGAATCTCTTTATAAAGAAAAGGGGAGTAAGTTTTTAGGTTATGCTTTTCCCATTTCTTCGGAAGAGGAGGTCGCTCCAATACTTCAAGAATTAAAAGTTAAACATCATAAAGCAAGGCATTGGTGTTATGCTTGGCGCTTGGGTGTTGAGAATGAAACTTTTCGTGTAAACGACGATGGAGAGCCAAATAATAGTGCAGGTCAACCCATTTACGGACAACTATTGTCTTATGATTTGACAAATATTTTGGTGGTAGTAGTACGTTATTTTGGTGGCACAAAATTGGGTGTTGGCGGATTGGTTCAAGCCTACAAAACTGCCGCTAATTTAGCATTGGATGCTTCAAAAATTATTCGAAAAACGGTTAATGTTATTTTTGAAATCAAATTTGATTATGTTCATATGAATAAAATTATGCGCATTATCAAAGAAGAGAATATTATCATTTTGGAACAAAAAATGGAAATATCTTGTTGCTTTAAAATTTCTATCCGTAAACGCGAAGCTGAAAATGTAAAATCAAAAATTGAAAATTTGCGATGCGCTACAATTATAGAATTAGAATAGTGCATATATTTTCTCTAAAAGTGCTTGAGGAGCTTTAATGGGTTTGTTTTTTTTCATGTCAACAAAAACTAAACTTGTAAAACCGGTGGTCAATAATTCGTTTTGTTCATTATAAACTTCAAAGTCGAATTCAATTTTCACTAAGGGTTTTTTTCTAAGAATCGTTTTAATGGTTAATAAATCATCATATTTTGCCGGTTTTAAATAATTAACATTTAAGTTTAAAACAGGCAACATAATTCCGGTATCTTCAAGACTTTTGTAGGTAACTCCCAAGCTTCTAAGCCATTCTACTCGACCAACCTCAAAAAATTCGGCATAGTTCCCATAATAAACATAGCCCATTTGGTCGGTTTCACCATATCTTACTCTTATTTTTGTTTCATTTTTGATCATTTTTTTGTACTTTGCGGAGGGTTGAGTTTACATAAAAAAAAATTAATAATCAATAGCAAAAACATTTTTTTATACTAAACTTTATTCACAAATTTGTAATCACAATAGGGTAACCTATTTTCCATTAGAAAAGGGAACAATACTAATTCGAAATTTTCAATTTAAATGACTAACACATCCTCCTCCGTATGGAATAATTGCCTACTTTTTATAAAAGATAATATCAAACCACAGGCTTATAAAACTTGGTTTGAACCTATCAAACCAGTAAAAATTTCAGGTGATATTTTGACTATACAGGTGCCAAGTAAATTCTTTTTTGAATGGTTGGAAGAGCATTATATAAAATTGTTACGAGTTGCTTTGGTTCGAGAGTTAGGTGAAAATGCAAAGTTGGTGTACGATGTGAAGATGGAGAATACGTATAGTAATAAAAATCCGCATACCGTAAAATTCCCAAGTTCTAACAGAAAGCCTTTCAATTCACAAGGAGTTACGATTCCTTTAGAAATTGATAAGCGCGAATTAAAAAATCCGTTTGTTATACCCGGAATTCAAAAAGTAAAAATTGAATCGCAATTAAATCCAAATTATAATTTCGAAAATTTCATTGAAGGAGATTCTAACAGATTGGCAAGATCTGCTAGTTTGGCGGTTGCAAATAAACCTGGAGGAACTTCATTTAATCCGTTGTTGATTTATGGCGGAGTAGGTTTGGGTAAAACACATTTAGCACAAGCAGCTGGTGTTCAGATTAAAGAGAAATATCCTGAGAAAACTGTTCTATATATTTCTGCTGAAAAATTTACACAACAATTTATTGATTCTGTAAAAGGAAATACTAGAAATGATTTTATTCATTTCTACCAAATGATTGATGTTTTAATTGTGGATGATGTGCAGTTCTTATCTGGTAAATCAGGAACGCAAGATGTATTTTTTCATATTTTTAATCATTTGCACCAAAACGGAAAACAAGTTATTTTAACTTCAGATAAGGCGCCTGTGGATATGCAAGATATCGAACAACGACTTTTATCTCGATTTAAGTGGGGATTGTCAGCAGAGCTGATGCCACCGGATTTCGAAACAAGAATTTCAATTTTAGAAACAAAAATGTTTCGTGACGGTGTTGAAATTCCAAATGAAATTGTAGAATATATTGCAAGAAATATTAAGACTAACGTGCGAGAACTAGAAGGTGTTTTAATTTCACTAATTGCACAAGCTTCGTTTAACAGAAAAGAATTTACACTTTCACTTACCAAGCAAATTGTAGATAAATTTGTAAAAAACACGAAGAAAGAAGTTTCCATTGATTTTATTCAAAAAGTGGTTTCTAAATACTTTGAAATGGACGTGACTACCTTACAGTCAAAAACGAGGAAACGTCATATCGTACAAGCTCGACAATTAGCTATGTACTTTTCTAAAAAAATGACAAAAGCATCTTTAGCTAGTATAGGTTCTCAAATAGGAAGCAGAGATCATGCCACAGTTTTACATGCTTGCAAGACCGTTGACAATCTTACAGAAACGGATAAGCAATTCCGTAAATATGTTGATGAACTAACTAAAAAGCTTACTTTTTAAAGTTAAATATTCGACTTGTAGTTTTTTTATAAAAGATTAATTTTTTTTCATGAAAAAGGTTTTAATGGTTTGTCTCGGAAATATTTGTAGATCACCATTAGCGGAAGGTATTTTACAATCTAAAATTGACCCCAAAACAATAACAGTTGATTCTGCCGGAACAGGAAGTTGGCATATTGGTAATCTACCCGATAAACGTTCTATTGCTGTTGCAAAAAAATACCAAATAGATATTACAAACCAAAGATGCCGACAATTTAAATTATCCGATTTTGATAGCTTTGATTTTATTTATGTGATGGATAGATATAATCAACAAGATGTTTTGGATATGGCAAGAAATGAATGCGACCGTGAAAAAGTAATCTTGATTTTGAGCGAAGTATCTTCCAAAAGTAACCTAGATGTTCCCGATCCTTATCATGACACCGAAGACGGTTTTGAAAAAGTATTTCAAATGCTGAACGAAGCTTGTGATATTATTGCAACTAAATTATCCACATGAAGAATTCTAATTTTGGCAATTTGTATTTAATTCCAACTACCTTAGGTGATAATGAACCTTTAGAAGTTTTGCCAATTTCGGTAAAAAAAGTAGTTGAGCAATTGGATTATTTTATTGTTGAAAATGATAAATCTGCTCGTAGGTTTATAAAAAAAATCACACCAAAAAAATCACAGCCCAATTTAAAATTATCTGTTTTAGATAAATTCACTTCTGAATTAGAATCAAGAGCTTACCTCGATGTTTGTTTGCAAGGTGTGTCTATTGGTTTGTTATCGGAAGCCGGTGTTCCGGCAATTGCCGATCCGGGTGCAAATATTGTAATGCAGGCACATCAAAAAAACATAAAAGTTGTTCCGCTTGTCGGACCTTCTTCTATAACCTTAGCGATGATGAGTTCGGGTTTAAACGGACAAAATTTCGCCTTTAACGGTTATTTACCAATTGATAAATTGGAACGAAAGAAAGCAATTAAAGATCTAGAAAAATTATCCAAAACTAAAAATCAGTCGCAATTATTTATTGAAACACCGTATCGAAATGATAAATTGGTAGCTGATTTGATAGCTATACTTTCGCCATCTACTTATGTTTGCATTGCTGCTGATATTACTTTGGCAACTGAATTTATTAAAACCAGAACAGTGCAAGATTGGAAAAAGCAACTTGTCAATTTACACAAACGTCCTTGTATATTTATTATCCATCAGTTTTAAAATAGACTTGTTTTTAAATTAGTTCCCCAATAAAAAAATTCCAAACAATAGAAATTGCTTGGAATTTTCAAATTAAAAATTAGAAATAATCTAAATTGTTGCGTTTTTTATAGGTTTTATAAAAGAGATATTATAGCCTGCAAATTTTCGCATATAATGTTGCACATTAGTTCCAAAAGCATCTTCAAAAATATCTTCTCCATTGCTTCGTAAGTATTTCCTTACGTTTCCGGCTCCTGCTAAATGTGCTGCCGCTAAAATTCCTGATTCCGTAATCGGAACTCCATTAATTTTTTTACCAACACTTCTTTTAATGTCTCTTATCAAAATCCATTTGTTTAATGAACAGAGCGCAATAAAAGCATCTTCTTGTAATTCAGGAGTGTTCAAAAATTCTTGTGAATCATAAATTTTAAGTCTATTCAAAGTCGATTTACCAAATTGGTATTTTCCTAAATAGCCTAATTCATTTACCCTATCATATTGACCTTGTGATTCTTTAAAAGCAACTGCTTCTCTAAAAGCAATAAAAGAATTATTCATTGTTGGTGTATAAACAATGTTAAAAGGTTCAATATCTTTGGTAACTGTCGGGATCGCGTTCGCCTGAGGTAAGTTGTAGATAACTTTTTTACCTTTATACGTTTTTACGTTGCTTATCTGAGTGAAAGCTGTAAAAAGAACGGCACTCAATGTAATTAATAATAGTTTCTTTCTCATCATTATATATTCTTGTAGTTAGAGGGGAATCAAACTAGTCAAATATAAATTTTCGGCAAATATACGTATTTTTAATGATTACGAAAATGTTAAACAATTGTTAATTTGTTGATAACTATGACTTTAGAAATAAAGATAATGAAATTTAAACTTGTTTTCACTTGAAAATGAAAGGGTTGGAGCCGGAATCTTAATAAAATTAAAAATGGTAAAAGTTGTCTTTAAAAAGGAAGATTTTGTTGATATTTTTGTTAAATCTATATCGATACTGGTATAGAATTGGCGATACGTATGAAAATCCTTTTCGGAATAGATATCTCCATTAAAAACACTTTCAGGAACGCCATTTGCACCATAACCAAGAGCAACATTAAACCATTTTGGAATTTTAGAATCCTTGAAAAAAGACCATAAATTTACGGAAACCCAATAAGTTTGCCCGTTATAATCTTTAAAAATCTGTTGTAAGGTATTTTCTCCTAATTTATCAGGATAATCATCTGCGAAAGTTGTGGTGTGAAAAGAAAATTTTAGCTGAATTCTTTGTTCATCCCACAACAATTCTTGTCCTATTAATAATCCTGTTCCCAAACCATTGGCAATCAAATCTCCGGTTGAAAAGCCCCATTCCTTAGAAAAACCATCAAAAATTTCAACGGTAGTAAGAAATGCAAAACCCAAAGTTGCGCCATATAGCAATTGTTCTTTTTTCGAAACACCAGCCCAATCTAAGGCATCCATGCCCATTTTACCAATATAATATGAACTGAATGTATGTCCGAATTTATCCATTTGCAGCCAATCACTATTATCATTATGAAAATGAAAATTAGATTTTGGATAATCAGCATACCACAATTGATTAAGACCGACCAAGGCAATTCCTGAGCCAATAGACTCTGTTAGAATGACAGTTTTTTTTCTACTTTTATTTAACGTGTCTGATTTTTGAAGAAAGGATGATTTTTCTTGCGATGTAGAGTTCGTATGATATAAAAAAACGAAGAAAATAAGCAACAGAAACCGTTTAAGTACAAGTCTTTTTTGATTTCTAAAAAGCTCCATATTAACGATTTATTCCTTGTTGACTGATCCAGTTTTGATATTTACGAGCATTCACATTGTGTTGGCTTAATGTTTTGGCAAATTCGTGTTGGCCTATATTTGTAACACTGGCGCACATATAATAATAATCGTGTGATTTCGGATTTAAAACTGCTTCAATAGATGAAATATCAGGCATGCCGATTGGTCCTGGAGGCAATCCGAAATTTGTATAGGTATTATAAGGCGAATCAATGGTTAAATCTTCATTTAAAACCCTTTTAAAAATAGAATCTTGCCCATGTTCTTGTTTCAAAGCAAAAATAATGGTAGGGTCTGCTTGTAATGGCCAAAAAGATTTTAATCGGTTGAGATAAAGTCCGGCAACCATAGGTCTTTCGCTAACTGTAGCAGTTTCTTTTTGCACAATAGAAGCCAAAATAGTAGCTTGTAACGGAGTGATATTTTGCTTTTCTGCTTTCGCTATTCTTTCGGGAGTCCAAAACTTGTTGTATTCTTTTAGCATGCGGTCTCGAAAACTTTCTGCCGAAGTATTCCAATAAAAATCATAGGAGTTTGGTATATACAAAGCCATGGCAGTTTTTCGATCTAAATCGTTTTCTTGCAAGAATTTAGAATCTTGAAATGCTGAAAGCAAGGCAACCGAATCTGCCTCAATCTGACTGGCAATTCTACCTGCTAATTTTTCAAAGGTATCTTGATTATTAAAAGTAACATTGACAGTTTCCTGTTTGCCAGATCTTAGATGATTTATTAAAGCATCATTACTCATTCCTTCGGTAATTTTAAATTTACCAGCTCTAATGTTGTTTTGATAACTTTTCTTTTCGGCAACCCAGGCAAAGCTTTCACCATTCTTAATATACGGTTGAACTATTTTAGTTAAGCTATCAAAATCAGAACCTGTAGGAATATAAATATCTGTGGTTTTAACCACATTTTCCCCATAAATTTTTTGATAAAACTGATAACCAATAATCGCTCCTATGATGGCTAAAATAAATACAATAAATGCTATTTTTTTTATCATGATTTGGTGTTAATTAATTGATATAAAAGTACATCTTGAAATCTGTTTTCGTTTTTAATCCAATCTTTTTGAATACCTGTTTGTTCAAAATTTAATTTTTCGAATAAAGAAATACTTTGTTTATTATCGATAGTTATATTGGCATAAATTTGATGTAATTGCAGCGTTTTAAAGCCGTAATCAATGAATAATTGGAGTGCTTCGGTAGCAAAACCTTTTTGTTGGAAGCTCTTTAAAATAAGAATTCCAATTCCTGCTCTTTGGTATTGTGGATTAAAATCAAACAAATCAATTAAGCCAATTTTTTCACCACTTTCAGCATTTTCAATGACCAAACGCAATTGTTTTGCTTCGTAAATATCTTGATGTGAATTTGCTAGATAGTTTTGCAAAAGATGTCTGGAAAAAGGTATTTGTGTACCACTTACTTCCCACAGAGCAGAATCATTTTCCGCCGTAAACAAAAAATCTACATCTTCGGGCTCCAAAGCGCGTAATTTTACTTTATGGTTTGCTAGTCGCTGCATTTTTATAATTCAATTTCTCCTTTAAAAACAAAAGTTGCCGGTCCTTTTAAAATAATATTTTTATACAAGTCATTTTCCACATCAAAGCTTACCTCTAAATTTCCTCCTAGTGTTTCTAAATGAATCGATTTATGATTCGTTTTTTTTGATTGATGGCTTGCAATTGCAACAGCCGTTGCACCAGTACCACAACTCAAGGTTTCATCTTCAACGCCACGTTCGTAGGTGCGAACTTTAAATGTGTTTTCGTTGATTTGTTCTACAAAATTAACATTAGTTCCTTCCGTAAAATAAGGAGCGCCATTTCTTATTTTTCTACCTTCCATTAGAACGTCAATAGTAGCAACAGTATTGTTAAATGTAACATGGTGCGGTGAACCGGTATTTAAAAAAAGATGATTTTCATATGATTCAACGCTACTTACGTCATTCATTTTTAAACTCACAGACTCTTTATTCCAAGTTGCGTAATATAGAGTTCCATTAGCTTCGAAGGTTGTTTTTTCTTTGAAAATTTCTAAAAAATGAGCAAATGCAACAATACATCTTCCGCCATTTCCACACATGGAACCAACCTGACCATTTGCATTAAAATAAATCATTTTAAAATCGGTGGTTTTTGAACTTTCGAGCAACATTAAACCATCAGCACCGATGCCAAATTTTCTATCACACAATCGATTTACTAAAGCAACATTATCTTTAGGGAAGTTGGCTTTTCTATTATCAATAATAACAAAATCATTGCCGGCTCCTTGGTATTTATAAAAAATTTGTTTCATTTGTTTATCCTTTATGATTTATCACGAACGATTCATCAGCAATATTAATTGATGAATTCTCGAAATTACATTTTCTACACCATTATTTTAAACCATATTTCTCAAGGCAAATGTAGCAATTTATAGCGTAAGAATTGCTTGTTAAAGTATCGTTAAAGATGAATTTTGTTTCAAATAATCCTTTAATTTTGAATTTTAATTTAATAAAAATAATTCATAATTATGAAAAAAATATTGAGTTTAGTTTTAGTTTCAGCCTTAGGAGGTGCTTTAACCTTAGGAACTTATTTGATTTTTTTTGAGTCTACCTACACCCAATTCAATGCTGATAAAAGCGAATCTTCGGTTTTACAGACGAGTTATATGCCTAATGCTGCCGCTGCCGCAGAGAAAACTGATTTTACGGAGATAGCTGAAAAAACGGTACATGCTGTTGTTCACGTTAAGAATGTTGCTGTTGCTCCATCTGCTTCGAACCCTTTAATGGAGTTTTTTTATGGAGCTTCTGCTTCTAATCAGCAAACCATTGTAGGTACGGGTTCTGGTGTAATTATCTCTGCGGATGGTTATATCATTACTAATAATCATGTGATAGCAGGTGCGAAAAAATTAGAAATAACTTTAAATAATAAAAGTACGTATCAAGCCGATGTTGTTGGAATTGATCAAAGTACAGATATTGCTTTATTAAAAATCAATGCTAAAGACTTGCCTTATTTACCTTTCGGAAATTCAGATAATTTGCGAGTTGGTGAATGGGTTTTGGCGGTTGGTAATCCGTTTAATTTAACTTCGACAGTAACTGCCGGAATTGTTAGTGCCAAAGCACGTGATATTAATATTTCAAATAATAGTAATAAAATTGAATCTTTTATTCAAACAGATGCAGCAGTTAATCCTGGAAACAGCGGTGGGGCACTCGTTAATGTTCGCGGGGAGTTAATAGGAATTAACACTGCAATATCCTCACAAACAGGTTCTTATATTGGCTATTCTTTTGCTGTTCCTTCTAATATTTCTAGAAAAGTAATTGAAGATATTTTAGAATTTGGCAATGTTCAAAGAGCATATCTCGGAATTAATTATGAGGAATTGGATAGTTCGAAGGCCAATGATTTTGGTGTTAATAGTACTGAAGGAGTAATCATTACAAGAGTAATTGATAATGGTGCAGCCAAAGAAGCTGGTTTACAAGCCAAAGACATTATTACTAAAATGGACAATGTTCGAATTGCTAACTTTTCTGATTTACAGGGGTTTTTAGGTTCAAAACGACCAGGTGATATTATTAATGTCGGAGTTTTAAGAAATAGTGATTCGAAAATTATTCCAGTTAAACTGAAAAACCAATTTGGAAAATTTGAATATGGTAAAACAGATTTTTCTAACTATTTTATTGGTTCTTTAGAGCCTATTTCTAAAAGCGATGCTAGAAAATTTGAAATTGACCACGGAGTAAAAATTGTCAACCTAAAAAACACAAGTCTTCAACAAACTTATGGGATTGAAAGTGGAGATATCATTTTGTCTATTGAAGATGTAAAAGTTTCTTCGGAAAGTGATGTTGAACAACTTTTAAAAAAGAACCAAAATAAAGAATATGTAGTCGTGCAAATATTAACTCAAAAAGGGAAACTGGGTTATATTCGTTTAAGATCAAATTAAGAAATGATTTTTTTTAATTGGTTCAATTAAAAAAGGAGCTTAAAACCATTCCATTTGAATGGTTTTTTTATGTAAAAAAATTTGAGATTATTCCTTTATTTTTATCTTAGTGCTTTTAAGAATAAAAATTTCAGGCTATGCAAACAAAAAAAGATTATGAAAAAGAATTAAATCTTCAAGTAGATAAAAGAAGAGCGACTATTGAACTTATAAAAATCATTAGTGATTTATGGTACGATAATAATATTGAACTGCTCTTGTTTAGAAATCCGTTATTAGATAAAAATGTAAGTGAAATTTTAACGCTAATTGATTATGCTGCAGAATTTGTTGAAAAACCAATTTCCGTTTTTGATATGGTTTTGATTGCAGAAAAAATTCGTGATTTAGATCTGCCGCCTGCAAAAATTGATATCGGTAAAATGACCTATGTCTATCATCTTGTTGGAGAAGCTAATTTAAATGATTTTGTTAGTGAGAAATTAAAAGATGCCAAGAAAACAAATGAATTTAAACCAAAAGATGTTGTGCTTTATGGTTTTGGTAGAATAGGGAGAATTCTTGCTCGAGAACTCATGTCGAGAACCGGTAAAGGTATGCAAATGCGGTTGCGTGCCATCGTGATTCGAGGTGAATTAACTCCAGAAGTATTAGAAAAAAGAGCTGCAATGTTGCGAAACGATTCCATTCATGGCATTTTTAAAGGCTCGGTAAAAGCCGATTTTAAGCATAAAGCTCTTTTGATAAACGGGACGACTGTTTATGTTATTTCCGCAAATAAGCCTGAGGAAATAGATTATACCAAATATAAAATTCACGATGCCCTTATCATTGATAATACCGGAGCATTTCGCGATAAAGAAGCTTTAAGCCGTCATTTAGTAGCAAAAGGGGTTAGTAAGGTTTTATTAACAGCACCGGGTTCAGGGGTCCCAAATATCGTTTATGGTGTTAATCATAATAAATTTAATCCTAAAACGGAATCTATTTTTTCTGCGGCATCTTGTACAACCAATGCGATTACTCCAATATTAAAAGCAGTAAACGATTCGATTGGTATTAAAAACGGACACCTAGAAACGATTCATGCCTATACCAATGATCAAAATTTGGTCGATAATATGCATAAAAAATATAGACGAGGTAGAGCAGCTGCACTCAATATGGTAATTACCGAAACTGGTGCAGGTAGTGCTGTTGCAAAAGCCCTGCCGGAATTAAGAGGTAAATTAACGTCTAATGCCATTCGGGTTCCGGTTCCTAATGGATCTCTTGCTATTTTAAATTTGAAATTGGCAGCGCCAACTACAAAAGAAGATGTCAATGCAGTTATTAAAAAATATGCTTTAGAAGGAGAATTAGTAGAGCAAATTCGATATTCGATGAGTAATGAATTGGTTTCTACAGATATAATTGGTACTGCCGAGCCGGCAATTTTTGACAGTGAAGCAACGATAGTTACAAAAGATGGGAGAAATGTGGTGCTTTATGTTTGGTATGATAACGAATATGGTTACAGTCATCAAGTTATGCGTTTGGCAAAATATTTTGCGCAAGTTAGAAGGTTTACCTACTATTAAGTGATTTCTTTGTTTTAACCAAAAGATAGAACACTTTTGTTAAAATTTTTTAATTTCAAACGTTTTTCAATAAAATTAATTCATAACTAAATAATAATCGTTTTTTTTAAATAGTTGTTTTTTAAAAATACGATGCAACTAATGTTTCATTTTTAGATAGTACTAAGGTATATCTTTGAAAAATGAAAATTACCAATTCTTTAAAAGGCTATTTGTTGGCGTTGATTTCGGTTATAGCCATGTCTAATGTTTATATTTTTAGTAAGGCTGCCTTGGTTGAAGTTAGTTTGATTCAATTTGGTGTTTTTTGGTTTGGATTAGGGCTATTCTGGATCTTGTTGTATGCATGGCGTCAAAAATCTTTTAGCAAGTTCTATGAACTTTCTTCACGTTGTTATTTGGTTCTATTTTTTTTAGGAATCATTGAAATTGTAGGTACATACTTTTTTTTTAAAGCAATTAATACCATTTCTAACCCTACGATAGTTTCCTTTATAGGTAATATTTCACCAGCTTTAATTATAACCTTAAGTTTTATTTTCTTGAAGGAACGGTTTAATAAAATGGAGTTTTGGGGATTACTACTAGCAATTTCAGGGGCTTTTATTGTAAGTTATAAGGGTTCAGGACTTCAAGATATGTTTTTAGAAGGAACCCAGTATATTTTATATTCAAGTATTTTGGGAGCGATTGGTACTGTTTTAATTAAAGTGAAAATTAAAAAAATCCATCCAAATATTTTAACAATTAATAGAAGTCTGTTCTTATTTTTATTCTCACTGATAGCTATTTTATATACGGAGCAGAGTTTTTCAATTTCTGAAAATGCTTTTAAGAATATTTTTATTGGATCTCTTTTAGGTCCTTTTTTAACAGTAATATCTGGTTATTTAGCTTTGCAGTTTATTCCACTTTCTAGAAAAGCTGTTATTGGAAGTACCCGAGGACTTTTTGTGTTGTTGGGTTCTTATATTTATTTTGGAACTTTCCCAGCAACTATTGCTTTAATAGGGGGGATGGTAACCATTATAGGCGTTTTATTTATTGCTTTTGGTAAAATGAGATCGCAGAAATAAAAATTTTAAAATAGATATCATATATAGTTCTCTGGTATGAAATTTATAATTAGCTAAAGTTTCATCTGTATATAATTGTAATTCTTACTGCTTAACTAACAGGAAGAAAAGCCAATGAAACAGCGACATTTTTAACAAGCTGGTGGGTTGAGTTTTAATTGTATTTTACGCTTTAGGCATTTTTGAAATAAAGTGCTTGCTATTTATATTCGCCAATATCAATTTCTTTATAATGTTCCAACCATAATGGAGTTCCATCAATATCTCTTAAAATCAAATTGTCTTTCGGATACAATTTTTCCAATGTTGAATCTATTAGCTCAGTTTTACCTAAAGTTAATAGTAATTGGTATTCCGCTAAGTTAAAATTAGCCGAAGCAAATGCTGAAGTTGCAGCTACATGTCTAATGTTTATTTCTGTTATATAAGGATTACCATCACTGTCGGCTTTTAAATCTACCGCAACCAACCCATTCATTTTTTCATTCCACTTTGTGCAAATTATATTGATTGCCTTAGAAGCTACTTCAACAATTTTTTCGTCATTTATAAGTCGGCCTTTACAAATATTACCAGTTATGCCCGATGGAGCTACCGTAGCCATAAAATAATCCAGACGTTCATAAGAAGCAATTTTCAATATTTTACCATTTTCATATAAAAGTAGACATGCATAGTTGCCTCCAGGTAAAAATTCTGTTAATAAAAAGTCATTTATATTAGAATTTAGTAAAGACCAACATTTGGCTTCCTCAACATTATTGATCTTTAATGCTCCTTTACCGCTATCACTTCCGGGAGAATAATCTCTAATCCAAATGGGATATGAGTTGAATTTAGTTATATGTCCAGCCAATATTTCTTGTCTTGAAAGTATTTCAAACTTAGGAACGAAGCTACTATTCTCGAGAATTTTGTACAACGAAGCTTTATTTATTACACTTTTACAAAAATTTAATGATGGAATTAAATAACTTGTCGGATATTTATTAATGGCCCACTCTAATACTTCTAATTCCGGTATAATTAGAGCAACATCAATTTTCTCATCTACAATTATATTCGTCATTATTTCTTTATAGTTATTGGAGTTTAAACCTGGAACTTTATATATCCTATTAAATAGCCCTTCATGAAGTCCATAAATATTTTCACAAGTATCAGTTCCAATATAGGTAGCATTAACAAAATAGGAACTTTTTTTAAGAGACCTAATGACTGACCTTGAAACAACTCCACAGGCTCCAGTTATTAGTATTTTAAGATTGTTTAAAGTTCTCATTGTTTTTTCTAGATATTACGCCTAACCTTAAGATAATAAGAGCATTAATTTTATTGAGTGACTGATAAACTAAATTAGTCTTTATTATTGTTAAAATCAAGTTAATAAATAGAAAAACCGAAGCAAAAGACTTCGGTTTTTTAATTTCTATTGATTTAGTTTTATTATGTAAATATTATTTGAGTTCTATCTCCATCACATAATTCATAAAATTCTCCAATAGTTATAATTGAATCTACTTCATCAGATAAATCTTCTTTTTTTAGTTTAAACATATCCACAGCTAATTTACAGCCATAAATTGTTCCACCTCCGGCAGTTATCATTTCTAAAAATTCATCTACAGGTGGCATATCCAGTTCCTCCATCTGTTTTCTCATCATACTAGAAACTGCTGTCTCAACACCAGGTAATCCACCCAACATGGTTGGAAAAGGTAGGCCCCCAGGCATCCGCATAGCAGGGTTACCTGTTGTTGCAGTATGCAAGTGGTTCATTGATTTTTTAGTGATACCATCTAAACCGAAAAAAGTAAAGAATACATTTGTTTCTATCCCTTCCATTACAGCTCCATTTGCCATAACTAAGGTTGCATATACATCTTCTAGACTTCCTTTAGCACAAATAATACATACTTTTTCTAAAGGTTTTTTCTCTTTTTTTACTGATTTAGTTTTTATTTCTTTTGTTTCCATTTTTTAGAATTTAATGATTTAAAGTTAAAAATAAAGTAACTTATATACAACTGGTTGGCTTAGGGATTCCTGCTATTTTTGATGAGAATTTCAAAGGCCCTTTTGGGAATAACTTATACAATTCTTTTATATCAACAATACCCGATTTACCGACTTGCCTAATTGTTAAGGCTTCTTTAGCTTCCGTTTTTTTACGCAAATAATTTAACACTTCAAAGTGTTTAGGTGTTAATTCGATACCTATTTCTTTTGCAATTTCTTTTGCAATTTCTTCGTTCCATTGAGACATATCTTCAAGATATCCTTCTTCAGAAACGTTTACTTCTACTCCTGCGATTTTTTTTACTGACATAATATTTAGTTATTTTATTTGTATTAATAATTATTTCAATTCAGGTTTTATATCAAAAACTTTACCTTTAAAACTCATGTGTCTACGAACAAAAGGAATTGGGATACCTTTTAACAGCATATTCCAATAGATCCATCGAAACGCTAATTTTCCCCAATGATTAAATACGCTTTCTTTTAATAATTTTAGAGGTCCTATTTTTGCGAAAGGAAATTTTCCATGCACTGGCTCTGTTACATAATTAAAGTCAATAAGTAAAGCTTTCTTATTTCCTGTTTCGATAAAACAATTGGCATGTCCGTCAAATTCTTTTTTTAATGGATAACCATCAATATATAAAAGAATATTATCCGTTAAAGTTTCTGCTTGAAAATGTGCAACCGAACCTGCCTTAGAAGCGGGTACATTCGTTGCATCACCAATTACAAAAATATTTTCATGAGCTACGGATTGCAAGGTGTTATGATCAGTTGGTATAAAATTCAAATCATCACCCAAACCTGATCTTTCAATAACTTCATCTCCCATATTCGTCGGTATGGTTACCAGTAAATCAAAAGGAATTCTACGATCTTCATAATCGACTATTTCTTTTTTATCATTATCTACCTCCATAATAGCAAAATCAGCTTCCAATTTTATATCTTTCTCTTTTAAGAGATACGCTAACGCTGTTGAACAGGTTGGTTTTGTAAATGCTCCCGTAAGCGGTGTTACATAGGTGATTTCAACGTTGTCTCTCATGCCTTTTTCACGGAAGAAAGAATCTGATAAAAAAGCAAACTCTAGAGGAGCAACAGGGCATTTAATAGGCATTTCAGTGATGTGAACTACTAATTTACCACCTTTCCATTCTCTTAATTTATTTCGTAAAGCTAGAGAGCCTTCATAAGTGTAAAAATCAAAGATATCTTTCTTCCAAAGAGGCCCGATTAATCCCTCCGTTTCTTCAGGTGCAATCTTTGAACCTGTTGCAATTATTAAGACATCGTACTCTAATGTTTCATCTTCTAATGTAACTTTATTTTCTTCTGGAAGGATTTTCTCAATCTTTTTTTGAATATAATTGACTTTTTTATGGATTAGTTTCTTACCAACTTTTTTAACTTGATTCTCTGTATAGGTATCAAAAGGCAGAAATAAAAAGCCTGGTTGATAATAATGTGTTTTATATTGATCAACTATGGTTATATCCCATTCATTATGGAGAAGTTTTGGCCTTAAGTGATTAGCCATCATGGTGCCGGCAGTTCCAGCTCCTAATATCAATAATTTCTTCATAATTAAATATTTACAGTTTATATAGCATCTAAATTCTAGCTCAAATTTAAAGATATTTCTAAAGAAAAAATCTGATTTAAATCATGTTTATGTTACTAAAGTATCTAATAATAGCAACTTATGTTACATAATTAAATATTTTTTGGAATAATTATTTTTTAAATGCTATTTAGGTAAAAAATAATTATTTTTAATTTTTTAAAAGATTCCTATTATATGGCAGATATTCAACAAAAAATAGAAAATTTACGTATTGAGTTAAGACAGCACAATTACAATTACTATGTTTTAGATCAGCCAACGATATCTGATTATGAATTTGATGTCCAATTAAAAGAGCTTCAAGAATTAGAAAAATTGCATCCTGAATTTTTTGATGCTAATTCTCCTACGCAACGTGTTGGTGGAGAAATAACCAAAAATTTTGAAACAGTCACGCATTCACATCGAATGTATTCTCTTGATAATTCGTATTCTCAAGAAGATATTGCTGATTGGGAAAACCGTGTGCAACGAGTTCTAGGCGATGTGAAACTCAATTATACTTGTGAATTAAAATATGATGGAGCATCAATTAACTTGTATTATCAAAATGGAAAATTGGAAAAAGCGATAACTCGTGGTGATGGATTTCAAGGAGATAATGTAACGGCCAATGTAAAAACGATTAAATCAATTCCACTAGTTTTAAAAGATTCCAATCTGGGAGATTTTGAAATTCGTGGAGAAATTATTTTACCATTACAGGGATTTATAAGGCTAAACGAAGAAAGGGTAGAAGCAGGTGAAGATCCATATAGAAACCCAAGAAATACAGCGAGCGGAAGTTTAAAACTACAAGATAGTGCTGAGGTAGCTAATCGTCCGTTAGATTGTTTGTTGTATCAAGTTGTTGCTGATAAATTGCCACTCAAAACCCATTTCGACGCTTTAGAATATGCTAGTAAAATCGGATTCAAAGTTCCGAAAACCATGCAATTATGTGAGAATTTAGATGCTATTTTTGAGTTTATTTCTTATTGGGATGAGCATCGCCACACCTTACCTTATGAAACAGATGGAGTCGTAATTAAAGTGAACGATTTACAATATCAAGACGAATTAGGTTATACAGCAAAATCACCTCGTTGGGCATTGGCATATAAGTTTAAAGCAGAACAAGCAAGTACCGTTTTACATAAAATTACATACCAAGTCGGCAGAACGGGTGCCATAACTCCGGTTGCCAACCTAGAGCCTGTAGAATTGGCTGGTACCATTGTGAAAAGAGCATCACTGCATAATGCCGATCAAATTGCCAAGTTCGATATTAGAGAAAATGATACTGTTTTTGTTGAAAAAGGAGGAGAGATTATTCCTAAAATTGTTGGAGTTGATCTGTCTAAAAGACCAAGCGATTCCGTGCCAACGAAATATATATCGCATTGCCCTGATTGTGAAACGGAACTAGTACGTATGGAAGGAGATGCCAAGCATTTTTGTCCGAATGAATTTGGTTGTCCAACGCAAATTACTGGTAGAATTCAGCATTTTATAAGCCGAAAGGCCATGAATATCGATGGTTTAGGAGCCGAAACGATTGAGCTTTTGTATAAAACCGGTTTAATTACCAATTATGCCGATTTGTATGACTTGACGGAAGAACAGATTATTCCTTTGGAAAGAATGGCAGAGAAATCGGCTGCCAATATTATAAAAGGATTAGAAGTTTCAAAAAGCATTCCTTTTGAAAAAGTTTTATTTGCTTTAGGCATTCGTTTTGTAGGTGAAACAGTTGCTAAAAAATTGGCAAAAGAATATAAAAATATTGATAGTTTAAAAAGTACCTCTTTCGAGGAGTTGATTGCGGTAGATGAAATTGGAGATCGAATTGCACAAAGTGTTCTTGATTTTTTTAACAATTCGAGTAATGTTGAAATTATAAATCGCTTAAAAGAAAAAGGATTGCAATTTGAAGTAGATCAGGCAAGTATCGAGAATCAAACAGAAAAGTTAAATGGGCTTATCTTCGTAGTTTCTGGAGTTTTTCATATTTTTTCTCGTAATGATCTTAAAAAATCTATTGAAGATAATGGCGGTAAGGTTTCAGGTTCTATATCTAAAAAAACGAATTTTATTATTGCCGGTGACAATATGGGACCAAGTAAACTGGTAAAAGCGGAAAGCTTGAGTATTCCTATTATTACAGAGGAAGATTATTTGAATATGCTAAAATGAAAATAGCATTTTTTAAAATATTTTATTTATCCATGGAATTATAGTAAAAAAAAACATTTAAAAATCTAAAACTCGTATTTTATTGCGCGTTGAATAAATTTTGCCTCCATCATGTAATTCTTTGATTAATCTGGTAACTACAACACGTGAAGTATTTAAATCGTTGGCAATTTCTTGGTGAGTAATTTCTAGGTTCACATCGTTATTGATTTTTGCTTTATCAGATAGATATTTTAGCAAGCGTTGATTCATTTTCATAAAGGCTAAACCATCAATAGATTCTACCATTTCCAACAATCTAAAATGATAACTATCAATAATAAAAAAGCGCCATGTTTTGTATTTAGCCAACCAATCATCTATTTTATCAACAGGTAACAAAATCATTTCAGCATCATTTTCTATAATGGCTTTAAAAATACTTTTCTTTTTATTAATGCAATTAACAAAGGAAATTGCGCAAGTATCTCCTCGTTCTAAATAGTATAATACCATGCTGTCTTTTTCCTTTTCAATATCATCTTTATCTCCTCGAATAATTTTAACAGCACCACTAAGAATTAACGGAATATGTGTCATAACATCGCCAATATCAATCATCACATCACCAGCTTTCATCTTATCAAGATAGCCAACCTTGACAATTTCATCAATTAATTCTTCTTCAAAAACCTGAGCAAAATATTCGGTTAATTTTTCTCTTAAAATAATCTCTTGTGTATTCATGTAGTAAAGAATAAATCGGTTGTATAAAGGTACGAAATATAGCACAAAAAAACTCTCTAATTTATTTTAGAGAGTTTTTTATTAAAAAAATAATTATATACTACTAAAAAAAAACTGTATTAGAATCTAACCTGAACTTGGGCTAAAAGCATATCATTATCAATGTTTATATCTGTTTCAATATGGGCTTGATAATTCACTTGCAAACGGATATAATCATTAAAGAAATAATTCACACCAATAGTCATCATCTCTTGGTATCCAATTTTTTTAACATCAATGTTCGGATCAAAATATTCATATTTAAAAACTGGTTGGAAGTTGTTTGGCAAATCATACGTTAACATGATATAAGCACCATCTCTTTTTTCACCTAATTCCACTGGTGTTGCACCACAACCACCTCCGGCAGCACGGTTATAATCACCTTCGTCATAAATATATTCACCTTGAATGCTTAATTTTTTAATATTTGCTGCGAACTCTCCACCAAAAGTGGTACGTGTATCGGTATCATTGTTAGGATAGCCATATCTAAAACTACCACCTACAGATAAGAAATCAAATAACTTATAAGTTGCTCTACCAACAATATCTTTTTTATTATTATTGTCTTTTACATTTAAACCTCGACCATTCATTAAAGCAACTGCATATTTGAATTTTGTATATTTATTACCACCCAAAAGCATTAGTCCATAATCACGTTGTGGAGATACTAATTGGTCGGCAACAATCGATCGGTCAATAGTTGTAAGAGCAAAACATGGGGTAGCAACCTCCAAACTAAAAGGTTGTTTGAAAGAACCAACAGATACTCTTGCCCAATTGTATTTTTCATAAGTAACAAATGCATCCATCAAATAAGTACTTCCAACACCACCAATAAATGGGCTTGCTTCCATCATAAAGTAATAAGAAAAATCTTTTAAAACTTTTCCTGTTACACCTATTCTGGCTCTTTTAAATCCGAAAGAGTTTACAGCCGGATCTGAAAACGTATAGTCGTATTGGGATTGAATATACCCAAACATTCTCATTGTCACTGGTTTATCTTCTGCGCTTGCACTTGTTGAGGTTGCCACTTCTTCTTCACAACCCTGTGAAAAAACATTGTTTACTTGAAAGAAAAACACGAGTACAAATAATAAGATTATTTTATTTTTCATTATTTCTTAATTTTATATTTTAATTATTGAACTATTGGTAAGTTTTTTGAATTACTTGCTTTCCATCTATTTACAGAGGCTCCCCATGCGTCATTATCATTGTATAAACCATTCATACCAAAAGTCAAGCTATACGCGTCATAACCTAGAACTCGCAACCAAGCAGTAACTACAGCAGAAGTTTGACCTGTATAGCAATAAGTCGCTACTTTTGCATTTGCATCAGAATCAATTGCCAAATAAGTGTTATCCGCTAATAAAAAAGGATTTATTCGATTGGCACCAGCAATATGACCATAGTTTGAATAGTCGCCAGTACTAAAATAATTGTTTATAAAATAATTGCTAGGATTGGCCAGAACGTCGGCACCCGAAACAGTTTTAAATCCGTCAGCAACGACTTGCTCAATTCTTTTTCTCAATATTTCGCTACCATCGGTTGAAAAACTTGATATTGTAGGGTCTTTAAAAACATCTAGTGCTGGTGCAGTGGCATAGGTCCAGTTTGAATTACCTTGAGCAATATTTCCAATATTACTGTTCCAAGATCCTGAAGTAGAGGCGTTCCAACCTGACATACCCCATTTTAAGGCTTGAGTTTCACTATAACCATATAAACGTAATAAACTAGTTGCATAACATGCAGTTTGTCCGGTATAGCAAACTATTAACATTGGTTTTGCACCTGAATTAGGTGCTTCTGTTAAAATACTAGTAAAAAGAATATTTTTTGCTCCTTGAATATGCCCTTTAGCAAAATCTGCGGCGCCTCTAATATCTAATATATAATACTTAGCAAGAAAAGCATCCAAATCAGCCTCAGCAGGGGCTCCGGTAACGAATTTAGCACCAGGAACACTAGTGTCTATTTTATCTATATCTAAATTATTGGCTACCATATAATCTTTCATCAATGTAAAGGCTGGCGTTGAAGCCGTTCCTTCAGTAATGTCATCACCTCTATCGCAAGATGTTAAGAATAGTGTTGGAATTAATAATAAGCCAATAAATAATAAGGTTAACTTTTTCATGATATTAAATTTTAAGTTGTTGTTGTATGTTTGTGATTTAATTTTATTCTACTACAGGAAAAATATTGATTTCTTTTTTGCTAAAACCTTCCCAGTTTTTACTGTTTAATTCTGAATTCATAAAGCTGTTAGCTCCATAGGCAACATTACCACCGTCATAGCCTAAAAGATTTAAGTAAGCCACCACATAAGCAGTTTCTTGACCCGTAGAACCACACACTACTACTTTTTTATCTGTTGGTAGAGTGTATAAATCAGCGGTTGAATTTAAAGACCCAGTAGGTTCGTATTGAATTGAAGTTGGTATATGACCGTTGCTATATCTGTCTTTAGGCCAGTAGTTTACGATGTAAAAATCATTCGGGCTTGCAAATGCATCTTCGGCTTTTACAATAGCTTCCTTATAAGGAATGGCAAAAACTTCAGCCAATCTAGCTTTTAGAATTTCTGGTGCTTCTGTTTTACCTGTTTTTAAAGTTGGATGAGTTCCTTTGTCAGCTGGGCTGTTTTCAGTGGTTTCTAATTTTGCCTTAAAATCATCGGTTACATTTTTTGTCCAAGAATTTGCGGCAAAATCTTCTCGCCAAGAGCTCATTCCCCAATTCATATTGTATACATTATCATAACCTGCCAATCTTAAAAGACCAGTGTAATAGGCTGCAGATTGTCCTGAATAACAAATTAATACAATTTTTTCAAAATCTTTTGGGTTTATTGTGCTTTCAAAATAGGTAGGTAAATCAGTTGCGGCTACATTATTTGCCCCCTTAATATGACCATAATTAAACCAAGTATCACTTCGAATATCTATGATGTGATATTTTGGATTTTTCATGTTTTTTTTCACCTCATCGGCAGGAATTATCGGTGCAGCTACGGTATTAATAAAATTGCCATTTGTTTCCAAATAGTTTACAAGAATTTCAAATTCATCGTTAGAATTTGAAGTAGAGCTTTCGCTATTTTGACTTTTTGCCGAAAAATTTGTCAGCAAAGCCATAGTCGATATGAATAGTACTATTAAATGAAAATTGAACTTTTTCATGATTTAAATATTTAAAATTGAAATTATGTTGTTGTTATATAACTACAAAATTAGAAGAGGCATGAATTTTTTTATATGACTTTTGTCATTCTTATACAATATATAATCATTTAAATCAGTCTTATTTGTTACTTATATAGGTAACATTTGTAACATAATATTTTGTATGAAATAGAAATTTTTTTATTTTAAAAAAGCATCTTAAAACCCTGTAGTATAATTAGTTATGTGGACTTGTATTTTTTTAAATAAAAAGAATAGTAAACTAGTAGGGTTTTATTTTAGTCGAAATATTAATAGAATGAATTCAAGTTGAAAACTTGCTTTTTTACGGATGCACTTCATACTTGTTTTGGCGGATTTTTTTAACAAATAGCTTCTCTTTATTTGCTACCTATAAAATTAATTCTATATCAAAAATCAAAATTTGAAGATGTATTTTAGCATGTCATTTTGTAGAAAATGATTTTATTTATTTTAGAACTTAAAAAAATGGAAAAGCAACCTTTATTAAATTTTGTAATCTCAGGTTGCTTAAAAATTTATGTCTATTTTTAATAATTAATTTATCGTATAAAATTTACTTTCCAACAATAGAAAAATGACAGAAAAAGAAAAAATGCTCTCCGGTCAATTGTATAATGCAAATGATAAAACCTTATCGGAAGAACGCCATCGTGCGAGATTACTTTTCCAAAAAATTAATCGCATGAGTGAAGATGATAAAGAAGAACGAAACAAATTATTTAAACAATTGTTTGGTAAAGCTGGTAAGAATTTTTGGATGGAGCCTCCTTTTTATTGTGATTACGGATATAACATTAAATTAGGTAACAAAGTTTTTATGAACTTTAACTGTTGCATTTTAGATGTTGCCGAAGTTACCATAGGCGATTGTGCCTTTTTCGGACCAAATGTTCAGATTTACACCGCGACACATCCAATGGATGCAAAAACTCGAAACTCGATGTTAGAAGCTGGTAAACCAATTACTATCGGTAATAATGTTTGGATTGGCGGAGGTGCTATTATTTGTCCGGGAGTCACTATTGGTAATGGAGTCGTTGTTGGTGCCGGAGCAGTAGTTACGAAAGATATTCCCGATAATGTTTTTATTGGTGGTAATCCGGCTAAAGTAATTAAAGAAATAGATAATTCGTGATATAAGATTTTTTTTGAGTTATCAAAGCAACTATTTTTTTTGATTCTTTACCTTATTATTATGTCAATGTAACCAAGCATTTCTTCTTTGTACGGTTTTTTTGTTTACTTTTTCGACTAATGAAGTTGTATAAGTGGAATCCACATCAAAAATAAGTACTGTTTCTTTAGAAGTACCAAAACGGATAAATTGTACTATAACCTTTTGATTAGGTTTGAATTGAGAAAAATAGGCCTTCTTTTTGGTTGCTTTAGTAATTACCTTGTTATCTATAGAAATAATTTGATCACCATAACTTAAGTTAGCATTGTACGCTGCACTTTTCTCTAAGGGATTGGAGTCAATAATCCATTTACCACTTTTTTGATTTATGGCTGCACCAAAATAGGCTTGATCTAATTTTGTTTGCTCAAAAACAATGCCCATATTTTTAAATAGTTTTTCATATTCCGGCATTTTACTGTCATAAATAAAATTGTTAAAAATAGTATTGCTCATTTCATCACCTGCATAGATTCTCATGGCTTCTTGTAAATTTTCAATAGTATAACTTATTTCATTTTTACCGTATTTGTCCCAAACCAATTGCATAAATCCATCTAAATTTTTATCGGTATTTAATGCTCTCAAACTAAGATCAAATGCTAGTCCTAAAACACTTCCATAGGTGTAATAAGAGATATAAGTATTTTCTCGGTTTACCGGATCTATAGATGTTGCGGCATCAACAAATGGAGCTTGATAACTCATTTCGATAGGGTTGAAATAATTTCTGGCAGGAGAATTCCATACATTGTTTAAATCAACTGATAAACCATTAATGTATTCTTTTTCAGAAATAATTCCTGCACGACAGAGAATTAAATCAGTATAATAACTAGTAAAACCCTCTGCAAACCATAATTCACCAGACATATTAGTTTTACTATAATCGAAAGGTTCTAAAGATTTTGGGCGAATCCGTTCTACATTCCAGGCATGAAAAAATTCATGTGCAACAGTTCCGATATTGCCTGCCATTCCTCCATTATTCAATCCTCGTGTACTCGTGAGAATAGTCGAGTTTCTATGCTCCATTCCGTCACCAGAGGCATTCGGAATGTAGCAAGCTAAAAAAGTATAATCTCCAAAATCGAAGTTTGGCAATTCCCCAAAAACAGCAATTTCTTGTACTACTATTTTTTTTACTTGCTCAAAATACCGGTTAAATTCAGCTTCTGTTCCATTGTGATGTAAGGCAAAATTTATGGTTTGTTCTTTTCCATTGGATGAAATTGTGAATTTTTTTACGGAGTGATTGCTAATCTCGACCGGACTATCCATAAAATAATCCAAATTGGGTGCAGAAAAAATAGTTTTTTCTTCCTGTTTTAATTGGGTTGCAACTTTCCAATTCAAATCATCTCTTACTTGAAAATTTACTTTTATAGGTTGATTTTTATATGCATCGGCGTACAAAAAGGTTGCTGGAATATTCAAATGCGCATGTGTTTCATCAATTTGTGTATAGGTTCCATCACCACGGTTACCAAATAAAGTATAGGTAATTTTGACAAAACCATCGTGATTGATAATATACCATTGGTAGGTATTTAATTTTGTCAATTTCAAGCTATTACCCTGACTATCAAAAGCTTTAATAGTGTAAATATTTTTAGAAAATTCATGTTGCGCATATCTTCCCGGTGAACTACGGCTCATTTGAATTGTAAGTGTATCGGTTTGAATGGAAGAGAAAACAACTTCAATGTTAGCCTCATGGTGTACCGCATTTTCAAAAGAAATAGTATATGCAATAGAATTTTGTGCTTTCGCCGAATACGCTATGCATAAGAAAGAAAAAAGACATAAAAAGTTAATTTTCATTGGGTATATTTTTTTTACTGAAACGGTTGGCAATTTCGTTGATTTTAATGGTAAGCACAAACTTATTTTTTAGTGTTCATATTTTGCATTAAATGAACTGCTAATTGAAAGTGTATTTTACTATTTTTATCCTATCCAACCATTTAAAAAAAGCATTTTGAAAACAGTACAAAGATTAGGTTTTAGCGAAGACACAAAATTATTAATTATTCATGCCGATGATGCAGGTTTGTGCCATTCTGAAAACCTTGCAACGTTGAAAGCGCTAGAAAGTGGAAGTGTAAATTCTTGTAGCATCATGCCTCCTTGTCCGTGGTTTTATGAAATGATCCAAATTGCAAATAGGAATCCACAATTCGATTGCGGAATCCATTTAACTTTGACTTGTGAATGGCAAAACTATAAATGGGGACCTGTTGCAGCTTTAGAAAAAGTACCAAGTTTGGTGGATGAAAATGGATTTTTTCATGGAAAAAGAAATGCTTTTATATCAAATTATTCATTGAATGAAGTTAAAATTGAATTAAAAGCACAAATTGAAAAAGCATTGGGTTTGGGATTGAAACCAACACATATAGATTGTCACATGTTTACCTTGGGTTTGAACAAAGAGCTAAAAAAATTGTATCAAGAAATGGGCGAGGAGTATGGCTTACCTGTTTTGCTTCATGAAAAACTTATTTCTGATTTTGGAAGTGATCCTAAGAAAATTTTAGACCCGAAAGACTTTTGTGTAGATGCCGTTTTTTATGGTGACTATACCCATTTTGAAAAGGAAGCATTCGCAACTTTTTACGGGAATGTTTTAGATACCTTGCAACCAGGTTTGAATACAATATTAATTCATCCAGCTTTGGATAACGAAGAAATGCAGGCTGTAGCCGCCGATCATCCAAATTTCGGATCGCAATGGCGGCAAATGGATTTTGATTTTTTCACAAGCTTAACCTGTAAAGAAAAATTGCAAAGCAATCATATTCAATTAATTACTTGGCGGGAAATAAAAGAAAAATTGTATCCAAAAAATTAAAATTTACGGATTGATTATTTTGTCTTTTTAACAACCACCTTCAGGAGCTCTTTTTTTCTTTTTTTGTACCGGAATTACTTTTTTAGGTGCTGCTTTTTTAACTTCGACGATTGGTGTTGCAACTTCTTCTATAATTATTGATTTTTCTTTTGCTAAGCGCATTTCTTCTGCATAATTAACGGCTGGTTTTTCAACAGTATAATTTGTCGCTTGGAATTTATTGTTTTCAGAACCCGCTAAAACGCTTAGTATTTTGGCATTGTCATATCCTAATTGGTATAAAAGCATATAAGCACTATTTGCTTCATCAGCATTTTTACCATAAAGAACAATTGTTTTATTAGAATTTTTTAGCGTATTAAAAAAATCAATACTGTTATCTTCTAATATTTGATGAGTTGCAATGTTGGTTGCATTTTCAAAATGTCCTTTTGCAAATTCAAAATTACTACGAATATCAATTATAGCATAAGTCCCTGGCTGCATTGCGTTTAAGCCATCTGTGCTTAAAATATAATCTTTACTCACCACTGTTTCCAAGGTAGTTTTAGAATTTTTGTCAAAAACATGTTTTGGCTTTTTAAAAGTTAAGATTGCAATAAGTATTACTAATAAAAATAATACTGCAGATATAGAGATACGTTTGGTTTTTTCTAATTCTTTCATTGGTATAGGAATTATGCCGAAGCAATAATTATAAATTTATTTTTTTATGAGCATTGTATTAACAACCACCTTCCGGAGCTCTTTTTTTCTTTTTTTGAACCGGAACAACTTTTTTGGCAGGTTTTGGTTTTTGAACTTCCTCTTTTTTATCTTCTTTTTTGTATTCAACAATACCAATACCAAAATACATTCCTGCTGCTTTGCGGAAAGCATATAAATCAAAAGCTGCTTTAGGCATAGTTTCATCTGGTTCAACCGGATTAATAATTGTTTTGAACCATTGATTCAATCCACCCTCTAAAACATACAAGTTTTTGTATCCTAATCGATTACCAATCATCCAAGCCTGATCTGCAAACAAATTGTCGTTTGAAAAAAGAACTACATCATAGGCACTTTGGTTGATGTAATAGTTAAAATCATCATCTAATAAATTTTTGAGAGGAACATTTATAGCACCTGGTAAGGTAAAACTATTGTATTCTTCTTCAGAGCGAGTATCAATTAATAAAATACTCGGATCTTGTTTGATAATTTTATCTACTAATAAATCTGTTGTAATATAACGTTCTGTATTCACAGCATTTATTACAAAAAGTTCCGGGGTAATCCCTTCATTTTTTTTATATTTTGGCAGTAAAAGCAATCCTGAGGCTAATAGTAAAAGTATGACTGCAAGAATTTGATATCTTCGAGTAGATAACCGTTTTAACTTATATTTTTTTGACATAATTATAAAATTTAGTAAAATACTTTTTTAACCTTACCTCTCACTATATCGGCAATATAAAAAGCAACTATAGCGATGATAGCAAAAACAAAAATGATCCAATACGGTGAAATTCCAAAAGTATCCACCAATGTAATATGACCTAGGTTTGATTTCAAAAAGAAAGGTTCTATCCAAGGATAGAATTCCGAGAAAGTAAATACACCAATCATTAAACCAACGGTATACACCATACCATCAATTTTACCAATGGCAACAGCTGTTAAACTTGTACCTGGACAAAACCCGCCAGCGACAAATCCAACACCCATAATCATTCCACCAATGATGGCTGCCCAAAGAAAGGTTGGATGAACATATAATTTTGATATTTCTACCCAGCTGAGATAATCCATATAATATAATCCGATTACCGATACAATTGCAGCCGTAAAAAACACTTTTAATACTGCAAAATCATAACCATAAAACTGTCCTGCTAATTTTCGAGAGGAAGAGAATCCAGATGCTTCGAGAATATATCCAAATAAGAATCCAATGATTAAAGCGATAATGAAATTCCATTCGGTAGGAATCAAACCATTAGGAATAAGAGGTCCCATATTTTATTATTTAAAAGTTAAATCCAATTTTTTCTAAAAAAGTAAGCAACAAGATAACCGGTACCAAAAATACCGATCATGGTAATAAAGCCTCCGGTTGCTAAAACTGCCATTCCGCTTAGTGCCGCACCACTAGTACATCCTCTAGCGATTTGAGCTCCAAAGCCAAATAAAATTCCACCAATTAACGCAAAAACTAATCTTCTTTTACTGCTAATTTTAGGCGAATGTTGCACTCTTAGTTTTAATCTACCGGAAAGTGCTCCCGATAAGAATGCCCCTAGGAGAACGCCTAAGGTTTCATATACCAACCAACTATTCATTGGTGATTCATTTTCTTTTATAAACTGACTGTAATATCCATTCGCTTCAGCATGTTTTGGAGCAACTGCATCAACAATTGTAACGACGCCGCTTTTTAGGGCACCACTTGCACCAAGCCCTCTTCCGGTAAAATAAAAGGTTAGAATAATTAAAAGACCAAGTAAGAACCCACCAAAATATGGATTCCAATATACATGTCGGTTTTGTTTTTTTATTTTTTCCATAATAAAATTAATAAAGATATCTAGTTATTTGTCCGGCTTCTACCATTACGATTCTAAAGATGAAACCACCCATTAAAATGAGCAATGCAGGTATTGCAACAGGTATTTTATAGCCTAAAAGTTCTATACTTTCCAATACTGCCGGGAATATTAAGCCGAGTATTACTACAAATCCGAAAAACATTACGGTAAATTCTCCTCCGAATAAAATATCTAAAGCTTCTAATTGCACCGCAGAACCTGCATACATTCCCATAAACATGTGTAAAATTAACGCTAGTTCAACAATTACCAGAGCCAAATCAATTTTACTAAACATATTTTTTTCAAAATGACTTTTTGATAGTAAAATGATAGTTGCTGCTCCTGTTGATAAACCTGAAGTAAGAAATAATGGACCTAAAATAGCATTGTTCCAAAGAGGTCTTGCATTAAATGCAGATAATAATATACCGGTATAAATACCTAATATTAAGGATAATGGCAATAAAATTATCGCTAAATTTCTTCTGTTTTTTATGAGATAGTTTTGAAAATTCTTGAGAAAATCAAATTTTAAATCCCATTGCGGGAAAAGTTCTGAAAAATAACTAAAGACCCATAAAAACGAAAGAGGGGTGATGATTAATAAAACCCAAGCTCCCCAAGACATTGGTGATTCAATTCGAATTGTTGTGTACAATTGCCACACATATAATTTATGTGTTAAATCGTAAAATAGAGCGATTAGACCTATAGTTAAGGCTATTGGCACAACAATCATTGCATATTTTACAGCTGCTGGAGCTTCTTTTTCTTTCTTTAAAATAGTAAATAGAGCAGCAAAAAATATAATACCTGCTGCCAAACCTCCTAAAAATAAATAGAGTGCTATCGGGAAATGCCAAATTTCTAAACTTGGATCTATTTTTGGAATATTTCTTCCACTGATGAAAATTTCTTCTTGCATGATGGTAGTTTTCTAAATTAAATAATAAACGTTTGGTTTGGTTCCTGCTTCCGGAGCTAAAACTTTATGTTTTCTAGCTTTCAATAATTTGGAAACCTCACTGGTTGCATCATCTAAATCGCCAAAATACATGCACTTGGTTGGACAAACCGATACGCAAGCAGGTAGTTGGCCTTTTTCTAATCGATGATGACAAAAAGTACATTTATCGACATAACCATCCGGGTGCTGATAACGAGCATCGTACGGGCAAGATTCAATACACGCACCGCAACCAATACATTCATCAGCGGTAACCATTACAATTCCTCCAGGAATGATATGACTGGCACCTGTTGGGCAACAACGCACGCATGGTGCATTTTCGCAATGATTGCATCGCTCTGTTTTCAGTTCTAATTCTATCGTTGGATACGTTCCGCTCACTGATTCTGTAACCCAATCTCTACAGTACCCTATTGGCACGCTATTTTCCGTTTGACAAGCAACAACACAGTCGCTGCATCCGACACACTTTAAGGTGTCTATGACCATTGCATATCTCATGATACTACTTCTTTATGTGGGTTAGTTTTTAAGATTTTGATAAAGTTGCTTCGCATTCCGGTTCCTCCCATCAATGGATCAATATCGATTCTGCTAATCATTTCGGTATCACTTGCTCCTTTACCAAAAGCTCTTGTTAATCTTTTATTATTATGACCAAAACCATGATACATATAAACAGAATCCCAACGAATTCTTTCGGTTACCCTTACTTTTATTGGGAATGTTGATAGAATTCCATCTTGATTTTCTAACCAAACTTCTTGTTTATTTTTCAAACCTTCAATTCTTGCAACTTTTGGGTTTACCCACAAGTAATTTTCATCTTTTAAGTCGCTTAAATTTGGGTTATTAATAGTTCTGCTAAAAGTATGCATTGGTGATCGACCGTAATTCAATCTGTAAAATCCTTGTTGAGGTTGTGGATGAGCAGTATAAACTGGCATCGGATCGAAACCTAATTCTTTTAATTTTTCAGAGTAGAATTCAATTTTTCCGCTTCTTGTGTAAAATTCATGTGGCTCGCCTTCTGTCAAATACATCGAACCCGATTTACGTTTAAAGTTTTTTACACCAATTTTTTCCATTTCTTCCAAAGAAGATCCCATTTGCTCTAATTGCCAAGAAATCACATCTTTAAAATCGTTGTAATTAAAATAGTCTTGTAACCCTAGTTTTTCTCCTAATTGTTTGGCAATCCACCAAGCTGGTTTAGAGTCAAATCTAGGTTCAACTGCCGGCATACGCAAGGCGATAGAAGGTTCTCTATTGGGAGCCGAACGCACACCATCATATCTTTCTAGATAGGTACATTCCGGTAGAACGACATCTGCATAGCCTGTTACATCCATTGGCATAGTATCTACTACCACAATAAATTCAACGGCTTCAACAGCTTTTTCAATTATTTTTCTTTGTGGAATGGAATTTACAATATTTGTTCCCGCAATAAACCATGCTTTAACAGGATGTTTATCGTTTTCACCAGGAATAGAAGCTTTAATCACTTCATTGGTAATTCCCATTTCTGCTAGTGGATATTTCTCACCTATCGCTTCCCAGCCCCATTTTGGTTTTGGGTAGGCTGGATGTGGGAATTTAGGAATCGCAATACTTTCTTTAAAATAGAATCCACCTCTTCGTCCCCAAGATCCTAATAAACCATTCAACATTGCAATTGCTCTTTCTCTTTGAGAATCATCGCCATACCAACTAACGTGTCTTCCTGGGTGTACAATTACCGATGGAGAAGCGGCAGCCATTAATCGAGCTGTCTTGCGAATCTCTTCTGGTTTAATCGTAGTAATTCCGTATGCCCATTCCGGTGTGAAATTTCGTACATGTTCTTTGAGTTGCTCAAATCCGATACTATATCTTTCTACATAATCTTTATCATATAAGTTTTCATGAATTATTACATGCATCCACGACAATAATAAAGCGATATCTGTAGAAGGCTTGATTGCCAACCAATGTTGTGATTTGCTCGCTGCAGTCGAAAACCGTGGATCAACAGTTATAATTGTAGCGCCATTATCAATCGCATCTGACATTTCTTGTACCTGCGTATTATGCATATTTTCTCCAATATGAGATCCAATAAGCACTAAACATTTAGTGTCTCGAATATCAGTAGGTTCAGGTGAACCAACCCAAGAACCAAAGGTTAAACCAAAACCAGTTTCTCTTGGTCCGCGACATTGCGCATAAGCAGGTTCAGCAATGGTATCGCTACCATACGCTTTGAATAAATGCTCAAAATGACTACCGGGTGAACCGTGTTTCAAAAGAGCCATACTCTCAGCACCATAGGTATCTTTTATGCCTTTCATTTTCGTAGCGATCAAGGTAAGAGCTTCTTCCCAAGTTGCTTCTCTGAAAGTCTCGATACCATCTACTTTGGTACGAATTAGAGGTGTTTTTAAACGATCATTATCGGTATACATACCAACTCCACCAGTTCCACGCGGACAAAGTCTGCCGTTACAATGCGAATCGTTATCATTTCCGATAATTTTTTGAATATTTTTATCTTCATCGGTATATGCCCAAGCTGCACATTTCCAAAAGCATACTTCACAATAGGTTGGTGTAAGCTTATAATTTCTATATTTATTTGCTAACACTTGATTTTCTGCCAAAAAAGTAGAATCTATTGCATTAAATGCGGATGCAGAAAGTGCCACTCCACTGGCACCAAGAGCAGAGATTTTAATGAAGGATCTCCTTGAGTTATCCATAATTTTATATTTTGGAATTTGTTGTTGTTGTTTATTCCCTATAAAAAGATGGAAATAATACCATCTTTTCACAGGACAAATTTAGAGTTATAGAAATCTATTTTAGATGATAAAAATCATATAACTTGTACAATAACTGTTACATATGTTACATAGAATAAGGGGTTGCGGGAGATTTGTTAATTTTACATTTAAATAGATACTATATTTATGGTATTTAAAATTTAAACAAAGAGCATAAATAATTGTAGCTTTGCTTGATACCAAGTATTTTAATTTTTCATGAATTTTTTCAACAAATTTTACCGATCAAAAAATCTTCCAATTGTAATTTTGGGTTTGTTTTTAGTTGGATTTTTATTGTTGAAATTGCTGAATTTTAATCAAGAACCAACATCGCATGATGAGACTTATATTCCTATAAGTACACAAAAGGAATCTTGTAAAACTTGCCACCAACAAAACTTTGGTTTTTCTGAATTTCACAATCCAGAAACCATTGGTTGTGTGTCTTGCCATTTAGGAAACGGCACTGCGCTAGAAAAAGAAGCAGCACATAAAAATATGGTACTTATTCCGGGAAATTTATCGAATGCAGATGCAACCTGTGGTAAATGCCATGTCAATGAATTAGATAAAATCAAGCATTCTTTAATGACTACAAATAGTGGAATTATTGCTATTGATAAATTTATTTTTGGTGAGGCTGGATCCCCTGATTTAGCCTATCATATTAGGGATTTACAGTTTTCGGGAGCCGACAAACACTTGAGAGATTTATGTGCAAATTGCCATTTGGGTGCAGAAAAAAGTGAGTTTGGACCTATAAATCAGTTGAGTAGAGGAGGTGGTTGCGCCGCCTGTCACTTGAATTACTCAGAAAGTGCAGTTTCCGATTTATCAATATATTTGAGTTCCAATAAAAAAGTTTTACCAAAAGCGCATCCGTCAACCGATATTTTTGTAAAAAATGAGCACTGTTTTGGTTGCCATAGCCGCTCTAGCAGAATTTCTACCAATTATGAAGGTTGGCATGAAACCTTGTTAGAACAAAAAGATATTGTAAACAAAGAGGGTTTTCGAACCTTGGAAGATGAGAGAATTTATACTTATAAAGGAGAAGATGTGCATCACGCTAAAGGAATGTTATGTATAGATTGCCATACTAGTCACGAGGTTATGGGTGACGGAAAAGATTATTTACACGAAGAAAATGCAGTAAAAATTCAATGTTCTGATTGTCATTTTGATACAAAACCGAATACTGTAAATTATGAACAATTAGATACCGAATCTAAGTTGGTCTGGTTACACAGAAAATATTCTCATGAAGATAAACCAATTATCATCACTGAAAAGGATGGAAATCCTTTGGTTAACACCTTTGTTGATGTACAAAATAATGCTTTTCTGATAAGCAAAAATGATGGAAAGGTTCATCCGTTGCAACCGCCATCTGAAATTTGTTCTAGAAACGGAGTCCATCAAAATGTAAGTTGCTCGGCATGTCATGCGCAATGGGCTCCCAGATGCATTGGCTGTCATAATAGTTTTTCAAAAGATGATCCGAAAGGGTATGATTTATTGGATAAAAAGGAAGTTATCGGACAATGGATTGAGTATGTATATGAATTCAATGCAGATAAACCTTCTTTAGGTGTTCGTGATAATAAAGAAGGGCGAAAAATTGAACCAGCAATTCCAGGAATGATTTTAACTATTGACCATCAAAGTTTTAGTCATAATGAGAAAGATAAAACTTCTTTTCATCGATTATATGCTCCAAATTCACCACATACTATTGCTAAAGAAACAAGAGATTGTAAATCATGTCATAGCAATCCGACTGCGATTGGTTATGGTAACGGAAGTCTAACTTATGATATTTCTAACGGCTTTGGCGAATGGTTTTTCAAAGCACAATACGACAAAAATCCCAATGATAATTTACCCGAAGATGCTTGGATTCCTTTTTTAAGCAAGCAAAAAGCAAAAGTTGTTTCTACCAGAACCGATTTTAGACCTTTTTCTATCAAAGAGCAAAAAAGAATTTTATTAGTTGGGGCTTGTTTAACTTGTCATCAGGAGGATTCACAGGTTATGAAAAATACTTTGGATTTAGGTTTAGATCCGGTTTTATTGCAATTGAGTAAACAATGTATTCTGCCTAAAGAAAAATGAAAAGATGAAAAAGATTAAACTATTTGCAACCCTATTTTTCACCGTTTCCTTTTTGGATATTTTGGGTGTTGTTTTGCAACATGAATTACTTCAAAATATTTTTAAGCCGATGATTATTTTGTCGCTAATCGCGCTTTATTTTGTATCCGTAACAACGAAAAATTATTGGTATGTATTGGCTTTAGCTTTTTCATTTTTAGGAGATGTTTTATTATTAGATAAAAATAATTTATTCCTTTTTGGAATTGCAGCTTTTTTACTCACCCAATTACTCTATATCAAAATTATTTGGACGCAAATAAAAGAATCTTCTTTACAGCAAAAATGGCTTGCCGTTATTCCTTTCGTGATTTATTTGGTTGTGCTGCTATTTGTTTTACATGAAAATTTGAATGAATATCTAATTCCTGTCGTGATTTATGGAAGTGCAATTTCTGTTTTCGGTATGATTGCCCTACTCAATTATATTAGTGATAATACTAAAATGAATCGCATTTTATTAGTCGGAGCCATCTTATTTATTGCTTCCGATAGCATGATTGCATTAAATAAATTTTATCAGGAAAAGCCTTTTTATGGTATTGCGATTATGACAACCTATGTTCTTGCCCAATATTTAATTTACCTTTTTATGAAAGGGCAATCTAAAATTGTAGAAGAACGTATTTAAATTAAAGTGAAGAGCTACTATACCCGAATTTCATTCACTCAACCTCGCCAAAATAGGTTCATGGTCGGAAAACTTAATTTTGAAATTTTGGTGTTCGTCGACTTGAAATTTTTCGCCAACTAAAATAAAATCAATCCGTAGTGGATATTTTTTTAACGTGTAGGTTTTGCCGAATCCGTTTCCGGCTTGTAAAAAAGTATCTTGAAAATCGCCTTTAATTTTATCATAAGCCCAAGAGTAGGCAGTATTGTTGAAATCTCCAGTAATTATAATATCCGATGTACATTGCTTTTTATGTTGTACAAATTGTTCTACTTGCGCTTGTTGTTTAACAAAAGATTCAGATAAACGGTGTAACAAACGTTTAGAATTTTGTTCTCCCAAATAAACCGAGTCCGGTCGAATACCTAAAGACTCTAAGTGAATATTATAAATTCGTATCGTATCAGTACCTCTAAGTATATCAGCAAAAATGGCATTGTTTCTGGATTTTTTAAAATCTAAAGAACCTTTTTTTATGATTTTATATTTGGAAAAAATTGCTTGTCCGGTTTTATTTTTTTCGCCTCTAAATTCCATATATTGATAGGGAAAATTTAAGGTTATTTCTTTTGAATTATAATATTCTTGTAAACAAAGAATATCTGGGTTGGCATCGGTAATAAACTTTGATATTTTATGAGGTACGTCTTTATCGTCTATCCATAAATAGCGGTTAAAATTTCGCACATTATAGCTCATTACGCTTATATTATTCTCATTTTCTATAACTGTTCTGCTAAATTTATATGGAAAATAAGAAAATGTTATTGCCAATAAAACACAAAAAGAAGAGAGCAAAAATTGTTTTTTAAATCCGACTATAATCCAAAAAGCAATGAAAACAACATGAGCGAAAAGAAGAACGGGTGCAGCTATACTTAAGACAGATATTTTAGGAAAAGATTTGGGTTCGAAATAAGGTATAAAAAGTGCTATCACCAATAATAACGCAAAGATATTATTGATAAAAAAAATAAGTTTATGAAAGGCAGATAGATTTTTCAAGAGCTTTCTTCTTACACTTTACAATTAGTTTTTTCCTGCTTTGAATAAGAAATCTTTTTCCTCCTTGGATAAGGTGTCATAACCTGATTTACTTATTTTATCTAAAATGGCATCAATTTTTTTCTGTTGTTCTTCCGGATTAGAATTTTTTGCAGATGTTTTGTTTTTATAAACCGTTTTTAAAGGCTTATCTTTTTTGTTTTGGAATAAATTCTCTGGCCATAAGTTGATGCCTTTTCCTTGATTAAAATAGGTGGTTAACAGAAATCCAATAATAGCTCCACCTAAATGTGCCAAATGTCCACCTGCATTATCCACCGGGATTTGAACAATATCTAAAATTACAAAACCTATGGCAATATATAACAGTTTTATGCTGCCAATAAATCGAAATTGAAGCGCGTAATTCGGAATATAACTAGCGATTCCGACAAGGATAGCGATAACACCTGCGGATGCACCAACTAAAATTGTTTGTTGATTTTTTAATGCAGGTAAATAATTATAGCTTAATAAATAAATAATTCCGCCGAAAATAATACCTAAAAAATAATATGTAATGAATTGTTTTTTACTGAAAAAGTCTAAAAATATATTCCCGATATAATACAAAAAGATGAGGTTGAATAAGATGTGCAAAAATCCACTATGCAAAAATCCGTAGGTTATTAGAGTCCATGGTCTCGTAATAAAAGTATCGAATAGCGGCGATAAGGCGAACCATTCAATCACAAAATTACCATCACCTTTAAGCAGATAAGAAAAGGTATTGATCAAATAGGTCAATATAAACAAAGCAATATTGATAAAAATAATTTTTTCAACAATAGTGCCTGTTTGGTATTTATCTTTAATTTGGTCTAGCCAATTACTCACAAGTTAAAATTTAAGTTAATTCCAGCGTTTAAACTGGTTTTTTTGCCAGTATTTCATAATAATAAATCCGATTAATGCTCCGCCAACATGGGCAAAATGGGCAATTCCGCCACCGAAAATTGAAAATCCGGTCACACCTGAAAATAAATCTATGGCAATTAAAACCGGTATAAAATATTTGGCGGCAATAGGAACCGGTAAAAATATTAATGCTAGTTTGGCATCAGGAAAAGTCATTCCGAAAGCTACCAAAACACCATAAATCGCACCCGAAGCCCCAACAGCAGGTGTGTTGTAAATTTGAAACAGATCTGTGAGTTTAGCCTCAGAAACTTGATTAAGAATTTCAGGATTATACCTTCCTGTTTGCAATAAATTTTGAATAGCATCTGGTTGTAATCCGCTATTTACAAGCTCATTATAAATCCCATTAAATTGAAAATAATTCACTCCTGTATAAATTAATCCTGCACCTAAACCTGCGGAGAAATAAAAGAACAAAAACTTATTTCTTCCCCACATTTGTTCCAAAGGTGAACCAAATGCCCATAAGGCATACATATTGAAAAGAATGTGCATGAAACTGCCATGCATGAACATATGACTTACATATTGCCAAATGCCAAAATGCTCATTTTTAGGAAAATAAAGTGCCAAATAATTATCTAAATGCACTCCTAAAAGCTGGTCGGCAGCAAAAAAAATGACATTTATAATAATTAAATGCTTTACTGTTTCGGTAATTCTTCCCATAGTTTATGATTTGTTAAACTTCTCTTCGAGTTCTTTTAAAGTTAAAATTACAAAGGTTTTTTTACCAAAAGGTGAATAATTTGGTTCTTTGCACGAAAATAATTTATTTAATATGTTTTCTTGCTCTTTTGCCGAAAGATTTGTTCCTGATTTTATCGACAAACTTTTTGCCAGACTTTTTGCAATAGTATCTATCTGGCTAAAACTGCTGTTAGGAACTTCATTTTTAATGTTTTCGATTAATTCTTCTAAAATTCCGATGACATCACTTTCCGAAATATGATTCGGAATAGATTCTAAAACAACAGAATCTTCTGAAATTTTACTAATATAAAAACCGGTACTTAGTAAATCACTTTGTATATCACTAATTATAGCAATATCCGATTTATTCATACTTATTTTTAAAGGAAACAGTAGTTGCTGATTTCCCACGCCATCCATTGTTAATTTTGATAAGAATTCCTCATATAAAATTCGTTGATGGGCGTAATTCTGATCGATTAAAACCATGCCAGATTTTACCGAACTGACAATATATTTTAAATGTATTTGATACGTAGAATTCGCTTGTGTTTCGCTATAATCATCGAATAATTTTTGGGAAACAACTTCGGCATCTACCGTAATATTTTCAATAATTTCACTTTCCTTTTGATTTTCAAGATATAGGGATTCCCAGTTTTTTGGCACCTCTTTTTTACGAAAAGTATAATCTAAACTTTGATCGTTTTTAAACGGATTGAAATCTCGATTAATTTCTATTTTAGGTGTGCTAACATTTGTTTTACTTTGAAAAGAGTAAGGTGTATCTAAAGTAGCATCTCTTTCAAAATCAAGCACCGGAGATACGTTATATTGACCTAAACTGTGTTTAATAGTCGAACGAATAATAGCGTATAAATCACGTTCATTATCAAATTTCACTTCCGTTTTTGTGGGATGGATATTGATATCGATACTTTTTGGTGGCACTTGTAAATACAAAAAATAAGACGGATGGTAATTATGCTGTAACAAACCTTCAAAAGCGCTTGCAACTGCATGATGCAAATACGGACTTTTAATAAACCGGTTGTTCACAAAGTAAAATTGTTCTCCTCTTTTTTTCTTGGCGAAATTTGGTTTAGTAATAAATCCCTCAATTTTTAAAATATCAGTTTCTTCTTCAATTGGCACTAATTTTTCATTGGTGTTGCTCCCAAAAACACCTACAATTCTTTGACGGAGATTACCGCTTTTTAAATTGTAAATTTCATTATCATTATGAAAAAAATTGAATGCTATTTTGGGATAGGTGAGTGCAACGCGCTGAAAAGCGTCAATTATATGGCGTGTTTCAATGGTATTTGATTTTAAAAAGTTTCGGCGTGCCGGAATATTATAAAATAAGTTTTTTACTTCAAAGCTAGAACCTTGCGGTGTTGCAACCATCTCTTGCGAAAGAATTTCGCCGCCATGAATTTTAATTTGAGAACCTAAATCGGTATTTTCTAGTTTGGTTTTTAAGGTTACATGCGCAATTGCGGCAATAGAAGCAAGAGCTTCACCTCGAAAACCATTGGTATGCAAATCAAATAAATCATTTGCAGTTTTAATTTTGGAAGTGGCATGCCTTTCAAATGCTAATCGGGCATCCGTTTGACTCATTCCGGCACCATTATCAATGACCTGAATAAGTGCTTTCCCAGCATCTTTAATAATAAGTTTGATATGATCAGCAGAAGCATCGACGGCATTTTCCAGTAGTTCTTTTACGACAGATGCCGGTCGCTGAACAACTTCACCTGCAGCGATTTGGTTTGCCACATTATCTGGAAGTAATTGTATGAAATCTGCCATTAAAAAAGTTTATGCAATTCAAATAAATAGGCTAAAATACCCACTAAAATAGCAATAATTATGGCAAGTCTGCGATTTGTACCTCGGTCAACTGTCAATTTTTTATGACGTTTCCAGTCGGTTTTTAAATGTTCTTTGGTTAAGGAAATTTTTGGAAGATCACCCGTTGCGGCTTCTTTGTTTTCATAACGTTTTTTCAAACTATCCAAACGTTCTTTACGCTCGTCGTAATAACGAGGTTTATAATTATAAACATAATGAGCTCTTGGTTTAAAAGCGCTTCCAAACATATTTCGTTATTTATTGAAGAAAACAAATTTACTAAATATTAAGAGGTTTTCAAATAAAGTTTTGTTAAAAACCCTTATAAAACCACTTAATGACAAAGAATTTTAGAAAGAAATATTAATGACTATTTTTCAATGCCGCCATTTTTATCGCAGCGATAGCACATTCTATACCCTTATTACCGTGAATTCCGCCAGATCGGTCAATAGATTGTTGTTTGGTATTGTCGGTAAGCACGCAAAAAATAGTAGGAACATCGTATAAGATGTTGATATCTTTTATGCCGTGTGTAACTGCTTCACAAACAAAATCAAAATGCTTGGTTTCACCTTGAATTACATTCCCAATGGCAATTGCAGCATCTAATTTATGATTTTTAATGAGGTGCTTACTGCCGTAGATTAATTCATAACTACCAGGAACATAAATTGTTGTGATATTTTCTGGCAAAGCTCCGTGTTCGATTAAAGTAGCCAAAGCACCTTGATGCAAACTATCTGTTATATCACTATTCCATTCAGAAACAACAATCCCAAATCGAAAGTCTTTCGCATTTGGGATTGTGTTTTTATCGTAGGCTGATAAATTGGTTGTTGCCATAATTTATCGTAATTATTTTTGCGCTATTTGTGCTCTTTGAATGTAAATGTTAATATCCGTAGCTTCTTGCGATTGTGAATATTCATTTTTGATTCTTGTAAAAAAGCCTTCTGCTTTACTAAATTCATTTAATTCCATTGCGATTTGCCCAGCTTTGAACAAATATAACGGAGATGTGAAATTATTATCTCTTAAATTAGCTGCAGTTTCATAATATTTTAAAGCATCTTTTGGTTGATTGATTTCCGCAAAAGCGTCACCAATATTTCCTTGAGCCAAAACACCTAACATTTCGTCTTCTGAAGAAAAATCGTTTAAATAATCAATTGCTTTTTGATAGTCACCTGTTTTTAAATAAGCGATACCGGCCATATATTTTGCTAAATTACCTGCTTTTGTACTGCTGTAAGAATCTGCAATATCAATTAAACCATATTTACCGTCGGCACCATTCAAGCTTAAATTATATAGAGAATCAACAGCAACGGTTGCAGTTTGCGCTTGTTCAAAATAATTTTTCGGATAAGCTAATTCATCTGCTGCTTCAGTTTCTTTCGGCTCTAAATAGTATTTATGGTAGGCTAGGTATGCTAAAATAATCGCAGCAATTGCGATCAAACCTCCAAATATAATTTTTTGATTTTTCTCAACCCATTTTTCTGATCTTGAAGCCGTTTCATCTAAAGTGTTAAAAACTTCTGCAGTTGTACTTTGACTTTCAATATTAACTTGCTCCGCTTTATTACCTTTATTTCCTCTTTTTTTGTATGTTGCCATTAGTGAATTAATTAGTTCGGCAAAAATATAATTTTTATTCAAAAAATATAACTTATTTTTAGCTTAATTTTCGTTTTTTTGTAACGAAAATTTATATGGCTACTTATTCTATTTAAACCTTTGCCTTACAAATATTTACGAATAAAATTAATTTTGTTTTTCAAAAGGAAAAATGGAATAAAATCGCTGTAATTCAATTTTAGACTTGGTTCATACATGTATTTAAAAAAAATATCAATAATAAATTATAAAAATTTCGCATCTGAAACTTTCGAGTTTGATCAAAAAATTAATTGTTTTGTTGGAAATAATGGTGTTGGAAAATCGAATGCTTTAGATGCTATTTATCATTTATCCAATTCAAAAGGGTATTTCAATTCGGTGGCTTCTCAAAATATTCGTCACGGAGAAGAGTTTTTTGTAATTGATGGTATTTACGATAAAGAGGGGCGAGAAGAAAATATCAATTGCAGTCTCAAAAGAGGTTTGAAAAAAGTCATCAAACGCAACGGTAAAGTGTATGATAAATTATCGGATCATATTGGTTTATTGCCTTTGGTAATTATTTCACCGGCAGATACCAATTTGATAGTTGAAGGAAGCGATTTGAGAAGAAAATTCATGGATAGCATCATTTCTTTGAGTGATGATTCGTATTTGCAAAATTTAATAAAATACAATAAGGTTTTATCGCAACGAAATTCTTTATTGAAATATTTTGCTGCAAACCACACCTTTGATGCAGTGAATATTGATATTTACGATGAACAATTGGTTGCTTATGGCGCCATTCTTTATGAGAAAAGAAAAGCTTTTATTTCGCAGTTTGTAACTATATTTAAGTCTCAATATGAGCATATTATAAGCAATTCCATTCATGAAAAATTTAGCGAAAAAGTAGCCTTATCGTATAAAACACAATTAGATAAATCAGATTTTAAAACCCTATTAAAAGCTAATTTACAACGAGACAGGTTGTTGCAGTATACAACTGTGGGTTTGCATAAAGATGATTTAGTTTTTAAAATTAATGCACACTCCATAAAAAAAGTAGGGTCTCAAGGACAACAAAAATCGTTTTTGATCGCTTTAAAGTTAGCACAGTTTGATTTTATCAAAAAGCAAACGAAACTGATTCCGATTTTATTATTGGATGATATTTTTGATAAATTAGATGAAAATAGAGTTAGTCAATTGATAGGAATCGTTAATGATGATAATTTCGGACAACTTTTTATTTCCGATACGCATAGCGAAAGAACAGAAAAGTTGATTAAAAAAACGGAGCAGAGCTATAAAATGTTTGAATTAGAATAGAGATATCGTTACAATTGACGGTTCAGAATAAAATACCATGGCAAAAAGAGAAAACGAAACACATTCTATTAAAGATTTAATTCCGCATATGTTGCAAGAAAATAAATTGCAAAAAGGAATGAATCAAATTACGGTAAAAGAGGCATGGGCAAATGTGATGGGAAAAGGAGTGATGACTTATACCGAATCGGTTATGTTAAAAAGAGATACTTTATTTGTAAAACTTACTTCTTCCGCCATACGGGAAGAACTTAATTACGGTAAGGCAAAAATTATTGTTATGCTCAATGAATCGATGCAAAGTGACTTGATAAAAACGCTGAAACTGGTATAATTTCAAACAGTTTGTAAGCAAAAAAATCCGACACATCGAAAAAATGTGTCGGATTTTTTTTTAGTCTATTTTTAAGATCTTAAAACATCTCTCTTCCCGAAAAATGAAAAGCACCTTCGATAGCAGCATTTTCATCACTATCGGAACCGTGAACTGCATTTTCACTGATGGAAGTAGCATATAATTTACGAATAGTTCCTACTGCAGCATCATCAGGGTTTGTAGCTCCAATTAAAGCTCTAAAATCTTCAACAGCATTATCTTTTTCTAAAATAGCCGCTACAATTGGTCCGCGAGTCATATAAGTAACTAAGTCAGCAAAAAAAGGTCTTTCGTTATGCACCGCATAAAACTCTTCTGCATCGTTTTTGGTCATTTGAGTTTGTTTCATTGCTACGATTCTAAAACCCGCAGCATTTATTTTTTCTAAAATTGCACCAGTATTTCCTTTTTCTAAAGAATCAGGTTTTAGCATGGTAAATGTTCTGTTTGTTGCCATTATTCGTTTAATTTTTTTTTACAAAAATACTTTATTTGTGCCGCACTGTGCAAACGAACCTGCATAAATTTTAATATTTCTGGGTATAATGGTTGTATAAAACGTTATTCTCACCTCTAATTTCCAACTCAACTTTGTTGCTTTCAAAATTAAATCGTAAGATTCCGAAATTTTTCTGAGCCACTACATTTCCTATTCTATATCTATTTGGTTCGCCTTGGAATGAGGTGTAAGAATGCGTCATGCCACTGGAAGTAATATCGATTAACGGATAGCTTAAATTGGCAATACTGTCTTTTGAAATTTCTGCAATATGGCGGTCTCCAGATAAAAAAATAAGACCTTTGGCTTTAGAATTTGCAATAATTTCTTTCATTTTATCGACCTCATGTGGCATATTTCCCCAAGTTTCAAAACCATGTTCTTTCGATAAAAATTGAATGCTACTAACGATGATGTTAAAGTCAGCTTGCGAAGTATTTAATTCTTTTTCTAACCATTTCCATTGTGTTTCACCCAGCATTGTGCCAGTACCATAGATATTCGGAATGTATCTTTTTATTTTTGTGGAATCAATGGTTAAATCTGATCTAAAATATCGCGTATCTAAAACCAAAATTTTAATGGCATTTTTGCCTACTTTTATCTCTTTTGAAAAGTAAACTCCTTGTTGCGATCTTCTCGGATCTATTGAATCTACATCGAAAAAATCAAGAAATAGATTTTGTACACTATCTTTTTTGGCATACGAACTTCCACCATCATTTATACCATAATCGTGATCATCCCAAGTACCAATCACCGGAACATTTTTAAGAAAGTTTTGATAGGTTGAGTCCTTTTTTTGTTGCTCATAATTTTTTTTCATGAACTTCATGTCATCCGTATCACAATAAATAACATCACCGCCCCAAACAAAAATTTCCGGCTTGTTTTTTAAAATTTCTTTCCAAAGTGTATTTGGCATATTTTGATTGTTACAAGAACCAAAAGCAAGAGTATAGCTGTTTTTTGAATGAATTTTTTCGGTTGTTTTATTCTGTTGACAGGATGAAAAAATTACGATAAAAATTAAAAGAGTGATGTACTTCAAAATGAAAGATTTAGTTTTACTTTCAAAGGTATAGATTTCAACTTAATTTTACGTTTTAGAACCATATAAAGTAAGCAATTTTTGCATTATTTTTTGGTTTGATACTGTTAATTTATTGTATATTCGCAGCTTATGAATTTACAAGATTTTCAAGACATAAAGCAATTGCTTGCACAACCAAAAAAAATAGCAATTGTTTCGCATAGAAATCCTGATGGTGATGCATATGGTTCAAGTTTAGCACTTTACCATTTTTTATTGCAATTAAATCATGAGGTAGTAGTAGTTTCTCCAAATGATTGTCCGGAGTTTTTAAAATGGCTTCCCGGTGAAAAAGAAATTGTAATTTTTGAAAAAGAGGAGGCAAAAGCAACCGAAATTTTAGAGGCTGTAGATATCATTTTTACTTTAGATTTTAACGCCTTGCACAGAGTTGGAAGCAGAATGCAAACTGTTCTTGAAAAAGTGACACCTATTTATGTGATGATCGATCATCATCAGCAACCAGATTCGTATGCAAAATACATGTATGTAGATCCTTTGGTTTGTTCTACTTCGCAAATGTTATATCAGTTCTTGGATAAATTACAAATGCTTAATTTTATAAATAGAGATATTGCAACGTGTCTTTATACCGGTATTTTAACCGATACAGGTTCATTTCGATTTCCATCCACGACTAGTGAAACCCATAGAATAGTAGCAAATTTATTGGATAGTGGAGCAAATAATTCAGAAATTTACAATGCCATTCATAATGTAAATACCTTTGACAGTTTACAACTTTTAGGTAAGGCTTTGCAAAATATGAAGGTTGTTGAAAAGTACCACACTGCTTATATTACGTTGTCACAACAAGATTTATCTCAATTTAATTATCAAAAAGGAGATACAGAAGGTTTTGTTAATTATGCCTTGTCGTTAAAAAATATCATTTTTGCGACTATTTTTATTGAAGATAAAAAACAAGGAATTATTAAAATGTCTTTTCGCTCTGTTGGTAGTTTTTCTGTAAATGATTTCGCACGTAATCATTTTGACGGAGGAGGTCATATTAATGCTGCCGGAGGAAGAAGTGAGAAATCTTTACAAGACACTGTTTCTGAATTTTTACAAATTTTACCAACGTATCAAAAAGACTTAAAAGAATCTAATGAAGAATAAACTCTTTTTATTGTTGCTTACCGTTCTAATGGTTTCTTGTTCAAAAACGGAACCTAGAAAGCCAATCGTGAGAAAAACGAGTTCTTTTATGCGTGAATCCGTAGAGCGAAATAAGGTTTTAAATAAATTAGAAGAAAAGATTATCCTGCAAAAAATGCAATTGGATAGTTTGCATACTTATAATGCTTCTTCTAATGGTTTTTGGTATTTTTATGAAAAAAAAGATACTATCAAAACCATTTATCCTGTTAAAGGTGACGAAGTCATTTTTTCTTATGAAATTAAAGATTTACGCGACTCGATCATTTATACAAAAGAAGAACTAGGCGACAAGCAATATTTAGTCGATCGCGAAGAGTTAATTTCCGGATTGCAAGACGGAATTAAACTAATGAAAGAAGGTGAAACTATTACCTTTTTATTTCCTTCTTACAAAGCTTATGGCTATTCCGGCTTTGAAAAAATTAATTCAAATCAACCATTAATATATTCAGTTCACTTAAAAAAAATAATTTCTAAATAATTAAAAAAATGCAAATATTTAAATTAACATTATTGGTATTTCTGATTAGTTTTTCTTCTTGTAAAACAGCGAAGTACGATAACTTAGATGATGGGTTATACGCTGATGTTCAAACGGATAGAGGAGATATATTATTATCGCTTGCCTATGAAACCACACCAATAACAGTGGCTAATTTTGTTTCTTTAGCAGAAGGAACAAATGCTTTTGTTTCGGAAGAATTTAGAGGTAAACCTTTTTATGATGGATTAAAATTTCATCGTGTAGTAGAAGATTTTATTGTTCAAGGAGGAGACCCAAGAGGAAATGGTACAGGTGATCCGGGATATAAATTCGAAGATGAATTTACTATGGATGAAGCTGGTAATTTGGTATTGTCTCACGATCGGGCAGGAATCTTATCTATGGCAAATTCAGGTGTTGATTCTAACGGAAGTCAATTTTTTATCACCTATAAAGAAACTAAATTTTTAGATGGTCGTCATACCGTTTTCGGACATGTTGTTAAAGGACAAGAGGTAGCTGACTCTATTCAAAGAGAAGATCTTATTAATAAGATCGAAATTATTCGAGTTGGAAAAGATGCCAAAAAATTTGACGCTGCGAAAACATTCAATGATTATTTTCAAAAAATTGAACAGGAACAAAAAATCCGACGAGAAAAATTAGGGAAGATAAAAGATGCTCTAGTAAAATTCGTTCAGGAAAATGAAGGAAATGCAAAAACCTTAAATTCAGGATTGAAAATTATTCCGATGAAAAGCGGATCAGAAAAAAAACCTACAATTGGCTCAAAAGTTATGGTTAATTATGCCGGATATTTTACAACGGGTGATTTGTTCGATTCTAATATTGCAGAGGTTGCGAAATTACATGGTAAATATGATCCAAGAAGAGATTCAATGGGAGGATATAATTCAGTTCCAATGGATTATAGTCCAGATGCCGAATTAATCGCAGGATTTAGAGAAGGTCTTCAAGAAATGAATTACGGTGATAAAGTGCTTTTGATAATTCCTTCCCATTTAGCCTATGGCGAGCAAGGATCAAGAGGTGTTATACCGCCAAATTCTGATTTATTATTTGAATTGGAAATTGTTGACGAAGCAAATTAAATTTTGAGCAACAAAAATATTTTCTAAAGAATAGCTCTAATCGGTAAAGATTAAAAAGAGGAAACATCATTGTTTCCTCTTTTTTTATGGAAGTTTCTTAATCGAAAAGAATTCCGCAAAGCGAAGTCTTATTTTTTTTGAATTGTCATTCCCTTGACAAAGGGAACCTAAATACGGAATTTTGGTTTTTGACTCAAAAGATCAAAATGTAAATAGAGTATTACCTCTTTAGTTTTCTCATGTGGATATAATGATTTCAAGAAATTTTATATTTACAAGAGAAAGAATAGACCTAAATTCAAATTATTTTAAAAAACTGCAACGGTAGTCTTTTTTAATCGTATTTGGAATAGAAGTAAACCTTAAAATGAATAAAGACACAGTTTTACATTTGGTTGAAAAATGCCAACAAAATGATAGAAAGTCGCAAATGCAATTGTATGATTTGTATTGTAAAGCGATGTACAATACGGCGAATAATTTTGTAAATGATTATGCACTTGCACAAGATTTAATGCAAGAAAGTTTTATAAAAGCATTTAAAAAGATTGACACTTTTAATGGTGAGGCAACCTTCGGCGCCTGGCTAAAAAGAATCGTAATTAATAATTGCTTGGATTATATCAAAAAACAAAAATTGGAAACAATTGATATCAATGAAGATGTCATTGCAATGACTGAGGATGATAATTGGAATGTGCAACCAGAAATTAATCTACAAGAAATTTACTGTTGTATCGAATTGTTGCCGCAAAAATGTAAAAATGTCATAAAGCTTTATTTATTAGAAGGTTATGACCATAAAGAAGTTGCGCAGATCTTGAATATTTCTGAAGTCGCATCGCGATCGCAATTGTCGAGAGGAAAAAGCAGATTAAAAGAACTTTTAACACAGCATAATCATGAAAATTGATATCAGAGAAAAAATTAAAAAAGAAAGAACGATGCAAGTTTTACCTAAAAATCATCGAGAATTATTTGAACAACGTTTGAAGAAAGAACTGTCAAGTAAGCCAAATATTAATTTTAAATTTTTAAAAATTGCAGCTTCGGTATTGCTGTTATTGAGCTTGTCATTGGTTGGCTACCAGTTGTCTAAGAAGAATTCTTCCGATGATATGGTGAAAACAGACTTATTTTCTGATAAAAAGATAAACTCGATGGCAGATATTTCTCCTGATTTGAAAAAGGTAGAAGATTATTATTTGACTAGCATTAATTATCAAATTGCAAAAATTAAAATTACCGATCAAAATAAAGATTTATTAGAGATTTATTTATCACAGCTTGGAGTTTTACAACAAGAATACAAAGAACTAAACGCGACCTTAAAGTCTAAGGAAGCCAACGAGGAAACCTTAGATGCTTTGATTGAAAATTTGCAATTGCGTTTGCAGTTATTACGACAGTTAAAAAAGAAATTAGAAAAAATAGAAACTTTAAAATTACAAGAAAATGAAAGCAAAGAAGCATAATTTAATTTGTATATTATTACTTGGCTCTACTATCGCTTTTAGTCAAAAGCAACATAAAAAAATACAAGAAAGTTTTACGGTAAATCCAGATGTGGTCGTTGAAATCAAAACCACGCATACCGATGTTACCATTGAAACTTGGGATAAAAATGTAGTAGCTATAAACGGTGTTTGGGAAATAAAAAGAGATAGGAAAGAAGTGATTGAAAAAGATGCTAATTTATGGGATTTTGAAGCTCTTGGAAATAAAAATAAGGTTGTAATAATTTCAAAACCAGCAGATAACTATTATTTTCATAGCGATGTTTTTGACGATATGGATTTTGATTTCGATATGGAGTCCATAACATTTATGGGAGGATTGCACAATGGAGATTTCTATTCTGAGTTACCACCAATGCCACCAATGCCGGAAGTCCCACAACCATTTATAGCACAAATTTCGGAAATTGAATTTGATTATGAAGCTTATGAAAAGGATAAGGAAAGCTATATGATAGAATTCCAAAAGCGTCAAGAAGAATGGCAAAAAAAGTTCCATGAAAATGTAGAACCTCAAATGAAATTGTTTGAAGAAAAAATGAAAAAATGGGAGAAAGAAGTAGAGCCTAAAATGAAAGAATACGAGGTCAAAATGAAAGAATGGGAGAAAAAAGCAGAACCTCAAATGAAAGAGCAAGAAAAGAAAATGGAAGAGAAGATGGCGAAAATGGAAAAAGAAATAGAAGAAAAATATGCCAAAAAAATGGAAGAGAAAAATGCCGAAATTGCTAAAAGTTTCAACACAAAAAAAAGTTTAGTGATTCAAATTCCAAAAGGTGCAGTTTTAAAATTAGATACCCATGAAGGGAAAATCATTATTCCTAAAGGTGTCAAAACAATGAAATAAATCAAATTTACTAGTGTTTCTTCATCTAGTTTCAAAAAACTCTCAAGAAGCTTACTTTTTTTTGAGAGTTTTTTTTATGAAATTTTAAACGGAAATATGCTCATAAATTGAAATTTGATAAAATGTATTATTTTAAGGTCTACCCATGACCTATTTTTTTCTAATTTTTTAAAGCAATTGTTAGTATCTTTGGCGACTAATGCAATCTAACGAAAAATAAAAGTACCAATGCAAACTCTTTCCATTTATAATTCTTTAAACAATAAAAAAGAAATTTTTAAACCATTAAAAGAGGGGTATGTTGGTATGTATGTTTGTGGTCCAACGGTTTACAGCAATGTGCATTTAGGAAATGTTCGAACTTTTATGTCTTTTGACATGATTTACCGATATCTTTTGCATTTAGGCTATAAAGTGAGATACGTTCGCAATATTACTGATGCCGGACATTTAACCGATGATTCGGATGAAGATAAAATTTCAAAAAAAGCGCGATTGGAAAAACTGGAACCAATGGAAATCGTTCAACGATATACGGTTGATTTTCATCAGATCTTAGAAAAATTTAATTTTCTACCCCCGAGTATCGAGCCAACTGCAACAGGTCATATTTTAGAGCAAATTAAAGCGATTCAAACTATTTTAGATAATGGTTTGGCCTATGAAATTAATGGTTCTGTTTATTTTGATGTGTTGAAATACAATGAGAAGAACCATTACGGAATACTTTCCAAAAGAAAAATTGAAGATGCTATTGAAAATACACGAGTTTTGGATGGTCAAAGTGATAAGAAAAATCCACAAGATTTTGCACTTTGGAAAAAAGCCGAACCAGAACATATTCAACGTTGGGAATCTCCTTGGGGGATAGGCTTCCCTGGATGGCATTTAGAATGTACGGTAATGAGTACTAAATATTTAGGAGAACAATTTGATATTCATGGTGGTGGAATGGATTTAAAATTTCCACATCATGAGTGCGAAATAGCTCAAGCCGAAGCTTGCAATCATGTGGCGCCAGTAAATTATTGGATGCATGGTAATATGCTTACCCTTAACGGGAAAAAAATGGCAAAATCTACCGGAAATAATATTCTGCCAAATGAAATTTTTACAGGCCATAATCCTAATTTAAGTAAGGCTTATAATGCCAGTGTTGTCCGATTTTTTATGATGCAAGCACATTATAGAAGTGTACTTGATTTTTCTGATGATGCAATTTTATCTTCTGAAAAAGGCTTTAATCGTATGATGGAGGCTGTTCATTTGATAGAAGAATTAAAACCTTCTTCTAATTCAACTTTTAATGTAAAGGATTGGTTACAAAGTTGTTATGACGCCATGAATGATGATTTCAACACACCTATTTTAATAGCGAATATTTTTGAAGCAGTAAAAATCATCAATTTAGTTAACGACAAAAAAGAAAGTTTAACAGCAAATGATTTGACATTGTTAAAAGAGAGCCTACATGTTTTTATTTATGATGTTCTCGGTTTGGAAAATGCTTCTCAAAATGATAATAATTCCGAAAAATTAAGTGGTGTTGTACAGTTATTAATTCAATTGAGAAATGAGGCACGTGAAAATAAAGATTGGGCCTTATCGGATAAGATTCGGGATGAATTATTGGCTTTAGGAATTCAATTAAAAGACGGAAAAGAAGGAACATCCTTTTCACTGAATTAAAAGAAAAGAATCATCTTTACTTTTAAACCTTTTGAAAATTTTAAAAATAGCTTGAAAAAAATTGTCACATATCCTTTTGTTTTGCTAGTTCGATTTTATCAAATTGCAATTTCTCCATACACACCAGCGAGCTGTAGATATAGTCCAACCTGTTCTCATTACACCATTGAAGCACTACAAAAACACGGCTTATTAAAAGGTGGCTGGTTAGCTATAAAAAGAATTGTAAGTTGTAACCCTTGGGGTGGGAGCGGATATGATCCGGTGCCTGAGCGTAAAAAAAAGAAATAAGTTGATTTACAGTATAATTTATTGCATTAAATTATATTTGTATGCTTAAAATAAATAAAAATGATGTATTTGAGTATTGATTGGAATCCGAATGTAGAATTGTTTAAAATTGGTCCGCTGGCGATTCGATATTACAGTTTAATGTTCGTGGTTGCTTTTTTGTTGGGAATTCAAATTATGAAACGCATTTTCAAATATGAGAACGTTTCCCTTGAAAAATTGGATACTCTTTTTATGTACATGGTAATTGCTACATTATTGGGTGCCAGAATTGGACACTTTTTATTTTATGACACCAAATTCTTATTTGAACATCCTTTAGAAGTTTTATTGCCGGTTCGTTTTCATCCATTTGAATTTACCGGTTATCAAGGTTTAGCAAGTCATGGCGCAGCAATTGGGGTTATTATAGCCATGTACTTTTATAGTAAGAAAGTGATACACAAACCACTGCTTTGGATTTTAGATAGAATCGTGATTCCGGTTGCCAGTGGAGCTATATTTGTACGAATTGGTAATTTAATGAATTCCGAAATTATAGGCAAACCAACCAATTCTGATTACGGATTCGTTTTCAAAAAATTAGGAGAAGATTTCCCGCGACATCCAACGCAATTGTATGAATCTTTTGGTTATTTAATAACCTTTGTTATTCTTTGGCTTATCTATTGGAAAACCGATAAAAAAGAAAAATTAGGCTATTTATTCGGTGTATTCATGGTGCTATTATGGTCGGTTCGTTTGGTGGTAGAATTCTTTAAAGAACCACAAGACGCATTAAAAGAAACATGGGAATTAAATACCGGACAAATCTTAAGTATTCCGATGATTTTAATCGGAGCTTATTTTATGTTTAGAGCAAGTAAAAAAAATAATTAAACCGGACGATTTTTATCGTAAGGAATACTTTTTAATACGTGTTCTATAGCTTCTATTCTAGCTTCTGTTTTTCTGTTGGCTCTAATTACCTCGAATGGAATTCCACCATTTTCGGTATTTTCAAACATTTTATTTTTATAGCCCGTGTAATTATCCCATAAACCTTGTGCTTTTTCGTCCACTTCACTAATTTTCCACTGTTTAAGCGGATTTTCAAGTAAATCGGCAAAACGTTGTGCTTGTTCTTTTTTAGAAATAGACATGTAAATTTTGACTAAAATAACACCAGATTCAGTAATCATTCTTTCAAAATCATTTACTTGTGACATAAAAATGGAATATTCCTCATCTGTGCAAAAACCGTTTACAGGTTCAACAACGGCACGGTTATACCAACTTCTGTCAAAAAAAACCATTTCACCCGCTTTCGGAAACTGGTTTACATATCGCTGAAAATACCATTGAGTTTTTTCTTCTATTGATGGTTTCGGTAGGGCTACAATTCGAAAATGTCGGGGATTAATACGTTCTGTAATTCGGCGGATTGCTCCACCTTTTCCTGCAGCATCTCTTCCTTCGAAAATAACAATAACACGTTGGTTATCATCGATTAAACAAGCTTGAAGTCGGATTAATTCTACCTGCAAGCGTCTTAATTTTCGAGTATAATCAAAATAACGAATCGCCTTTCTCGGATTGATATCTTCATTTCGAAGTAAGGAGATTAAACCTTTTTTGGTATTGATTTTCTTTATGTCTTTTGGGCTAAGTTCTTCCATAATTTTTTAAAAAAAGCGTTCTTAATCGTATCTGTGCAATGATCGGTAATAACGTAATATCACATTTGGATCTGGTTGTAACGATGTTTTAGAATCATCTTTACCTTCATAATCTATTTGTGATAAAACATGTCGCATACATTCTAGACGAGCTGTTTTTTTATCGTTAGTTTTTACGATTGTCCAAGGGCTAAAAGAGGTGTGAGTTTTGCTAAACATAAGCTCTTTATACTTGGTATATACATCCCAATATTCTTGTCCCTTTTGATCAACCGGACTAAATTTCCATCGCTTTAGCGGATTTCCCATTCTAGCACGAAATCGTTTATTTTGTTCTTCCTTGGTTATTGATAACCAAAATTTCACAATGATTACCCCATCTTCATACAGCATGTGCTCAAATTCTGGTAATTGCGCCATAAATTGTTGGTATTGTGTATCTGTACAAAAACTCATAACAGGCTCAACAACAGCACGATTGTACCAGCTTCTATCGAAAAAAACAATAGTTCCCGGATTTGGCAAATGCTGGATATATCTTCTAAAATACCACTGACCTTTTTCTACCTCAGTAGGCTTATTCAAAGCAACAAGTCGCATAGCTCTGGGGTTCAAATGCTCGGTAAAACGTCGAATATTACCACCTTTTCCTGCGGCATCTCTTCCTTCAAAAATAATAACAATTCTTTTATTGTGTTTTACAACCCAATTTTGAAGTTTAACCAATTCAATTTGAAGTTGTCTCTTTTCTTTTTCATACTGAATTGTTGAAAGAACGATATCAATATTTTCATTTTTATCTTCAATTATCTGTAAAAGATCATTTCGAGTTCGTGCTTTTTCAAAATCGGGTTGATCTAAAATAATTCGTTTTTCTTTTGGCATAAATTGACTTTATTCGGTTACACATGTATTTGGATTGTTAGATAGTTGTAATTTAGCATCGGAAGGAGAAACATAAGGTATGCCTAATCCCATTCCTCTTAAAATAAATAATAATCCTATAATTACTACAAATATAGGAATTGCTTTTTGAATTTTATTTCTAACTGATATTTTTAAAAAATTACCCAAAATAATTGCGCCAGTCATCATCGGAATTGTGCCTAAACCAAATAAAAACATATATAAAGAGCCAGCGTAAATATCTCCGGTTGAAATAGAGCCAAGTACTGCCATATACACTAATCCGCAAGGTAAAAATCCATTAAAAAAACCAATGGAAAATAGTGCTTTATTTGATTTTTTCTTAAGGTATAGACCGAGTTTTGTTTTTACTTTTCCGATGACTTGGTACAAGGGTTTGGTAACATTGAATTTGTTTAGAAATTTTGTGGGAATCAGCACTATGGCAATCATAATTACACCCATCAAAATAGATAGGCGTTGTTGAAAACCAGCAAGATACAATCCTTTTCCTACGAGCCCGAATAAGAGTCCGATCAGACTATAGGTAAGCAATCTACCAAAATGATATAGAAAAGTTTGCCATAGCATTCTGGCCTTATTTTTTCTATCAACAGGTAAAATAAATGCGATTGGACCGCACATTCCGATACAGTGAAAACTGCCAATTAAACCTAATATGAAAGCGGTATAGAAAATAACTAAAGAATTTAAATTTAAAAGTTTATTAATAAAACCAAGATTCTTTAAAGAGATATTCTTGGTCATTATAGTTCCATTCAACGCGGACAATCCATTTACCTGCTACCAGTTTTTCTTTAGGTATGATCTGAGAATTTCCCTCTAGTTTAATATCTTGACTAAAATCAAGTTTTTCATTTGACAATCGTTGAAAAAGAATAGTTCCAGAAATTTTAGTAAAATCCATATCTTCAGGAAACTGAATTGTTACTCCGTTTTCTGTATTACTTAACACAATATTCTGCGTTAATTTAACCGCATTATTCAGTTTGTCAATTTCTTGCTGATAATGCAGCTCATCTTTATAGTAATCTTCTGAAACCAATTGATGTTGGTATTTTTCAACTGCAATCGTTTTATACACAAAGGATAGAATAAAAACCATAAAAGCAACCATTGCAATGACAATACCCGTACCCCAATTAAATTTTATTTTCATAGTTGCTTTATTTTATTTTATCCGCAAAGGAGAAGGGAAATTGGTTTTTTTCATATCAATTAACTCATCACCAAGTTTTACACCAATTTTTATATTCTCTTTGGACGAATGTAAATCTTTTTTATGAATATTAATGAATAATGTTCCTTCTGCAAATCCTTGTTTTGGTATATTGATTGTTCCGCCAATCACATCAATTCTTCCTTTCGTATCAATTAGACTAATCTTAACATTATTATACTCTTCATTGGTTTTATTCAATAATTTATAGGTGTATACATTGCTAATGGTATCGCCACGGGTGCTATACATTTGCCCTGGTAATCTTAAAATATTCGCCTCTACATCATTTCTCATGAATAAAAGAGTAACTAAAAATGCTACCAAAAGCGTTAAAATAATACTGTAAGTAATTATTCGAGGACTGAAAGAAAATTTCTCTCCTGTTTCAATATCATTTTCTGAGGCATAACGAATTAAACCTGGTTCAAAGCCTACCTTATCCATGATCTCATCACAAGCATCGATACAAGCAGTGCAGTTAACGCATTCTAATTGTGTACCGTTTCTTATATCAATTCCTGTAGGGCAAACTAAAACACATTGTTTGCAGTCGATACAATCTCCAAAGCCTTTTTCTTCTCTGTTTTCATCTTTTCTAACCTTGTTTCTGTCTTCACCTCTTTCATGATCGTAAGCAACAACAATTGATTTATTATCGAGTAAAACCCCTTGTAATCTACCATACGGACAAGCAATAATACAAACCTGCTCTCTAAACCACGCAAAAACAAAATAAAATACGCCGGTAAATACGAGTAATTTAATAAAAGTGCCTAAATGTTTTGTTGGACCGTCGGTAATATGGGCAATCAAGGTATCACTACTTATAAAATAGGCTAGAAAAACATTGGCTATAATAAAGGATATAATAAAAAAGATAATCCATTTGATGCCTTTTTTAATTATTTTTTCTCGATTCCATTCTTGCTTATCCAGTTTAATTTGTTTGGCTCGATCTCCTTCGATAAAGTATTCTACTTTTCGGAATATCATTTCCATAAAAATTGTCTGCGGACACATCCACCCACAGAAAATTCGACCAAAAATTACGGTAAAGAGAATTACAAAAACAATGCCGACCAGCATCGAGAGTACCAATAAATAAAAATCTTGAGGCCAAAATGGTTGTCCGAAAATATTAAACTTCCTATCTAAAACATTAAATAGTAAAAATTGGTTGCCATTGATTTTAATAAAAGGGGATGCAAAAAGTATTGCTAACAAAACCCAACTTACAAAAGTGCGGTAGTTGGTGAATTTTCCTTTTGGTTTTTTTGGGTAAATTACATTGCGTTTGCCTTCTTTGTCAATAGTGGCAATGGAGTCTCTAAAATTTTCTTGATCTTGCATTTTTATTCATTTGAAAAAATTTGAAAAGGCTATTTTGAAATTTTTTTTAAAATCACAAATAGCCTTTTCTACTACTAACTAAAAAAATCAAAAACACAGTAGTCACTTTAAGAAAGTGCAAAAAGTGACCGTCTGTTTACTTTGTCCAAGTAATGTCTCCTTCAGCTGCTTTTGGAGCAGCAGGGGTTGTTCCTTGAAGTGAAATGACATAACTTGCTACTTGTTGTAATTTTTCTGCAGGAATCGAAGATTTCCATGAAATCATACCTTTTCCTGGTCTACCACCTTCATTTAAGGTGTGCATGATGTTTTCCATACCTCCACCTAAAATCCATTTGTCGTCGGTTAGGTTCGGTCCGATTCCACCACCACCGTCTGCCATGTGACAAGCCACGCAATAGGTGTTGAAAGTTTCTTTACCTGCGGCTAAACTAGCGTCATCGGTTAATAAGGTTATATCGGTTTTAAAAAGTTCAGGATTAGCTGCTTTATAAGCCTCTACCTCAGCTTTACCAGCTTCTACTTCAGCTGCAAACTCTTCTTTTTGGCTGTATTTTTCTGAATTTGTAAAAACTTGAAAATAATAAAATATACCAATCGCAATCGTAATATAGAATCCGTATAACCACCATGGCGGCAATACATTATCTAATTCTTTTATACCATCGTAATCATGGTCGGTCATTATGTCTTCTTCCTTTCCAAGCTCATTGGCTTTGGTCATGGACTGCATAAACTTTTGCCAGCCGCTCAATTGTTTTTTATCATTCATGAGTGTTATTATTTAAGTCGTTATCTAATGGTAAATTGCTAATTTCTTCAATATTTTTTTTTGGCATTTTCAGTACGATAAAAAGCATGACAGCAAATACCGTAAAAAATAAAATTAAAGATATCATCGGGTATATTTCAACACCTGCAATAGTATCTAAATGATGTTTTATAAATTTCAACATACGATTAATTTTTAGCGGTTTGTTCTGCTTTAATATCTGTACCTAATCGTTGTAAATAAGCAATTAAGGCTGTAATTTCTTTATCTTGAATATTAGCATCACTATAATTTTTTACAAATTCAGGATCTTGACGTAAATTATTTTCTACTTCTTGTGCCTGAGCTTTTAGTAAATAAACCGCTTTGTCTAATTCAAATTGAGTATAAGGAACGCCTAAAGTTACCATGGCATTCACTTTATTAACGGTTTGTGAAATATCTAGATCATCTGTCACCAACCATTCATATCTCGGCATTATCGAACCAGGAGAAGTAGATCGTGGATCTATCATATGGTTAAAGTGCCAGTTATCATTGTATTTTTTACCAATTCGATGTAAATCTGGTCCGGTTCTTTTTGATCCCCATAAAAATGGGAAGTCATATACATATTCTCCTGCTTTAGAATACTCGCCATATCGCTCAACTTCAGATCTAAACGGACGAATCATTTGAGAGTGACAGTTATTACAACCTTCACGGATGTAAATATCACGACCTTCTAATTCTAAAGGCGTATATGGTTTAACCGAAGTGATTTTCGGAATATTTGAGTCTACCGTTAATAATGGTATAATTTCTACAGCTCCACCAATTAATATGGCTACTGTTGTTAGAATAGTAAATAAAACAGTACGTCTTTCTAACCAAGAATGTAAACCTTCTCCGGCAATTCTTGATGAAGAAATTTGTTTCAATGGCATTGCTTCGGCAAGTTCGTCTTGAACAGATGATCCTGCTTTTGCTGTTTTATAAATATTATAGGCTAATAATATAAAACCAACAAAGTACAAAGTACCACCAAATGCTCGCATCATGTACATTGGCATAATTTGCGTAACTGTTTCTAAAAAGTTACCATATACTAAAGTTCCATCTGGATTAAATTGTTTCCACATACTGGCTTGTGTAAAACCGGCAACATATAGAGGTAGGGCATAAAATAAAATACCTAAAGTTCCTATTAAGAAATGAACATTGGCTAATTTTTTAGAATATAATTCGGTTTTCCAAAGTTTAGTCGCTAACCAATATAACATACCGGCAATGAAAAAACCATTCCAAGCTAATGTTCCAACGTGAACATGCGCAACAATCCAGTCTGTGTAATGTCCGATTGCATTTAAGTTTTTAAATGATAACATCGGGCCTTCAAAGGTTGACATACCATAACCAGTAATTGCAACCACAAAGAATTTTAAAATTGGATTATCTCTAACTTTGTCCCATGCACCACGAAGTGTTAATAAACCGTTGATCATACCACCCCATGAAGGAAAAATTAACATTATTGAAAATACAGTACCTAAATTTTGTGCCCATTCTGGTAAAGCTGTATATAATAAATGGTGAGGTCCAGCCCAAATATAAATAAAGATTAAAGACCAAAAGTGAATGATAGATAATCGATATGAATAAACCGGTCGGTTTGCTACTTTAGGTACAAAGTAATACATCAAACCAAGAATTGGTGTTGTTAAGAAAAATGCAACTGCATTGTGCCCATACCACCATTGTACCAAGGCATCTTGAACACCTGCATAAACGGAATAGCTTTTAAACGCATAAACAGGTAATTCTAAATTATTAAAAATATGTAATACAGCAATCGTTACAAAAGTTGCAATATAAAACCAGATTGCTACATATATATGACGTTGACGTCTTTTCATCATAGTACCAATCATATTGATACCCATTATTACCCATATTATGGCAATTGCGATGTCAATAGGCCATTCTAATTCTGCATATTCTTTTGATGAAGTTAAGCCTAAAGGCAAGGTAAGTGAGGCCGCAACAATGATTAATTGCCAGCCCCAAAAGTGAATTTTACTTAATAGGTCTGAAAACATTCTTGTTTTTAGCAAGCGTTGCATGGAATAATACATTCCTACAAAAAATCCATTTCCAACGAAGGCAAAAATAACTGCATTGGTGTGTAACGGACGTAATCGTCCGAAACTTAAATAAGAGATATCTCCTAAAAAGTTTGGAAAAATAAATAAGAAAGCTACTAAAAGGCCGACGAGCATACCTACAATTCCCCATACAATTGTAGCAATAAAAAACATTCTTACAATCTTGTTGTCGTAATAAAATTGTTCTTTTTCCATTTTAAAATAGTTAGTTAATGATTAATTGATATTATTTAGTTAGTTTTTCGTTTTCAGATTTTTCTGTTTTAACCAGTTCATCATCAAACAACATACGAACAGATGGTGTGTAAACATCATCATATTGGCCTGACTTAACAGATTTTATAAAAAGAATGAAGAAAATTATGGCAATAACCAAACTGGCGATTATAAGCATAAAAATAATATTCATTTCTGAGTTTTTTAGTTAAAGCAAATTAAGGAAATGCTAGTTTGTTGCGCCATGATAAATATCATACTTGGATTTAAAGCTATTAACACTTCTTTAACAGTGTGCTAATGTAATAATTTTTTTGCTAAAATATTGGTGCTCAAAGTTACATAAATTACTACGGAAATCGAACTCACCGGCATCAAAATTGCCGCTATTATTGGAGAAAGATTTCCGGTAACGGCAAAAGAAAGTCCAATAATATTATAACAAAAAGAAATAATAAAACTTATTTTGATAATACGCATTGTTACTTTCGAGAGTTGCATGAAAATCGGAAGTTTTTTAAAACTTTTTGCATCTAAAATACCGTCACATGCAGGGGAGAAAACGTTTATGTTTTCCGAAATCGCTAAACCGACGTTACTTTGCGCTAAAGCTCCGGCATCATTCAAGCCATCACCTAACATCATGATATTTTGATCGTTAGTTTGTAAATTTTTAATAAACGTTAGCTTATTCTCTGGTTTTTGATTAAATAATAGTTGAGAGTTTTCTGGTAGTAATTTTTTTAGGTTTTCCTTTTCGCCCTCATTATCCCCTGATAAAATTGCTATTTTATAGGAGTGAGACAAGCTATCAAAAACACTTTTCAAACCTTTTCGATATTTATTTTTAAAACTATAAAATCCCTTTATATCCTCATTGATTTTAATGTAAATACTGGTTTTATTAGTCTCAATATCCACCGTACCAACAAATTTAGCCGAACCCAGTTGAATTCGATTATTATCGACAAAACCTTCCAAACCTTTTCCTAAAACTTCATTGAAATCAGTAATGACTCTCGTTTCTTTGGTTTTAAGGTTATCAAATAAAATTCTACTTAATGGGTGATTAGATGCTCGTAAAACTGATTTAATTTGAATGATTTCTTCTTTGGAAAGCACCTTGCCTTCATATTGAATATCGGTGCTGTCATTTGCAGTTATCGTTCCGGTTTTATCAAAAACGATGTTATCTATTTTTGAAATGGCTTCAATTACATTGGTGTTTTTTAAATAGAATTTTTCTTTACCGAAAATACGAATCATATTGCCAAGAGCGAAAGGAGCAGAGAGCGCCAAAGCGCATGGGCAAGCGATAATCAAGATTGCTGAAACTACTTGAAACGCAACTTCTTTATCTTTAAAAAACCAATAGATTCCTGCAATTAAAGCAACAGCCAAAATTACTATAGTAAAATGTTTGCTAATCGAATCGGTTAAAGATTTAATGCTTTTTGAAGTGTTTTTTTGAAAGACATCATTGCTCCAAAGTTGGGTTAAATAACTTTGTGTTACGGTTTGTAGCACTTCCATTTCGATGGCTCCGTCGGTTTGTTTTCCTCCGGCAAAGACTTTATCTCCTGAAAGTTTTGTAACCGGAATAGATTCTCCGGTAACGAAACTATAATCCAAAAGTGCATTACCATTTAATAAAATTCCGTCAACGGGAATTATTTCTTCATTGCGAATTAATAATCGATCTCCTTTTTCAATTTTATGTACAGGTATGTTTTCATTGGTTTTATCTCTATTGATTTTTGTTACAGCAATCGGAAAATACGATTTGTAATCACGCTCAAAGGATAAGAAATTGTATGTTTTTTGCTGAAAAACTTTTCCCAATAATAAAAAGAAAATTAGTCCGGTCAAACTATCAAAATAACCTTGCCCGGTTTGTGTGGCAATTTCGTAAACACTTCGGATAAACAAAACTAAAATACCCAAAGAAATAGGCACATCAATATTTAAAATGCCATGTTTTAAACCTTTATAGGCTGATATTAAATAATCTTTTGCCGAATAGAGTACTGCCGGAATTGCCAATATAAACATCAAGGCTCTAAAAAATGGCTTGAACTTATTGAGCCAAAATTCATCCATCTGAAAATATTCAGGAAATGATAATAGCATGACATTTCCAAAAGCAAATCCCGCAACGGCAACTTGATAAATAAGGGTTCGGTTAACTTTATTTTTTGAATTTTCAGCGTCATCTAAACTAATATAAGGTTCATACCCGATAGATGTAATTAGTTCAACAACTTCTCGAAGTGAAATTTGATCATTTTTATAGGTAATTCTGACTTCTTTATTCGGGAAATTGACTAATGCAGTTTTGACACCAGAATTTAATTTATGCAGATTTTCTAAAACCCATATGCAAGAACTACAGTGAATGCTCGGTATGAAAAAGTTGACTACAGTAGTGTCGCCATCGTTAAATTCAATAATTTTAGTAGAAATTTCCTCATTATCGAGGTAATTGTATTTTCCTTTTATTTCTTTAGGAATAGTTCCCGGGGCACTTTCTAAATCGTAATAACAACTTAATTCGTTTTGATTTAAAATTTCGTAAACCGTTTTACAACCATTGCAACAAAAGAATTTATTGTCAAATTTAATTGTGTCTGAATCACATTTTGTACCACAATGATAACATACTTCTTTTGGCATACAACAATTTAAGTTTTGCAAAGTTCTCCTAAAAAAGTTATATAAAAAAATGGTAGGTATTATAATTTGTATAAATTTGCACAAAGAAATATTTTAAATATGGCGAACGAATGTGATAAATGCGTTATTCGAGATTTAAATTCTTTACGTTCTATTACTCCTGAGGAAATTATCGAAATTGATAAAAAGAAAAAAACCAAACATTTTAAAAAAGGAGAAGCTGTTTTTAGTGAAGGAAATCCACTGAAAGGAGTTTTTTGTTTGAAAAATGGGAAGTGTAAATTATCAAAATTGGCACCCAACGGAAAAGAACAAATCGTACGTTTTATAAGAAAAGGTGAAATTGTAGGTCACCGTTCTGTAATTAGCAATTCCGTTGCTCATCTTACCGTAACAGCCCTAGAAGATATGGATGTTTGTTTTATTCCTAAAAATGAAATTTTAGAAATGTTCAAAAACAATTCCGATTTTTCAATGGAAATTACAAAATCTATTTGTGATGATTTAGATGAAGCAAACGCGTCAATTGCTAACATGGCACAAAAAAATGTACGAGAACGTTTAGCTGAATCGTTATTATTTTTTGAAAAGATTTTTGGTGTAGATGCAGAGGGTTTCATTTCGATTACTTTAACTCGAGAAGAAATTGCTAATGCTATTGGTACAGCAACTGAATCAACGATTCGATTATTATCAGAATTTAAAAAAGAAGGATACATTGTCTTACAAGGCAAACGAATAAAAATAGAAGACAAAACCAAATTACAACACCTTACAGAAGGGTATTAAAAAAAGTGAGGAATTTTATTCTTCGCTTTTTTTATGATTAATGTTGATTTTTCGAGTTTTCACGGAATTGGATTTGGAATTAAGTGATTTTTTGTTTCATTCTAATTACTTTCAAAACTTTTAAATCATTAATGTTTAGAAATGCGATTTTATTCATGTGTTTTCTCAAATGTTGTACAACGTAGGTAATAGTTAATATTAACTATATATCTATTATATGTGTATTAATTTAGTTATTCCATTCTTTAATGAAAATGATATAGGTTTAAAAATTTATTTGAACCCTTTTTTCTCCACGATAGCTTTTTACATTTTTAATATTTTTAAGATAGGTAATGGTTGCATCAGCGGTTTCAATAAATAGTGATTGACCGGGGTCGCTGTGTTTGTATTTGTAAACCTGTGTCATATAGTTATTCATAGCAACTGTGTAGGTTTTGTTCATGTCTAGCGGAGTGTCGTTTTCGGTCAGAAGAACGATATCTAAAAGATTACCGTTTGTGTCTTTTTTCACCATTATTTTGATTCCTGATGAATAGAGAGGATTATTATTGTCAATGGGGTAGGCTTCAAGCATCAAAGAATGAATTTCATTTCCGGTAAGTTTTGTTACTACCAATTCATTTCCAAAAGGATCGAGTTGATAGACATTCATAATTGTGATAGGCCCTTTTGCCAGATAATCGATGCGGACACCTCCCGGATTTACTAATGCAATATCTGCTTTGGCAGCATCGCGTTGTGCATCGGCCATGAGATAACCCAGTTCTTCATATGATGAAAAATCGTCAATGGCTGTTGAAATCACTTTTTTCAGTGTTGGATTGTCGTTATATTTATCAATTATAGCACGAATGGAAGGTTTTTCGTTCTTTGAATTTTTAATAGCTATAAGCTCCATTTTTCTTTGTATCGTTCCATCACTTAAAATAGTTAATTTGATTAGCGTACCATATTTCAATTTGCTTTCAGCTTGCGTGATCAAAATACCATTATGGATTTGTTCTTTTTCAACCTTGGTGTGTGAATGACCGCCAATAATTAAATCGATGCCGGGCGAAGAGGTTTTGGCCAATTTTACGTCGTCTTCAAAACCAAGGTGGGTTAGTGCAATGAAAATATCACTTTCATCTTTTAGATATAGATATTCAGTAGCTGTTTTAAACGGAGCGTGGAAGTTAAACTCTTTTACATTATTGGGATGCGTATCGGGAATACCATTTTGATTGATTTGCAAAAGTCCCAGAAACGCTAGTTTTAGTCCGTTGGGCAACGTGATTATTTTATAGGGATTCACTTTTATATCATACGTATCGCTCAAAGAAACGTTGGCACAAATAAAACCGAAGTTTGCTTTGTGGGTCAGATTACTGAATCCTTCGGGGCTTGAATCGAATTCGTGGTTTCCTACTGCGCTCAGATCAAAACCTACAGCATTCATTAGTTCGATAACGGGAAGTCCTTTTTCGGGATACTGATCGTTTACCGGATTTCCTGTTTGATTGTCTCCCGCACTAACCAATAGCATGTCGGGATAAATGGCTTGCAAGCTATCAACAATAAAAGCCAGCTTTGGAAAATTATCGATGGCAGCATGTAGGTCGTTTACCGCAAAAATGATGGCTTGCTTTTCATTTGAATTACTTGTAATTACTTTCTTTTTTGTGCTACAGGCAAAAAGAAGTCCGATGGCTAGTAAAGCAATAACCAGTTTTGAAAATAAACTTGGTTTTTTGTGTTTTGTCTTTATAATAAGCGTGTTGCCATCGGTCAGTTCTCCGTCTAAGGCAACGTTGTTTCCATAAGGATCTTCGACAAGAGGGAAATGTTTGGGGCTATTTTTGCCTTGTTGTGAATAATATTTCAGAATTGCATCTTTTACTTTGGCACCGTTATGCAGTTCAAGGGGAATACTGTTTACTGTGATTTTCATTTATCAAAATTTGAGATTGATACATAAACTTAAAATATGATTTATTCCACAGCCATAAATACTGTTCGTTTATATTTTCTTTTTGGTGTTTTTTTATTGTGCCCAACGTAGGTTTTAGTTAATATTAGCTATTTACCTAAAATAGGAGTACTAATTTAATCATTCTATCCTTTAATAAAAATAAAATACGTTTAAAAATCTATTTGAAAACGTACTTGAAATACATTCATTTTACCGACATCTTTAACATCTGCCATTTTTTTACGTATTTTTCTAAAAATTGGAATCATTTGGTTTTGTTGGTTTTCATAATAAAGGCTAACGGTTAGCGGTATATTTAGTGCCGCTTTCCTGTCTTTACTATTTATAAATTTCTTTTCTCTTCATATCATACCAGTCAAATGTTTCATAAATTCCAATTAATCCTAGCGGTTCGTATGTCTAGTCCTAAAATATGGCTACAGGTTAAAAATGATTTTAAGCTGATCATTGATATACCCTATTCGGTGTTTTAAAATTTAAAGATAAGTGTAATCTATTTCCTTGTATGGAATTATCCGAAGTTTTATTTAACCCTTTATTTATGTGCCGTTTTAGTTGGTTTATTTTGTATAACGTTCTTTTAAAATGTTTTTCATGTACAAGTTAATATCCCATTGTGAAGAAATAGGTAAACATGTAAATGGCATCTGAGTCATATATGGAAATGGACCAAACTCAGGAGTAATAGTCATATATGGTGCTTGTTGACTTTTTTTTAATTCAATAATACTATCCCACCAAGCTAAGTGAGCATCTAAGGTTGTTTGCCATTCTGGAGTTCGTGGATCAGGTATTTGAGGACCTTCTGAAAATCCGATTCGCGCATGAATATGATCTGTGTGATAGATTGCCTTTGTAACACTTTCTGGTTGGTCTTCTAATAATGATTCTGCCACATTACACCAATGTGAAAAGTCCGCAGTTATTCTCAGCCAAGAATTATTTTCTAAAAATTCTTTGGTAATGTGTGCAGCAAAGCTGAACTTTCCTCTATGCGTTTCATGGATTACTTTTACTCCGGTTTCTTGACTTATTTTTTTAGCCAAATGTAGAAATTCCATATTTTCCTCATACGAATAGTGGTCTTTTCCTGTTTGAATATTTACAAAAAGTGGTTGTACAGAACAAGCATTTCGAAGGTGTTCTTCATACGTTTTGATTGATGTATGAAAATCTCCTTTAATTACGCCACCCCATAAAGCAATAATTTCCAAATCTAATTGTTTTGCTGTTTCAACAATTATAGTCTTTGCGTTTCCATCATAAGGAAAAATAATTTCTGTACCGTCGTAACCTGCGGCTTTTATTTTGTGTAAAAAAGTAACATAGTCTAAGTGCTCAGAGCCCCAATATGGACAAAAAAATTTTATTTGCATTATCTTTTTCTTTTTAGACTGTCACGAAATTCTTTAGTGTTAAAATCTATAACATCTGGTCTTACAAAAGGTTTTGAAAGGTTTTGAATTCCTTTGTATTCATAGGGGTCTTTTCCTGCTACCATAAAAATATCTCTAAAATCTTGTGTGGGTTCTTGTCTTCCATCTTGATCCCATGGTAACATAGATTCTGCACTACAATAATGTGAAACTAATGCTCTTCTAAATCGGGTTTTTGATTTGTTTTTTAAAGACATATGAAATAAATACCCATTAAAAATTATGATACCACCTGTTTTGACTTCTACTTTTACTAATTCATTTTCAGTATAAGAATCAATATCAAGTGTAGTTGTGTCAGCAAAATCTGTATTTGTATTTTTTATTCGTTCTTTAATGATACCATCTTTATGAGAACCAGGAATAACCCATAAACAACCGTTTTCCAAATTAGCATCTTCCAACGCAATCCACACACCTGTTAATGAGCGATCTCTTGTAGGAATAAAAAATTCATCTTGATGCCAAGCTTGTCCTTTTTTTTCAGGCCCCTTTATGAATAGCATGGTTTGTACACATTTCACATTAGGACTCACTAAAACAGAAAGATAGTTTGCTACTTTTGTGTCTGATGCAGTCTCTTTCATAATAGGAGATATTTTGTGAGGGAAATGTATCGCTGCATATTTTTTCAAAATATCAAATTCTGATAATTTTTCTTCTAATGGTACAGTCCCGTCAATCTTTCCACATTTACCACTCACTATATCTGTTGCTTCACTTTTCAGTTTAGTAATGATGTCTTCACTAAATGTTTTAGGGGCTGTTAGAAACCCGAATTCTTTATAAAAGTTAATATTTTCAGTAGACAATGTTCCTTGTATTACAGCATGTTCTAAGTTCATAATATAGTTTAAATTGATTTTCTTATTGATATGTTTAAAATTATGTAGCCTTATTTCAGGACGGGTCATAATGAAGCACAACGTGTTTGTATATGGTTTGTTGCGTGTTTTAAGCAACTAATTTAGTAAATAATTACCGACCAAGAAAGTCCGCGAGGACTTTCGTAAGTAGGCGAGAAGCCAGCAATAAATTATATACGGTGTTGGCAGTAGTATTATTCCTTTAATTTAACCCAAATATGGTCATTT